>DASXGC010000378.1:0-28966 GCA_036489235.1 Vicinamibacterales bacterium
GGATTCCTGAACGCGACCTTCGGCAATGCCGCCGAGTTGATCATCGCAGTGGTCGCACTACGCGGCGGTCACGTCGCGTTGGTCAAGGCATCGATCACCGGCAGCATCATCGGCAATCTCCTTCTCGTGCTGGGGCTCTCGTTCTTCGTCGGTGGCATCAACCGGCGTTCGCAGACGTTTCACCGTCTCTCGGCGAGCAATACCTCGGCGATGCTGTTCCTCGGCGTCGTGGCACTGGTCATGCCGGCGGTGTTCGATTTGTCGCTCTACGGCAGCCTCGCGCCGCAGCCGCCGGCGATCAATCGCCTGAGCTTTTGGAGCGCGTTCGTGTTGATTGCCGCGTACGCCGGCAGTCTGGTCTACGCGTTCACCTGCCAGCGCGATCTGTTGCGGCCGAGCCGCGATGGGTTGGCAGCGACGAAGGCCGGCGCGGCATCAGCGAGTCGCCCGGCGTTTTCGCCACGGGCGGCGATCTTGTTGCTTGGCATCGCGACGGCACTGACCACGATCCAGGCCGAGTTGCTGGTCCGCGGTCTCGGGACCGCGCTCGTCCAGTTCGGGTTCACTGAATTGTTCGTCGGCGTAATTGTAGTGGCGCTGATCGGCAACGCCGCGGAGCACTACTCCGCGATTGCCGCAGCGCGACGGGACGAGATGACGCTCGCGGTGGAGATCGCAATCGGCAGCAGCGCGCAGATCGCACTGTTCGTGGCGCCTGCGCTGGTGCTCTACTCCTTCGCGATTGGGCGGCCGATGTCGCTGTTGTTCGACGCTTTCGAGATCACCGCAATCGCGCTCTCGGTGCTGGCGACCTCGACGGTGGTAGCGGATGGCCAGAGCAACTGGGTGGAAGGCCTGTTGCTGCTGTCGATCTATCTGATTCTCGCGCTGGCGTTCTATTTCGTTCCGGCGTCGCTCGGCTGACGTTCCGCCAAGCTAACGCATCGCGCGATCGACGCTAGCTCCGTGAGGCTCGCCATTCCTCGAGCAGCCGCGCCGCGCTGCCGGCCACCGAGTGCAGGGTCGGCGTCCAGCCAAGCGCCCTGGCGCGCGGACTGCGCACCAGCTGGTCGAGCGCGAGCGCGTCCGCGAACGGGCCCATCTTGCTGCGCGCTTCCTCGATCGGCACGTAGCGGACATCCGGCTTCACTGGCAGGTACGGCCTAATCGCGCCGACGATGTCGTTGACGCGCTCGTCGCCTTCGTCATTAGCGTGGTAGACGCCGCTGGCATCGGGGTTGGCGACGATCCGGGCGTAGAGATCGGCCAGATCGCGATCGTAGATGAGCGGCCAGTGGTTGTTGCCGTCGCCGACGACGCGGACCAGGCCGTTGCTGGCGGACTTGAAAATATCGCCCACCATTCCGCTGCCGCCGCCGTACACGACGCCAGGCCGGACCACAATCGTCCGCAACTGATGGTTCGCGGCATCGAGCACGAACTGCTCCTGCGCGGGTCGAAAGGCGACAAGCGCGATTGGATTGATCGGGGCGCCCTCGTCGGCCGGCTCCGGACTCCTGCCAAGCACCCATATCCCTGACGTGTAGATCAGGAATCGTCGCGCCGGCGTCACCGCGTTGGCGGTGCGCGGACGCCTGGCCGCGGTAATCAGCGTTTCGAGCGCCGCCTGGTTGATCTCGGGCCCGCGGCCCGACGTGGTGTCGAACGCGGCGTGGACGTAGCCATCCTGACCGTCCGCACTGGCGCGAAACGAGGCGGGATCGGCGAGGTTGCCGATGATCGGATGACCGCCCCGCTTGGCGACGCGGCGAGCCTTCTCGTTGTCACGCACGAGCGCGGTCACGTCGTGTCCGCCGCGCACCAGCGCGTCGAGCACGGCGGATCCGATGTAGCCGGTCGCGCCGGTCAGGAAGATTCGCATCGCGGTCGCTTATCATAGTTCACACGTGGCCCGCGACACGCTGATTGACTTTTTCGCCGACCTCTCCACCGCGCGCGGCGAGTTCCTCGTATACGACGATGGCTTCCGCAGCCGCGGCTACTCGTACGCGGAAGTCGCGCGGGCGGCACGCGGCTGTGCGGCCCGCCTCCACGCACTCGGCATTCGCAAGGGGGACAAAATTGTCTTCTGGAGCGAGAACCGTCCCGAATGGATCGTCGCGTTCTGGGGCTGTCTCCTCGACGGCATCATCGTCGTCCCGATCGACTATCGGGCATCGCCCGATTTTCTCGAGAGAGTCACGCGCATTGTCGGCGCCAAACTGATTCTGGTCGGCCAGGACGTCCCGACGGTGGATTTCAGCAGGGGCGGCGTGCCGGTCTGGCGGCTTCAAGACCTTGACTGGAGCGACGGGACGCCGCCGGTGGTTACGATCGGGCGCGACGACCTGGTCGAGATCATCTTTACCTCCGGCGCGACCGCCGAACCAAAGGGTGTGGTCATCACCCATCGCAACGTGCTGGCGAACATCGTGCCGGTCGAGCGCGAAATCCTGAAGTATCGGAAGTGGGGACAGCCGTTTTTTCCGTTGCGCTTCCTGAACCTTCTTCCGCTCAGCCATATGTTCGGTCAGGCGATGGCGACCTTCATCCCGCCGATGCTGCCGGGAACCGTCGTGTTCATGCGCGGCTTCAACCCGGTGGAAATTGTCACGCTGGTGAAACGGCGGCGGATCTCGGTGATCGTGTCGGTGCCGAAGATTCTCGACGTGCTTCGCGAACACGTCGAACGTGTCGATCCGATCGCGAAAAACGCCGCCAGCAAGTCCGGCATCCATGTCGCGAAACGCTGGTGGCGCTATCGGCGCCTGCATCGCGCCTTCGGCATGAAATTCTGGGCCTTCGTCGTCGGCGCCGCGCCACTCGATGGGGAGCTCGAAGCATTCTGGTCCGAGCTCGGCTTCGTCGTGATTCAGGGTTACGGGCTGACCGAAACGGCGCCGATCGTGACCCTGAATCATCCATTCGGCACGAAGAAGGGATCAGTCGGGAAGGCAATCGCAGGGGTCGAGATGAAGGTCGCGGCTGATGGAGAGATTCTCGTGCGAGGCGAGAACGTCACGCAGGGCTACTTCAACGCCGAGGCGGAGACCGCGAAAGCGTTCGAGGACGGATGGTTCCACACCGGCGACATCGGCGAAATCGGGGCCGACGGGCAGCTGTACATCCGCGGCCGCAAGAAGGAAATGATCGTCACGCCGGAAGGGCTGAACGTGTTTCCGGAAGACGTCGAGCGGGTGTTGAACCAGGTGCCGGGCGTGCGCGATTCGGCGGTCATCGGCCTGACGCTGGGCACGGAAGAACGCGTCCACGCGGTGCTGGTACTCGAGCCGGGCGCGGATCCCGACGCCGTCGTTCGACAGGCCAACCGCACGTTGGACGACCATCAGAAGATCCGGCGCGCGCTGGTGTGGCCCGAGCCGGAACTGCCGCGCACCGAAGGCACGCGCAAGCTCAAGCGCGCCGCGATTCGTGAGTGGGCGCGCAGCGGCAGCCTTGCACCGCAGTCGCCGTCCGGCGGCGGCGATGTGCTGGCCACGTTGATCGCGAAGTATGCGGGACGCGCGGATGTCTCGCCGGACACGACGATCGAAGAGCTGGGTCTGAGCTCGCTCGATCGAGTAGAGCTGATGGTCGCACTCGAGGATGCGTTCCACACGCGCGTGGACGAAGGATCGTTCGCTCAGGCAAAAGACCTCGGCCAGCTGCGATCGCTGATGGAACACGCGGCGACCAGCGACACGGCGCCGTCCGAACCGGTGAATTTTCCGGCGTGGAATCGTTCGTGGCTGGCGCGCGCGGTGCGACGGCTCAACCTGTCGACGTGGATTCTGCCGCTTGCCCATGTCTTTGCCTGGATGCGCGTGTCCGGCCTCGAGCACCTGCGCGATCTCGATGGCCCGGTAATTTTCGCCGCCAATCACCAGAGTTTCATGGACGGCCCCGTGATCATGGCGGCGCTGCCGAGCCGTTGGCGTCACGCGGTCGCTCCGGCGATGGGCAAGGAAATGTTCGAGGCGCATTTCTTTCCGGCGAAACATGGCCGGCTCGCGTGGTTCACCAACAGCCTGAACTACTACCTCGCGGTGTTGCTGTTCAACGCCTTTCCGCTGCCGCAGCGCGAAGCAGGTGCGCGCCAAACCTTGCGCTACATCGGCGAGCTGCTGGCCGGCGGTAACTCGGTGCTCATCTTCCCCGAAGGACGACGGTCCGAAACCGGCGCCATCGACACGTTCCGGCCCGGCATCGGGATGATCGCGTCGCGTCTTGGCGCCGCGGTTGTCCCGGTCTACATCGACGGCCTCCAGCACATCCTCGGTGTTGGCTATCACATGGCGCGGCCCGGCCGCGTCACTGTCAAATTCGGTTCCCCTCTCCGGCTCATCGGTGAGGATTACCAGACTCTGGCTCAGCAGGTCGAAGTTGCTGTGCGTGAGCTGGGAATGTCTCATTAAACGGACACTCATCCGCTCAAGCCAAGTATTTAGAGGCAGACCAACCCGAAATCCGGTGCGGAAATCGGGGACGGATTTTGCAGCCTCCTTAGACAGCGAGATGAGGAGGTTCCAAATGGGAATCAGTCGAGGTTATAAAGCGCTTCTCGGAGCAGTGATTGTTGCGGGCACGCTGACCGCGTCCGACGCATCGGCGTCGACTCGCGTATACGTCAGGATTGGGCCGCCCGCGCCAATCGTCGAAACCCGGGTCGTCGCGCCGGGACCAGGCTACGTCTGGGTGGGTGGCTATCACCGTTGGGACCACAGCCGGTACGTGTGGGTTCCCGGACATTGGAATCGGCCGCCGCATCGTCACGCCGTGTGGGTGTCGCCGCACTGGTCGCATAACAACCACGGCTACTACATGACGAATGGACACTGGCGTTAAGCGCCTGCAAGCGGTCGTGTAATTCGGTCATCCGGTCAGTGGGTCTGCACCAGACCCGTTGGCCGGGTGACTTTTTTTGGAGCCGCACGCGCGCGTCAGCGCCAATCAATCAATACCGATGAGCACATAACTGGATAAACCGGCTCAATATGTGGCACAATCTTTGTTTGAATGAAAGGACGTGCTAGCAGTTGAGCAAGGATGATCTCATTGACATGCAAGGCACCGTGGTCGCCGTTCATAGCGGCGGGTTGTACCGGGTGCAATGCGACGCCGGACACGAAGTGCTGGCACAGCTCAGCGGCCGGATGCGCCGCTTCCGTATCAAGGTGGTTCCGGGCGATCGCGTGACCGTTGGCGTATCGCCGTACGATCCGGTCCGAGGCATCATCACCTTCCGCGCACGCTAGCCAGAAACAAGTTTGAACTCGAACACAACCGACAGGGGTCGCTCGAGCCACGGTCCCCGCCGCCGTCCCGGTGGGCGGCCCGGTGGTTCGCGAAAGCCTCAGCACACCCACGCACCCCGCGCCTCCACGGTGCCGGCGCTCGAACCGACGCCGTGCGATACCACTCCGGTGCCGTTTGCGAGCCTGGCGCTCGATCCGCGCCTGCTCGAAGGCATCCGCGACCTCGGCTACGTCGACACCCGGCCGATCCAGACCGCCGTCATTCCGCTGGCGCTCGGCAACGACGATCTGATCGCCTGTGCCGAAACCGGCACCGGCAAGACTGCTGCGTTCGTGGTCCCGACCCTGCAACGGATTCTGACGTCCGGCGCGCGGACGCCGGCGGCTGGCGAGACGATCAAGAGCCGCGTCCTGGTCCTGGCGCCGACGCGCGAACTGGCGGTCCAGATCGAAGACGAAATCCACGGCCTCGCTTATCACACCGGCGTCACCAGCGCCGCGGTCTACGGCGGTGTCGAGATGGGCATGCAGGAGCGCGCCCTCAAAGCCGGCGTCGACATCATCGTCGCCACACCAGGGCGGCTGATGGATCACATGCGTCAGCAGAACGCCGACTTGAGCGGCATCGAGCTGCTGATCCTCGACGAAGCGGATCGGATGATGGACATGGGCTTCTGGCCCGACGTCCGCCGCATCATCACGGCCATGCCGGCGGTCCGTCAGACCCTGCTCTTTTCCGCGACGATGCCGAATGAAGTGGTGGAGCAGGCGCTCGAAATCACGCGCAACGCGAAATACGTGCAGGTCGGGCAGCGCAGCGCCCCGGCCAAGAGCATCACCCACCGGGTCGAGGCGGTCGGCGCCAACGACAAGGTCAACTGGCTGATCGATCACCTGAAGCGGCCTGAAGGCCCGGTGTTGATTTTCACGCGCACGAAGATCGGTGCCGATCGCCTGGCCCGCCGGCTGGCGGCGGCCGGGGTCAAGTGCACCGCCCTGCACGCCGATCGCAGCCAGGATCAGCGACGCATTGCGGTCGAAGGATTCAAGGGCGGCAAGTACAAGGTGCTGGTCGCGACCGACATCGCCGCGCGGGGTCTCGACATCGACGCGATTCACACGGTGATTAACTACGAAGTGCCCGATTCTCCAGACGCCTACGTGCATCGCGTCGGCCGCACCGGACGCGCGGACGCTGTGGGACAGGCGATCACGCTGGTCGCACCGGAAGAGCGGCGTGCGCTCGCGTTCCTGGCGAAATCCGTTGGCGTTGTTTTAGAATAAAAAGACGAAATGTCAGATCCATTCAGCGAATCGCAGCCGATCGCTCCTGAGCCGCTCGAGGCGCAGTCCGGCGCCGAGGCGCCAGGTACATCGGCCGCCGTGGTGCGATTCAAGTCGTGCCGCTGGCGGCGTCCGCCCGAAGACGGTCCTGAATGCTGCGGCCACCGCGACGTGCTGCCGATGGCCGGCACGACCGGCTTCGATCCCGAAGCCTGGTGCCCCGACTGCACGTTCTACAAGCTTCGCCGTACGCCGAAGAAGCGCGACCCTAACGAGTACCGGTACTAAGAACCTCGCCATGGCTAATGGCTGATGGCTAATGGCTATGGCTAATGGCTATGGCTGATGGGCCAACGTTCCACGTGCCCGCAACACCGTCAGAGCCATCATCACCACCCCATAGCCATCGCCATCGACCATAGCCATCAGCCCTACGCCATCAGCCATTGACGACTATTCAGAAAACTCCCTAGCGAGAGCGACCCACTCTCCGTTCGGCGCCAGCTGCTGATAGGAGCGCCAGTGCGGGCGCGCCTCTGGAGACAGTCCCATCTTCTCGAACGTGACCGCGAGGTAGAAGTGCGCGTCGGCGTAGAACGGGTTCAGGCGGAGTGATTCGCGATAGCACGCCTGCGCCTCGGGAAATCGTCCAAGGTCGTGATAGATGTTGCCCAGGTTGAAGTGCGCCTCGAAGAAATCTGACTCGAGGCCAATCGCCCGCTCGTATAGCGCCTGCGCTTCGGCGAGCTCGTCACGGCCGTAGTGAATGTTCGCAAGGTTGATGAGCGCCGCGGTCAGGTACGGATCGAGCTCGAGCGCCTTCCGATACGCGGCCGCGGCCTCCTCTTTCGTCGAATCGTCGCCTTCGTCGAGCAGCGACGCGGCGCGGAAATACTCCTCAGCCAGCTCCGTATCCTGGCTCGCGACCACACCCTCGGGCAACAGCGATGGCGCCGGGCGGTTCACCGCCGGCCTCAGCGCGATGATCTTGGCGGGGGCAGCGTCCAGGCGGAAGTCCAGCTCCAGCTGACCGTGCCGCGCGGCAATCAGGGTACGAACAATCGCGCGGAACGGCTGCCCCTGACTCAAACCTTCGTTGGTCTGCTTGATCGTCGCCAGATCCGGAAACGCAAAGAACGTGTCGGCATTCGTGCGCAGGACCGGACGGAGGATGCCGCACTTCACGAAATAGCGCAGGTGATCCTCCCGCAGCGAACTGTAGCGGGCGAGCAAATCGCGCGTAGCGTGATACTGACGCTTCAACGTTTCCGGAGTCGGCACGCCCGCCAGCCTGCAGAACGCCTCCTCAGTGAGAATCTGAATCGCCGGACCATCGGGCTGCTGCGCGTTGAGCTCTTGGGCTCGTTTGAGCTTGTTGCTTTTCTCCCGGACGATGCGACTGAAGCCGGCGGCGGAATCGATCGCCTGCTCGGCCGTCGGCGCCGGGCCGAATCCTTCGGCACCCACCACCACCATCGTCGTCTTCGCGTTCACATCGTCGGCGACCGAACCGCCGAGACGCGCCACCAGAGCGGCGGCGTCCTTGCGCCCGAGCGAACTGAGTTTGCCGGTGAAGACGACGAGCTGCCCATCGAGGGGGAGACGGCCCGTGGAATCGGGTGAGGGGGAAGGCAAGCAGCCTCTTCGAGTGAATCGCGCCGCAAACAGCGAACGCGAGCAAAGATGATGGAGAATGATCGCGAAGTCAATGCCAAATTTGCTGCTCGCGGGAGACGTCGGCGGAACAAAAACATTGCTCGGCCTGTTCGAGCCCGCTGCGCCACGGCCGCGGTCGCTGCTGACGCGATCGTTCGGTACGCTCGAGCACGCGGATCTTCCGACGATGATTCGCATGTTCATGCGTGATGGTGCGGTGAAGGACGGCATGGTCACCAGCGCCTGTTTTGGCGTCGCCGGACCGGTCATCGATCAGGCTGCGGCGCTGACCAACGTGGTGTGGCACGTCGACGCCCGTGAGATTGCGCGCATCTTCGCGCTGGACCGCGTCCGCTTGCTCAACGACCTGGTGGCGATGGCTCATGCGCTTCCGGTTCTCGAGGCATCCGAGCTGCAGGTGCTGCAGCAAGGGACGCGCGATCCCGGCGGCAACCTGGCGCTGATTGCAGCCGGCACCGGGCTCGGCGAGGCGCTGGTCCACAACATCGAAGGACAGCTCGTGCCTTCGCCGTCAGAAGCTGGTCATGGGGATTTCGCCGCACGGACGGAGCGGGAGATCGTCCTGCTTCGCGAGCTGACGTCCAGATACGGACGGGCGGATGTCGAGCACGTCATATCCGGACGCGGTCTGGTCAACATTCATCGCGCGATGCATCGCGAGCCGTGCGCAGCGTCGATCGATCTCGACAGCGCCGACGCGCCGGCTTTGATCACGACGGCGGCTGTGAACCGGAGTTGTCCGGGGTGCGTCGAGACCCTCGACCTGTTTGTCGAGGCGTATGGGGCCGAAGCCGGGAACCTGGCGCTGCGATCGGTTGCGACCGGTGGCGTGTTCATCGGCGGTGGCATCGCACCGAAAATCCTGCCGGCACTCGCGGCCGGCGGGTTCATGCAGGCATTCCGGGCCAAGTCGCCCCTGGACGCGATGGTGGCGGACATACCGGTCAACGTGATCCTGAATCCAGAAGCGGGCTTGCTGGGTGCGGCTGCCTTCGCGGGGGCGACTCGTCATTCGTAAAGTGATTCGTTATCCCGCTGCCCCGCGGGTCGATGCGATCGAAACGCTTCATGGCGTCCCGGTCGCCGACCCGTTTCGCACTCTTGAAAAGGCCGATGCTCCGGAAACGATCACCTGGGTCGACGCTGAGAATGCGCTGACGCGCGGGCTGCTCGACTCGCCGCTCCGCGACAGCCTGGCGACCCGGCTGCGCGAACTGCATCGCGTGCCGCGGGTGTCGGCAGTCGCGGTGCGCGGCGATCGGCTGTTCTTTCTGGAGAACGATGGCGCCCACAACCAGGCCGTTCTGTACGTCGTGCCGGCCGGGGGCTCGAATCTGGGCGCTGCCGGGGCCAGGATGACGGCGCGCGCTCTCGTGGATCCCAATCCGCTCGACGAAGGTGGCACAACCGCGATCACGGTGTTCGAGCCGGACACGACCGGTGACCGCATCGTCTACGGGCTGTCACGACGCGGCAGCGATGCGCAGCAGCTGTTCGTCCTCGATGTCGCGGATGGACACGCCTTCGACGACCGTCTCGAGTGGGTCAAGTTCGCGTCGATTGCCTGGCGGGCGAACGGGTTCTTCTACACGCGCTATCCACAGCCCGGCACGGTCGCGGTCGAACACGAGCAGTATTTCTGTCAGGTCTGGTTTCATCGCATTGGCGAATCACAGGATGCCGATGTGCTGGTCCATCACCAGCCCGACGCTCCGGAAATCGTCTTCGAGGTCGCCGTCACCGCCGACGATCGTCATCTGGTCGTCACCGGCCGCCGCGGCGCCAGCGATCAGGCGGAGGTCGACGTCATCGCACTGGGGGAAACGGTAACGACGCTGCCGGCAAGGCGTCGCCTGGTGACCGGCTTCTCGTCCGGCTGGCACTTCATCGACGGCTCCGGCGGTCACCTGTATTTCCGGACGGATGAGGGAGCGCCGTTCGGGTGCGTCGTACGCATCGATCTGGATGCGGCCGGTGATGCCGCTGCGCCGGCGCCGGTCCTGATCGTTCCGGAATCGCGCGACACCATTGTCGATGCCGCGCTGGGCGGTGGACGCCTGCTGGTGAGTTCGTTGAAGGCTGCTGCCAGCCGCCTGACACTCTGGCCGCTGGACGAAGGTGAGCCCAACGAGATCCCGCTCCCAGGTATCGGCACCATCGCCGCCCTCGCGGCCCGTGCCCACGACGATCGCGCGTTCGTGACGTTTACGTCGTTCTCGACGCCGCCGGAAATTCTCGAGCTGGATTTGGACGAGCGGCGGGCATCGCCGCTCGGGTCACGGTCGCTCCCATTCGAGCCGGACGCCTACTCCATCGATCAGGTCTGGTATCCATCGAAAGACGGCACCCCAATTTCGATGTTTTTGGTCGAACGCAAGGCGGCGGACGGCAATCTAGACCAGAGCGCCCGCGGGGCAGTGCTGCTGTCGGGATACGGCGGCTTCAACATCAGCGTCACGCCGTCGTTCGACCCGTCCGACTTTCTATGGCTTGACGCCGGCGGTGTGATCGCGGTCGCCAACCTGCGCGGCGGCGGGGAATACGGCGAAGCCTGGCACCGCGCCGGCATGCGCGAGCGCAAGCAGACGGTGTTCGATGATTTCATCTCGGCGGCGGAGTGGTTGACGAGCTCAGGCCGCGCGGAGTCGGGACGCGTCGCCATCGAAGGCGGCAGCAACGGTGGGCTGCTGGTGGGCGCGTGCCTGGTGCAGCGACCTGATCTGTTCGGCGCGGCCGTCTGCCGCGTGCCGGTGGCGGACATGCTCCGCTACCATCTATTCACCGTCGGCCGCTTCTGGATCCCCGAGTACGGCTGCGCAGACCGAGCCGAGGATTTTGAATTTCTCCTAGCCTATTCTCCGTATCACAACGTCGTAAACGGCGTTCGTTATCCGCCGACGATCGTGATGACGGCGGACACCGACGACCGCGTCGCGCCGGGCATGGCGAAGAAGTTTGCGGCGCGTTTACAAGAGGCGGTGCGAGACACCGACGCGGGACCAATCCTGTTGCGCGTCGAAACCGGCGCCGGCCACGGCGCCGGCAAACCGATCGTCAAGCAGATCGAAGAGCAATCTGATTTGTGGGCATTTCTGTTCACCTTCCTGACACGAGCGTCAGCAACTGGACAGTGACGACGAAAGATACATGCCGATGACAAAACCGTCGATCTCGCCAGCGTGGAGGTTGTTGTAGAATCCGAAGCTCGATGATTTGGTTTTTCGATCGCAACGGCGAGAAGCTCCGCTACGAGATCAGTCGTGACCGTCACGATGGGCGGTACCGCGTCGTCATCACCCATCCGGATGGAACAGAGTCGGTCGAAGAAGTCGACGAACCGACCGAGCTCATCGAACGGTCCGGCGAGTTCATGAACGCTCTACGCGCGGACGGCTGGCAAGTCGCCTAGCACGCACCCCACGACGAATCCGCTCCTTCACACATGAGGGAACGACTGTCCGCCAAGCAGGTGGTCGAGCCACAGGCTGGATAGTTTTTCCTGCACCGTGTTCTGCTGGAGCCGCGCCGCCAGGTTCGGGAAGTCGACCCGATCCATCTCCTGATCCTGGTTGAAGCAGGAAAAGATGATCGATTCCTTGCCGGTGGCAGGGTCGACGTGTTTCTGCAGACACTGCGCGCAGACTTCTTTCATCATGCACTGCATCGGCGAATTGATGCTGGCAATGCCGACATGCCCCGGCTTCAAGTACGGCGCAAGCGCGCCGTGCCGCGCCGCCTTGACTGCCGCCATCATGCGATCGGATCCGATCGCGATGATGCGATCGACCGACTCCAGCGGCACCTGGCAAGCTCCGAGTTCACCTCGCCGATAGGCCAGCATCGCCTGCACAATGTTGCCCCGGAAGTGCGCGTCCTGCGGGCGTCCCGGCGCAATCGCCCCCCCGATGTCCGTGCTCCAGATCACCTGGTCGGTCGCCGCCTCGATCTCCTCCCGCTTGAAGAGGTCTTCGCCTCTCTTGTAGCCCGCGAAATAGATGACCTTGTTGCCGTGATCGCGCATCGCCCTGGCAATCGAGAACAGCACCGCGTTCCCCAGCCCGCCGCCGAGGAGCAGGACATTCTGCGCCTCGGGAATCTCGGTCGGCGCCCCGGTCGGTCCCATCACGACCACGGGCTCCCCTTTTCTCAAGTACGCGACCAGACGGCTCGACACGCCCAGTTCGAGCGCGATGAGCGACAACAGTCCGCGCTCCTTGTCGACCCACGCGCCGGTCAGCGCGATCCCTTCCATCAACAGCGGCACCTGTCCCACCCGCCGGGCCTTCGACTCGTAGTTCTGAAGCCGGTAGAACTGACCGGGGTGGAAGTGCCGGGCCGCCGCCGGCGCCTTGACGATGACCTCGACGATGGTCGGTGTGAGGCGGACGACATCTTCGACACAGGCCTGGAGGTCGAAGTCCAGTCGTCCAACGAGGCGATCCCAGGCCGCGGCCCGTGCCGGCTGCTGGTCAGGATCGAGGGACGCAATCGAGGCCGCGAACAGTTTCGCGACATGACGAAAGCCGTCCTTCGCCGAGGCCATCGCCTTGACCACGTTGCCGGCGTAGCGCGGGTGATTGTCGCCGTAGTAACTGACGAACCTGCCGTCCGAGTCGTAGGACGTGAAGAATCCGTTGACGTCCGGGGTCAGATGAAAACGGCCGTCCTCGTCTGGCCTCGCGGTGTATGGCTGAAAGAACTTCTTCTTCGCATCCATTTGAAACGTGCCGGGCGCTTCCTTCTCGCAGGTGACGTTTGGCGAGGTACCCGCGGCCACGAGCGCGGTTCGTGCCGGCAGCGTCACCAATTCGGCGCGGCCGTCGATGCCGGCGCGCGCGCTTTGCGCCTCGCGTGAGAACACCATCGAACGCAACGCCCCTCGAGGATCGGGGACGGCCTCGGTCGGGTTCAGGTTCTCGGCGAACACGATGCCTTCCTCGAGCGCCTTCACGACCTCCTCGTGATTCAGCCGGTAGGCGGGCGAATCGACCAGCCGCTTGCGGTATGCGATGGTGACGCCACCCCACTCCCGCACCAGCGGGACGAAGTCCGGCTGGTCGCCCGCTTCGACCGCGCGCGCCCTTTCTGCGCGTACGGCACGTCCATGCAGCACGTACTCGTCGAGCAGTTCGAGCTCTTCCTCGTTGTACGAACCGCGGAGTCGCGCCTCGCCAAGCTCCCCGGCCAGGCGCTCGTATTGCGCCAGCGCCTTCTCCACCTGCAGCGGGTAGTACGCCATCAGCTCGGTGGCGGTGTCGATCGCGGTCAGGCCGCCGCCGATGACAATCGCCGGCAGCCGCGTCTGCAGGTTCGGCAGCGCCTCGCGTTTGAACGCGCCGGTCAGCTGAAGCGCCATCAGGAAGTCGCTCGCCTTCCGAATCCCGCGGATCAGGTTGTTCTTCATGTCGATGACGGTTGGCCGTCCCGCGCCCGCAGCGATGGCGACGTGATCGAATCCGTAGCTCCAGGCGTCTTCAATCGGCAGCGTGCCGCCAAAACGGACTCCTCCGTACATCCGCAGGCCGCGCCGGCGCGCCAGCGTCAGGTGCAGCAACGTCAGAAAGTTCTTGTCCCATCTGACGGTGATGCCGTATTCCGAAACGCCGCCGAACCCCTCGAGCACGCGTTGGTCGAGCTCGCGATAAATTTCCGTCCAATCGCGAATCGGCCGGGGACCAGCGGCGCCGAGTCCGAGGATGTCGTCGGGCAGCGGCTCGATTTTCAGGCCGTCGATGCCAACCACGCCGAACCCTTCGTTCACCAGGTAGTGCGCCAGTGTGTAGCCGGCCGGCCCGAGACCGACGACCAGGACGTTCCTGCCGTTGTACGGAAGCGCGAACGGGCGCCTCACGTTGAGCGGATTCCAGCGCGTCAGCAACCCGTAGATCTCGACGCCCCACGGCATGTCCAGGACATCGGTCAGCACGCCGGTTTCGATCTGCGGGATGTTGACCGGCTCCTGCTTCTGATAAATGCACGATTTCATGCAGTCGTTGCAGATGCGATGGCCGGTGCCCGGGCACATCGGGTTGTCGACAATCACCAGCGCCAGCGCGCCGAGCGCGTCGCCGGCCTTGCGCAGCGTGTGCATTTCCGAGATTTTCTCGTCGAGCGGACAGCCGTCGAGATCGATCCCGAGCGGATTGGCAACGACCTTTCCGTCCTTGTCGTGAAGTCCCTTCGAGCACGAGTCCTTGTTGCGGTCGTGACAGAGGACGCAATAGTGAATCTCGCTGAGCGTCTCGCGCGGCTGCATGCGCGCGTCGGTCAGGCGAAACCCGTCCCGGCGGCGCAGACGCGATGCCGGTCCAATCATCGCCTCGGGCAAATCAGGCTGCGAGCGCGTCACCTCCACCAGGTGGAAGTAATCGAGTGTTTCGGGAAACCGGAACACCACCCAGTCACGAAACTGCTGGTCGTGGATGCGTGCGGCGCACCAGCGCTTCAAGGCATCAACCTCGCCGCTCCTGGCCGCAGACTGACCTCGTTCAGCGTCCAGCAGCGCGCAACCGGCGCGCGCCAGCGCCAGCTCGCGATCGACATCGGGAAACGCGCCCATCATCGCCTCGACGATCCCATCGTCTTCGGCGGAACGGGCAGGGTGCGCGCCGCCTTTCAGCAGCGGCAGCGCGCGCTTGCGTACGAAGTCGACCTTGAAGCGAAACAGCGCGTCCTGGGCGCGGGTCGATTCCGCAATCGCGGCGGCCGGCGTGTCCACGTCGAACAGCCGCGCGACAAAGCGGCTGACGTGTGGCGCCATCCCGATCAGGAGGTTGGAAAGCGCCAGCGGAGGCCGGGGCGCATCCGGCGCCTTTCGATAGGCGTCCCAATCCCGCCAGAAGACGGGATCGGCGGCCTGGACCTCTTCACAGAAGCGTTCGTAGAGGGAAGCGAGACGCTCGGGATCGTGCAAATCCGCAAACGTATATCCGGAAACGCCCAAAGGCGCCTGCGCAGGGGTCATAGGTGTGAGAGAAAAGTTACTACATCGCCTCGACGAGCGTCAGGGCAAAACCGTCGGCGGTGTCGGTCCATTGCTCGATGCGGCGGAAACCGGTCGCTTCGAGCGAGTAAATGATGCCCGATGGCCGGTACTTGTAGGAGCTTTCGGTCCAGATGGTCTCGCCGTCTTCAAATGTAATGTCGAGAGCGGCCCGGCGAATCCTGACGCGTTGGCGGCCAACCGTAACCAGGTGCATTTCGACCCGGGACGCTTCGGCGTTCCACACCGCGCGATGCTGAAACGCATCCAGATCGAAATCGGCGTCGAGCTCGCGGTTGATCCGGACCAGCAGGTTCCGATTGAAGGCGGCGGTGACCCCCAGCGGATCGTCATACGCCAGCAGCAGCTCGGATTCGGGTTTCACCAGATCGACGCCGATCAGCAGCGCATCGCCCGGAGTCAGCGCCGCACGGATGCTGCGGAGAAACGCGTTGGCGCCGGGCCGATCGAAGTTGCCGATATTCGATCCGAGAAACAGCGTCAGAAGGCGGCCGTCACTCCGGTGGCCGGCGGCGACCTCGCGCAGACCGGTTTCGTAGGTCGCTTCGTGCAACACCACGTCGACGGCATCGAGCTCGCTGAGTGTGCGGTGTGCCAGGTCGAGCGCTGTCGCGGAAACGTCGACTAGATGGACGGTGAGCGGCGAACGGCGTTTCCTGCCCGCTCCGATCAGCGACGCCAGCTTCTCCCCGCTGCCCGGTCCGAGCTCGACCAGCGTCGTCAGGGGCTCGAGGCGGGAGAGAATTTCGCGGCCGTGACTGGCGAGCAACCGCTGTTCCGCTCGGGTAATGCGGTACCAGGGCAACTGGCAGATGGCTTCGAACAGCGCCGAGCCAAGCGCGTCGTAGAAGTACCGCGACGGCAACTGCCTCGGCATCAGATTGAGGTAGTACTGCGTGTCGCCGACGAGCGACGACTCAGCCTCGGTGCTATCGGGCGCAGCGAAACGTTGCATAGACATAGGGATACCGGGCTCGGAACCAGTTACGGAAGGTCGGCCGCAACAACTCACGGGCAGTGGCTGGCGACGCCCCTTTCATGACGAAGTGTTCGCCGTCGAAAAAATCAGCCGAATACTCCGGGTATGACGCCATCGCGCGAAACCCGGGGAACGGAGCGAACGGCGTTGCGGTCCATTCCCAGCCGTTGCCGACCAGATCCTCGACCCCCCAGGCGCTGGCGCCGGCCGGGTGGCTGCCGGCGGCTTCCGGATCCCAGCTGCTGAAGTCGAACACGCCGTGGGCGGCGCTCGGCTCGGCATCTCCCCACGGATGTTGGCGTTCTCCCTGTTGCGAGCCGTACGCGGCGCGCTGAAACTCCGCCTCGGTCGGAAGACGGGCGTCGCGCCAGCGGGCATACGCCGACGCTTCCGCCTGGCTGACGTACACCGGCCACGCCAGGGGCAGCGGAATCAGATCGAACATCCCGCGCCAGAACCAGTCACCGCCAGCGCTGGCCCGTTCCCAGAACAGCGGGTGCGTGACCCGTTCCTGTTGAACCCACTCCCAGTCTTCCGGGCGCCACCAGCGTCTGTCCGCGTACCCGCCGGCCTCGAAGAACTCGAGAAACCGGGCGTTGGTCACGTCGTGGCGTTCGATCGAAAAAGACGCGACATTGGCGACGAGCGCTGGCGATTCGTTGTCCCAGCCAAAGGCGAGCGCGTCACGATCCGCGCCGAGTGTCGCGCAGCCCGCGGGAATCGTGATCCATTCAGCCGGCGGCACGGCGCCTTCGGTCCGCGGTCGATAGTTCGCCGGCTTGCGCTTCTGCGAAAACGGCAGCCGGTGCCACATGTAGAGCAGCGTCTCCTGGTGCATCGCCTCGTGTTCGAGGATCGTGAACACCGCGGCGCCGCGATCGAGCAGTGGATGGCCGGGACGATCGAGATCGGCGTGGGTCAGCGCATCGACCAGCTGGCGATCGGCTTCTTCGGCGAATTGATGTACGACCTGTCGTTCGGGCCATCCGCCACGATCGGGATCCGACGCCGTGAGGGGATGGTCCGGCCCGCTCCCGGCGGCAGCGCCCGCCGTCGCTTCGTGCGGGTCGATGCCGCGCGCGAACAGCGTCTCGAGCGCTCCATCGATGCCGGGATGGTCAAGGCCCTTCTTCACCAGCGTGTTGAAGCTGAATCCTGGAAGGTGCCCTTCGTAGAACACGATCGGATGACGCAGCGCGATCGGCTTGCTGTAGTAAGCCTCCGGCGCGAGCAGGTCGAACAGTTCCCGCGAGCGCGCACGGTTGCGGCGGTATTGCGCAATGAGAGCGGCGCGATCAAGTTCCACCGTCCGATCTTTATCCGAAACCGACGATGGGCAGACGTAAATTTGCCCGAGCCATCCCGACCATTCGGAACCCCTTGCATTTCCGACTCAACTTTGCCGGCTCGAACCTGGTCCGTGAACGGACCACGGCGCTGCTCCGATGCACTAGAATGAACGCTGAACTTGCAAATCACGCTGAACGGCGACAGCTTCGAAGTCGCCGGGCCCTTGACCGTGACGGATCTGCTTACGCAGCTCGAGATCGATCCTCGTCGTGTCGCGGTCGAGCTCAATCTTGTGGTGCTCAAGCGCGACAGGTTCGCCGAGACTACCGTCCGGGCCGGCGACGAGATCGAGATCGTCAACTTCGTGGGCGGTGGATAGACCGATGGATCCCTTCAAAATCGCCGATAAGACCTTTACGTCCCGTCTCATCGTGGGCACCGGCAAGTACTCCTCGCCGGCCGTCATGGTGCAGGCGCACGAAGCCTCGGGCGCCGAGATGATCACCGTCGCGGTCCGGCGGGTCAACATCTCCGACCGCAGCAAGGAATCGCTGCTCGACTTCGTGGACACGTCGAAGTACTTCATCCTGCCCAACACCGCCGGATGCTACACCGCCGAAGAAGCAGTGCGGACCGCACGGCTCGGACGTGAGGCCGGCCTGTCGAACTGGGTAAAACTCGAAGTGATCGGCGACGAGCGTACGCTGTTTCCCGACAACGAAGCGTTGATCGAGGCGACGCGGACGCTGGTGCGCGAGGGTTTCGTCGTGCTGCCTTACACCAACGACGATCCGATCGCCTGCCGCAAACTCGAGGACGCGGGAGCGTCGGCGGTGATGCCGGCCGGGGCGCCGATCGGCTCCGGACTCGGCATCCAGAACGCGAACAACATCCGCATCATTCGTGAGTTCGCGCGCGTGCCGCTGATCGTGGACGCCGGCGTCGGCACCGCGTCCGACGCCGCGCTGGCAATGGAACTCGGCGCCGACGGCGTGCTGATGAACACGGCGATCGCCGGGGCGCAGCACCCGGTCGCGATGGCGGAGTCGATGAAGCTGGCGGTGCGGGCGGGACGGCTGGCGTATCTGGCCGGCCGCATTCCGCGCAAGATGTACGCGAACGCGAGCAGCCCGGTCGAGGGGTTGGTTGGCCGCTGACGGCAACGCCGGTCACGACCACTCCGGCAGCGCCCGGCTGGAACAGGATCTGCGAGACGATCTGCCGCGTCTCGCAGCGTTGCGCGCCGAGGCCGACCGCCTCTACAACGACGCGCTCACTCGCCTCGATGGCGCCATCCAGCAGCTGCCGGCCGACTTCCCGCACCCTCCACCCGGTCCAGACGAGCAGCAAATCACGCCGCTCAACACTCTGTGGAAGACAGATGCGCCTTCAGCCGGCGTCGGCCTGAAACGCCAGTTCGTCGCCGCGGTACGCCAGGCGGTGGCTCCGATTGTGGAGCAGCAGCAGGCATTCAATTCAGCGCTAGTCGACCACATCAACCGCAATGTTGCGATCAATCGGCAGACGCGCGAGTCGATCGACAGCACGCTGGCCGTCGTACGCGCGCAGCTCGAAGAGTCAATTCGCTTCCAAAGCCTTCTGGTGGTGTTCCTTCAGCAGATCACGCCGTACGTGGACACTCGCGATCGAGACGTCGCTGGATTGATGCGCGGACTGTCCGGGGCCATCAACGCCGTCGCCGACGAGCTGATGAAGCGTTCGGAGGCGCTCCTGGCTCGCGACGCTCGCCGCGAGCAGCACGACCTGGATACTGCCGATCGGGTCGCGTCCTTCGACCAGCGGCTGGCCGCGCTCGAAACCTCAATCGCCGAACTGCGCCGACACCTCAACCGACCCGATGGGCCCTGATCCGAATCGGCGCGCTCGTGTCGCGGTCCCGCGGCCCGACCCGCGATGACATCGACTCACGCGGCGCTGCGGCGGTGGACGTTGCGAGCCGCTGCCCTCGTCCCGGGATACATACTCGCGGCCTATCTCGGGAACTGGACCGTCCTCCTCACCATCCGCCTCGAAGCGGTGGCGATCTTCGTGATCACGATCGTCGCCGCGCCTCGCCAACGGGTGCGCCTGCGCGCTGCTGCGGACCATTGCGTGGCGCGGCAACGTTCCCCACGGCCGCACGTTGCTTCGATCCCTCGTGCCGAGGTCGGGCAGTTTAGGATTCTGGCGACACGCTGACGCGCTACGACGGTTCCGCCGAGAGCCGCGTCAGGTGCAGTCGCAGACTCAGCAGGTCGACCTCGTGCGCGGCGCACTTCCGCTCGAGCTCCTGCAGCCGCTCGACCTCGACCAGATGCGTATTCACTACGACGCAATCGATGTCGTGACGCTCGATCATCGACACCAGCTGGAAATGGTCTCCGAGCACCGGGTAGCCGCCGACCCGCGTGTGCCGGTGCACTGGATCATCGTCGATGAAGCCGACGATCTTGAGGCGGACATCGCCGAAGGCTTCACGAATCGTCGAAAGCGTCGCTCCGCCAGTGCCATAGACCACACACCGCTCGCCTGCGGTATCGCGGCGGAGGATGAACTCGCCCACGACCCGGAACGAGGCACGCGTGCCGACCAGCAGCAGCATGATGAGGGCCGCGTAAATCACGAACACCTCGCGTGAATAGCTCGCGAAGTGATACACGAAGACGAGCGTGATCATCGCCGCCCCGGTGCCGAGCAGCACGCCTTTCGCGAACACGATCGCGTCCATCAAACCGAAGAACCGCCACGTGCCGCGGTAACCGCCGACGATGAAGAGCGCGATCAGTTGACAGGCGACGACGATCGGCAGCGACTCGATGAAAAACGGGTAGTTCGCCAGCAGTGCGGCAGGCTCGGCGAAGCGGAGATGGTAGGCGCTGTAGTAGGCGACCGGAATCAGGCACAGATCGAGCAGCACCTCCGCCACCCGTCGCTTGTACATGAAGTCGGCGAGCAGCGGCGTCAGCCCCGAAGGCGGCGCTGTTTCGATCTCGGCGTCTTCGTAGACCCGGATCCGCGCGAGATAGACCGCGAAGATGATCATCGCGAGGACGAATATCGAAACCAGCAGCCAGGACCAGCTCTGATCGGCCATCTGGAGCGATAACGCGATCACTCCGCCTAATATCGCCAGCGCCCACAACACCGCGACCGCGGTCGACTCCGGCAAGCCGATCGCGACCAGGCGGTGCGAGCTGTGATCGCGTCCGCCTTGCGACGGGCGGCGGCCGGAAAGCAGGCGCATCACCGTCACCAGTGTCGTGTCGAAAATCGGGATCAGGAGCAGCAGGATCGGCCCGGCGACGATGGACACGATGCCGGTCGAGAGCGCGCCGGCCTGACCGTGCACGAGCGTGAGCGCGGCGAGGTTCAATCCGAGAAACAGGCTGCCCGTGTCGCCCATGAAGATCGACGCCGGATGGACGTTGTAGACGAGGAATCCGGTCGTGGCGCCGAGCAGCGCCGCCAGATACGCCGCCGCCGGGGTCGAGCCGGACTGATGGACGATGCCGAGCAGCAGGAACAGTCCGGCGATCAGCGTCGTGCCGGCGCAGAGACCGTCCATGTTGTCGAGCAGATTGAAGCCGTTGGTGATGCCGACGATCCAGAACAGCGTCAGCATCGCGTCGCCGACCATCGATCCGGTCCAGTGCAGGCGCAGACCGAAGAACACCAGCGCCGAAGACAGCATGATCTGCGCGATCAGCTTCGTCGACGCCTTCAACGACATGACATCGTCGACCAGACCGAAAGCGGCGATCACGAAGCCGCAGCCCATCAACTGCCATAGCCGTGCATCGGCTGGCATCGTGAGGCCGAGAACCAGCGTCGTGAACGCGATCGCCACGCCGCCGAACATCGCAGTTGGCCGCTTGTGCCAGCGGTCTTCTCGCGGCTTGGCGACGAAGCCCAGACGCCCGGCCACCAGCCGGCACAACGGTGTGACGACGAGCGACAAGGTCAGTGCAGCGAGGAAGTATCTGGCGAGCAGCTGCATGGTGGTTCGGCGCTCCTAACCTGGCTCGGTGCCGTCAGCGACCCAGCCGCCGCACGATCGCACCGCCACGTTGACGAGACCGACATACTCGAGCAGTTCTTTGACCTCGTTGCGATCGTACCGTTTTTCGACGAGCGCGGCTATCGCGCGACAGCATCCCGCGACCGTCTGCCTGATAGCCGGAGACGGCGAGGTTCGCGCGGAGCTCGACGCGCGCGCGACGATCAGCATCAATTCTTCGCTGCGGTTGACCGCGTACGGGTGGTGTCGGTCGGCTGGCGAAGCGGCAGGATCTTGTCGGGGGGAACGCCAAGGCGAATCAACTCGCTCATCTCGGTGCCGTTGGCGTCAAAGCTCGCCAGCACGAGAAGCTCGTAGGGCACCCGCGTGTGCTCGACGATCGGCCGCACCACCATCCCGAGAAAATGCCCGGCTGCGTGATCGAAGAACGCCAGCGGCTCGAGGCCGAGTTCCCGCAGTGAGAGATACGCGATCTCGGCCGCTTCCCTCCTGCCGAAGATGGCAATGCAGGCGTTGCCGCGGGCGCGTTCCTGCAGCACCGCACGCAGGTGTTGACGGACCTCTCCGTACAACTTCAACGAGTAGTCCATGAACTCGTAGGTCAGCCGCATTTTCTCGGCGACGCCACCCGGGGTGATGAGATAGGTGATGCGGTTCGGCTGAACGTTGACGCACTTGATGAAGCCTTTGCGCGTCAGCCGTTTCAGATAGATGTTGGTCAGGCCCAGCGCGATACCGAGCCGCGTCGCCAGGCTGCGCTGGGTGACGCGAGCGTTCTCCTCCACCGCTTCGAGCAGTTGAAGATCGCGGCGGGCTTCGATGTCCATGTGGAAGAAATAAAGGAGATTTCGAGGTGCGGGGAGGCCCATGCTCCCGCGCTCTCGGTTACAGTCCTGCAGCCGGACGAGCTGCGTTCACGGACGTGAACGATCACGTTCATCGAATGAACATCGCGATGGTCGTACAGATTGACGCGGGTGTCAACGGCAACGCAGGCTAAGCTCTGCAGGACCACGGCGGCCCGCCGCGATGTCCCCGCTTAGAGCCGGAAGATCGAAGAATTCTGGTGCAGCTTCAAGGCATTGCGGGTGTCGACGATCAAGGTCCCGCTATGCACCAGCGCGTCGTAGTCGAACCCGGTGTGGTCGGTGCAGATGACACAGCAGTCAGGCTTCGCCGCCAGCGCGGCAGGTAAATCGACGGACAAGAAATCGTGACCGCCGTGCTTCAGCACCGGCACGAACGGGTCGGAATAGGTGATAGCAGCGCCGCGCTTCGTCAGCAGTTCGAGGACGTCCAGCGCCGGCGACTCGCGCATGTCGTTGACATCGCGCTTGTAGGCGACACCAATCAGGTGCACGCGCGATCCGTTGATGGGCTTGCGGACGGTGTTCAACGCCTCGGCGACCCGTTCGACCACATACTGCGGCATCGACGAGTTGACCTGACCCGCCAGCTCGATGAAGCGGCACTCGAAGCCGGACTGCCGCGCCTTCCACGAGAGGTAGAACGGATCGATCGGGATGCAGTGGCCGCCCAGGCCCGGGCCGGGATAGAACGGCATGAAGCCGAACGGCTTGGTCTTGGCGGCATCGATCACTTCCCAGACACCGATGCCCATCTTGTGGCACATCAGCGCGATCTCGTTCACAAGACCGATGTTCACCGCCCGGAATGTGTTCTCGAGCAGCTTCACCATCTCGGCGACCCGCGTCGAGCTGACCGGCACGACGGTCTGCACCGTGGCGCCGTAGAGAGCTGCCGCAGCCTGCGTGCTCGACGGTCCGACGCCGCCGACAATTTTCGGGATGTTCCTGGTGTTGAACTGCGGGTTGCCGGGATCGACCCGCTCGGGCGAAAACGCCAGGAAGAAATCCTCGTCCGCCTTCAGTCCGCCCTTCTCGAGCATTGGCTGCACCACTTCGTCGGTGGTGCCCGGATAGGTCGTCGATTCGAGGATCACCAGCTGACCGCGTCGCAGCGTCGCCGCTACGGCCTCGACGGCGAGGACCACATAGGACAGATCGGGGTCCTTCGTCTTTCGCAGCGGCGTCGGCACGCAGATGTCGATCGCGTCCATCCCGCCCAGTTCCCGCATGTCGGTCGTCGCCTTGAGCGTGCCGGCGCGCACGCACCCGGCCAGATCCGATTCGGGGACATCGGGGATGTAGCTCTTCCCTGCGTTGATTTGGGAGGTCTTGCCAGTGTCGGTGTCGAATCCGGTGACGTGGAAGCCGGCATGAGCGAGCTCCACTGCCAGTGGCAATCCGACGTAGCCGAGACCGATGACGCCAATGTGCGCCTGCCTCGAACGAATGCGGTCGAGAAGCGTGGTGATGACGGGCGCAGTGGTCATGGATGGTTCAGTCCCGCTGGCGTCGCCGCGACGCGCTCGAGATCGGCGTCCACCATCATCTTGACGAGCGCCTGGAAATCCACGGACGGATTCCACCCGAGTTGCGTCCGCGCCTTGGTGCTGTCGCCAATCAGGTGCTCGACTTCTGCCGGGCGAATCAGTTTCGGGTCGAGCGCCACGTGTTCGCGCCAGTCGAGCCCGACGTGCGCGAACGCGACGTCGACCAGATCACGCACGGAATGACTGATGCCGGTGGCGATGACGAAGTCGTCGGGCTGCTCCTGCTGCAGCATCAACCACATCGCCTGCACGTAGTCGCCGGCAAAACCCCAGTCTCGCTTGGCGTCGAGGTTGCCGAGCGACAACCCCTTCTGCCGCCCCAGCTTGATCCGGGCGACGCCGTCGGTCACCTTACGGGTGACGAACTCGAGACCCCGGCGCGGCGACTCGTGATTGAACAGCATGCCGGACACCGCGAACAGGTTGTAGCTCTCGCGGTAATTGACCGTGATGTAGTGAGCGAACACCTTCGACACACCGTAGGGGCTGCGTGGATAGAACGGCGTCAACTCGCTCTGCGGCACTTCGCGGACCTTGCCGAACATCTCGCTCGACGAGGCCTGATAGATGCGAATGCCTGGATCGACCTGACGAATCGCTTCGAGCACCCGGGTCACGCCCTGGGCATTGAATTCGCCGGTCAGCATCGGCTGGTCCCACGACGCCGGCACGAACGACATCGCCGCGAGGTTATAGAACTCCTGCGGCCTGACTTCGTCCACCAGCCGGATCAGCGACAATTGATCCAGCAGGTCGGCCGGCTTGATGGTGATGCGATCGAGCAGGTGCTGCACGCGCCAGAGGTTCGGCGCGCTCGAGCGTCGGACGGTGCCGAACACCTCGTAGCCCTTCGAGAGCAGCAACTCAGCGAGGTAGGATCCGTCTTGCCCTGTGATTCCGGTGATAATGGCCCGTTTGGACATGATAAACCACGGAATTTTAGCATGACCACGGATGATCGTGGGTCACTCGACAGCCTGGATCGCGCGCGGCGCGATGCCGACCGCCGCTACAACGAGTCGTTGACCGCCCTCGACGCCGCGGTGATCGCCGCCGATGGTCACGAGCTCACTCGAGCCGATTTCGATCGCGTCGCAACGGCGCTCATCGTCTTCCTGCAGCAGATCACCGCTTTCGTCGAGAGCAAGGACCGCCAGGTCGCGGGCGGCGCCGGTGCACGACTGGACACGGTTGACCGATCGCTCGAAGCGGTCAGCGAACTGCGAACCCAGGTGGGCGTCCTGCAGCGGACGCTGGAGGCGCTCCGGCGATCGGCCGGCAGTCAGCAGACCGCAGGCGGCGGTCAGCCGCCGGCGGGCGTCGGTGAACAGTCAACGATCCCGAGCGCCCCTCCCCCAGGCCCGAGCCGCGATTCCGCGTCTCCCATCGACGAAGACCTCAAGTATGTCGGATTCGAGGATCAGTTTCGCGGCTCCGACGAGGCAATCGCCGATCGGTTGCGCGCCTATCTGCCAATCTTCGAAGGGCGATCGAATGTGCTCGATGTCGGCTGCGGGCGCGGCGAGTTTCTCGTCGCCCTCAAGACCGCTGGCATCAGCGCACGGGGGATCGATACCAACGCCGAAATGGTCGCCGTCGCCAGGGATCGTGGACTCGACACCACCCACACGGACGCGGTCTCGTACCTGCAGTCACTGGCAGACGCGTCGCTCGGGGGGCTGATCGCCACCCAGGTGATCGAACATCTCGAGCCGCGGTACTTGATGAAGCTGCTGGACGAGGCGGCTCAGAAGCTGAGGCCGGGGGCGCCGATCGTGCTCGAGACGATCAACGTCGCATGCTGGCTGGCGTTTTTCAGCAGCTATATGCGCGACTTCACTCACGTGCGTCCGGTCCACCCCGAGACGCTGCAGTACCTCGCGCGTGCCAGCGGCTTCGAGCGGGTCGAGATCCGTTACAGCGCACCGGTTCCGGATACGGTGAAGATGAAGACCGTCGATCTGCCGGCAGAAGTGTTGACGTCAACCGATCCGACGTCTACAACGCTCGCCCGAATCGCCCACACCATCAACGCCAATGCCGTCGTCTTGAACAACTTGATGTTTACGCACCTTGATTACGCGATTATCGGTTACCGGATCTGATTCGGACGCGCGAAAACTGACCACGGGACACGAGCACGATGGAGCGCATCGACGTAGCGGTGATCGGCGGAGGCGTGAGCGGCCTGGCTTCGGCGCGGGCCATTGCCAGGCGCGATCGAACGGTCTGTATTCTCGAGCGGCATCCGCGGCCGGGCATGGACACCAGCACCCACAACAGCGGAGTCATCCATGCCGGGCTGTACTATCCGGCCGGATCGCTCAAGGCCCGTCTCTGTGTTGACGGCCGGCGCCAGCTGTACGAGTTCTGCGCCGAGCACAACGTGCCGCACCAGCGGTGCGGCAAGCTGGTCGTGGCGCACGACGAACACGAGGTTCATCAACTGGAGGCGTTGCTGGCTCGAGGAGCCGGGAACGGCGTCACCGGTCTCACCCTGGTCGATCGTGCATTCATCGTCGCTCGTGAACCGGCGGTGAACACCCGGTTCGCGTTGTGGTCGCCGGACACTGGCGTCGTCAACGCCGAGGAACTGGTGAAGGCGTTGCTGCGAACGGGCGCCGACGCCGGCGTGATGTTTCTGCCGGGCACGCGGCTCGAGGGCGCCGACCGTCACCAGGACGGGATGGTGCTGACCACCGAACGCGAAACCATCCTCGCCCGAGTCGTGGTCAACGCCGCCGGCCTCTATGCCGACGAGGTATCACGGCAGCTGGGCGGGGAGGAGTTCACGATTTATCCATGCCGCGGAGAGTACGCGGAGTTCACGCCGGCCAAGCGATCGCTGGTAAACGCGCTGGTCTATCCGCTGCCGCACGCGTCTGGTCACGGCCTGGGTGTTCACCTCGTCCGCACCACCGGTGGACAGGTCTGGCTGGGCCCGACGATTCGCTATCAGGATCGGAAAGACGATTACGAGAACGAGCGCGAGCCGCTCGAGTCATTCGCGGAGTCGGCCCGACATTTGATCGACGGCGTCACGATCGAGGACCTGCGGCTGTCCGGCAGCGGCATCCGCGCGAAGCTGCATCCACCGACCGAGTCGTTCGCAGACTTCATGATTCGGCGCGATCGCGAGAATCCCGCCGTCGTGCAGGCCTCGGGGATCGATTCGCCGGGGCTGACCTCGTGCCTCGCGGTGGGCAATCTGGTCAGCGATCTCGTGGAGGAGGCGCTCTCGTAGACGACGTTTTCACGGCGTCGCGAGACGCTCGACGTAGCGGCGCAGCCCGTCCTGCCATGACGGCATCTCTGCGCCCGCCTGACGGAGCTTGTCGTTGGACAGCGCCGAGTAGAGCGGGCGCGGCGCGCGAAGCTTCATATCGGTCATGCGCACCGGCTCCAGCCGAGGCTCGACACCAAGCCGTTTGGCTAGTTCCCGAGCGAACTCGAACCAGGTGCAACTGCCGGAGTTGACGCAGTGGTACAACCCGGGCGGCGCGGCCGATTCGAGCAGCACTCGTGTCGCGCGCGCCGCATCGGGAATGTAGGTTGGCGTGACCGTCCGGTCCGCGAAGACTCTCGGCGTGCCGCCCCCCTTCAGCGTCCGCACGATGGCAGCAACACTGCCCTTTTCAGGTCCTGCGTCCGGCGCCCGGCCGTACAGGCTCTCGACGCGGAGCACGAACGCGCCCGGCACATCGAGGGCGAACCATTCGCCGAGCAGCTTGGACATCGCGTATGTACTGCGAGGACTCGGCCTCTCGTCTTCCGTATACGGCGCGGTCGCGCGTCCGTCGAACACAAAATCAGTGCTGTAGTGGACCAGCACCGCCCGATGGGTGCGCGCAGCCGCGGCAAGTGCGCGAACTGCAAATGCATTGAGATTCAGGGCGTCCACCGGATGATCCTCGGCGCCATCCACGTCGTTGAACGCAGCGCCGTTGACGATGACCTCGGGCCGCGTCTTGTCCATAGCTGCGGCCACCGCGCGATCGTCGCAGACGTCGAGCTCGGCCCGCGAGAACGTCACGACCTCGTGGCCGGCCCGGCATTCGGACACGACCGCCGCGGCGAGCTGCCCCGCTGCTCCGACCACCGCAATCCGCATCAGGCCGCCTTCGATCCGCGATCCGCAGCAAACGCTCTCATCTGCTCATCGTCGAACACGCCTTCCCAGCGTGCGACGACCGCGGTGGCGATGCAGTTGCCCATGACGTTCACGGCGGTGCGGCCCATGTCCATGATCTGATCGATCCCGAGAAGTATCGCCGCCCCTTCGAGCGGAAGCGCGAACTGGGTGAGCGTGGCGGTCAGCACGACCAGCGCGGCGCGCGGCACGCCGGCGACGCCCTTGCTCGTGAGCATCAGCGTCAGCATCATGACGAGCTGCTGGCCGAGTGTCATCGGCACCCCGGCGAGCTGCGCGACGAACACACTCGCTAGCGACAGGTACAGCGTGGTGCCGTCGAGGTTGAAGCTGTAGCCGGTCGGCAGCACGAACGCGACGATACGTTTCGGCACGCCGAACTGCTCCATCACCTCGAGCGCCTTCGGCAGTGCCGCTTCCGAGCTGGCGGTCGAGAACGCGATCAGGAACGGCTCGCGAATGGCCTTCGCGAAGGTCAGAAATGGCACCCGAATCAAGTACGACACACCGCCGACGACCACCACGACGAAGAGAGCGAGCCCGAAATACATCAGCGCAATGAGCTTACCGAGCGTGAACAAAATCGCAAGACCCTTGGCGCCGACGGTCGCCGCGATCGCGGCGAAGACGCCGATCGGCGCGAACGCCATCACGTAGCCGGTGACCTTGAACATGGCCTCGGCGGTGCTGTCGAGCACGTCCAGAATCGGCTGGCCCTTCTTGCCGATCGCGGCCACCGCGACCCCGAAGAATATCGAGAACACCACCAGCTGAAGGATGTCGCCGCGCGCCATCGCGTCGATGACTGAGGTCGGAAAGAGGTGCAAAAAGATGTCCCAGGCGTGCTGCTGGTTCTGCACCATCGCCTGGGCGGCGCTGGTGTCGGCGCCAATC
>DASXGC010000381.1:0-17400 GCA_036489235.1 Vicinamibacterales bacterium
CAGGGTCGTGTCGAGAGAGACCAGATACTCCATGTCGCGCGGGAAGCGCTTCGACAGGTTCGCCATCTCGGTTTTGATCTGATCGGCGACGGCCAGCGCGTTGGTACCGGGAATCTGGAAGACCGCGATGACCGCAGCCGGAGTGCCATCGTGACGGCCGACGGCGTTGTACAGCATTGTCCCGAGTTCGAGGCGGGCGACGTCCTTCAACCGGACCTCGGAGCCGTTCGGATTGGTCCGGATGATGATGTTGCCGAATTCCTCCTCGTTGAGCAGCCGACCCTGGGTGCGGACGGTGTAGGTGTATTCGGTACCCTTCGCCGCCGGCGGCCCGCCAATCTGTCCGGCCGGTGTCAACTGGTTCTGCTGGGAAATCGCGTTCGCGATATCCGGGATCGTCACCCCGAGACGGCCGATGACGTCGGGCCGCAGCCAGACGCGCATGGCGTAGTCGCTGCCGCCGAACAGGTTGATCTGGCCGACCCCGGGAATACGTGCGATCGCGTCGTTGATGTTGATGGTGGTGTAGTTCGAGAGGAAGTTGCTGTCGTAACTCCCTTTCGGCGACTTGATCGAGATGATCAACAGCGGAAACGCCAGCGCCTTTTTCACGGTGACGCCGTAGTTCTTGACCGACTGCGGCATCTGCGGCAGGGCCTGGGACACGCGGTTCTGCGTGAGCACGTTGTCCATGTCCTGGTTCGAGCCGACCTCGAACGACACCTTCAGCGTCAGGGTGCCGTCGTTGGCATTCGTCGACTTCAGGTAGATGCCCTTCTCGACACCGTTAATCTGCTGCTCGAGCGGGGTGGCGACTGAGGCCTCGACGTCCGTCGCGCTGGCGCCAATGAATGTGGTCGTGACCTGGATCATCGGCGGGACGATCTCGGGATACTGCGCAATCGGCAGGCCCTGCATCGCGACCAGGCCGAGCATCACGATGATGATCGA
The DNA here is from genome assembly GCA_036489235.1 of Vicinamibacterales bacterium. Taxonomy (GTDB): domain Bacteria; phylum Acidobacteriota; class Vicinamibacteria; order Vicinamibacterales; family CAVVIG01; genus CAVQFC01. The sequence continues at coordinate 952 of DASXGC010000381.1, forward strand.
CATCACGATCGCGACAATCGGCCGGTTGACGAAGAAGCGGGCCACGTTACTTGGCCTCGCCGGCGCGCGTGGCTGGCGCGGCTTCCGGCGCCGCGGCCGGGGCCGTCTTCGCCACTACGGTCATGCCGTCCTGGACCTTCTGTAAACCTTCCGAGATAACACGATCGCCAAGCTTGACGCCCTGCTCGATGACCCAGAGCGAGCCGACGCGCTGGCCGACCTTCACGTTGCGGAACGCCACTTTGTTGTCGGCCCCGACCACTGCCACGCTGTAGAGATTCTGCAGTTCCTGAACCGCTCGCTGCGGCACCAGCAAGGCGCCGATGTGGGTTTCGAGGAGCAGACGGGCCCGCCCGTACTGGCCAGGCCGCAGCAACAGGTCGGGATTGGGAAATTCGAGCTGGATTCCCAGGGTGCCGGTCGTCGGATCGACCGCGCGCTCGACGAGATTGACGCGGCCGGTCTCCGGATAGACACTGCCGTCGGCGAGGGTCAGCTGGATGCCCGAGGCGCGCGGGGCATCACCCTGCGCCCGATCTTTCTGACGGTTTGAATAGCGGAGGTAATCGGCCTCGGTGGCCGCGACGCGAAATTGGATCGGGTTGATCTGCGAGATCGTCGTCAGGAGTGTGCTCTCGCCGCGGCCAACCAGATTGCCCGGCTTCACCTGAGTGATGCCGACCAGACCGTCAATCGGCGACATGATTCGCGTGTAACTCAAATCGAGGGTCGCCTTGTCGACGGAGGCCTTACCCGCTTCGACCTGCGCGGTCTCGGCATCCCGTGACGCACGGGCGTTGTCGAGTTCCTGTTGACTGACCGCCTGTTTGGCCGCAAGGGGGGTGTAACGGGCGACGTCGTTTTTTGCTTTTTCGAGTCGCGCCTGAGAGGTCGCCAGTTCGCCCTTGGCCGCTGCCAGGGCCGCTTCGAGCGGTTTTCGATCGATCTCATAGAGCAGGGTGCCCTTGCGAACGATCGAACCCTCCCGGAAATTGACCGTCTCCAGGAACCCTTCGACGCGGGCCCTGATGTCCACGTCCTGGGATCCCTGAGCCTGACCAACGAGATCCAGATAGACCGGTACATCCTGCTGGACGACGTCGGCGACGTATACCTCGGTCGGCGGCGCGACGACCGGTGCCGGCTTCTCGCAAGCCGCGCTCATCGCAGCTGCAATCGCCAGAACGACGATCTTCGTGCTCCCTGCGTCGGTTCGCATCTTTAGGTCCTGTTCTCTATCGACTTCCCTACCGACAATGGCGCCTGCGCCGGTTATCCGATTCAGCCCGGTCCGTCGGGGTCCGCGTCCAGTTCGAAACGGAGATATTCGGGCAGCCCGTGTAAATGCGCGCCCCGTTTCTGCAGGCGCCGAAGCCCTTCGACGCCAACCGCATCGGCCGAGATCAGCTCACCGAGTTCGATGATTGGCGAATCGCCGAGCGTGGCGCAGGTTTCGAACAGAGCGGGCACCTGCGCCTCGCTCAGACGACCGATGACATGCACCACCGGCCGCAGCTCGTCCTGCTGCACATCGATCCGACACAGCACGCCGGGCGAAAGGCAAGACACGATCCAGCCGATTACACAAGGAACACGCGAGAATTGCAGTCGGCACTCACGGCCGGCTGTGAGGAAGCTGTCAGCGACTCGTTTGGGAACAGCCGGCTACGCAGATCTTCGACCCAGCGTAAGAGGAGCACCCTTGGCTGGACGCTGCACGCCGAGCTTCTTCATGCGAAAGCGAAGTGTGTTGGGGTGCAGCCCGAGGATTTCAGCAGCATTGCCGGCGCCGTTGATTCGCCAGCCGCATTTACGCAAAGCCTCCTCGATGTGAAAGCGCTCCACCGCTTCGAGCGTCTCACTGCCGGCAGGCTTCGCCGCCGGATCCGCCAATCGCTGTGTCTCGTCGAGCCGCAGCGTCGTGCCGGATGAATGAATCATCGCCCGCTCGATCACGTTTGCCAGCTCGCGCACGTTGCCGGGCCAGGCGTGTTGTTCGAGAGCGGCGAACACCGCCGCCGGCACTTCAGAGAACCGGCGATTGAGGGCTCTCTGCCGGCGGTTGATGAAGTACCAGACCAGCCGTGGAAGGTCTTCGAGCCGGTCACGCAGCGGCGGCAGCGTGATCGGATAAACGTTCAGCCGGTAATACAGGTCCGGGCGAAACCGGCCTTCCTGCACCGCGAGCTCGAGATCATGGTGCGTGGCGACCACCACCCGCACGTCAACCTTCCGGGACAACGAGGATCCGACGCGCTCGAACTCGCCCTCCTGGAGTACCCGAAGCAGCTTGGCCTGGACATCCATCGCCAGGTCGCCGATCTCGTCAAGAAACAGCGTCCCTCGGTGTGCGATCTCGAAGCGGCCCTGCCGGGCCGTCACCGCACCGGTGAACGCACCGCGTTCGTGGCCGAACAGCTCCGACTCGATCAAGGTCGATGGCAGGGCCGCGCAGTTGACCCTGACGAACGGACGGTCGCGGCGGGGACTCCGCTCGTGCAGGGCGCGCGCGAACAGCTCTTTTCCCGTACCGGTTTCGCCGACCAGGACGACAGAGGCGTCGGTGGGCGCGACTTCCTTGACACGGTTCATCGCCCGCCGTAGTGCGGGGCTCTCGCCGATGATGTCCTCGAAGTCGCTGGGATCGCCCTCGTCGACGATTCGGCGCTGCACGGGGGCGTTCGTGTCCGCCAGCTCGGACCTGAGGAGTTCGACCGCGCCCATTAGTTCGCAACGATCGACGGCCAGGCCGAGCAGATCCGCGATCGGACGAAGGCGTTCCTCCGCAAGCGATGCCCAGGCGCGACTGCGATCGCCGCCGATCGACAAGGCGTGTAACGCTCCGCTCCGACCTGACAATGGAACGCTCACGACCGGGTCACCGATCAGCAGCGCGTCGAGGCGGTTCCAGTTGCGCCGCAGGACGCCCCCTGGTTCGCTGGCCAGCACCGTCTCGAAGACGATCCGGTCCACCTCGAGCGCCTCGCCGGTTTGCTGAAGGGTGCGGCATAGCAGCCCATCGAGCTTCTGCGGCTCGAGGCCAGCGACGGCGGTCGTAAGCGAGTCAGTCAGCCGATCGAGGCGATCACGCATCGAATCCATTGCGATAGGTAATTCGAGCATGGCTTAGCGGAAGAGCAACCCGTGTACCCGGTGGACCCGGCCGATTTATTCAATGATTACGCACGCCGCACGCGTCGCGCCGGTTCAATCGTGCGGCGATCCTGAAACGCCGAACGAGTCCACCTCCATCTCCTCGGAGTCATCGTGTTTTTTCGGAGTCCATCCGGCCTCGCGGCCGCAACCGCGTTGCATCTCGGGGAGCGTGGTGTCGCGATCCTCGGCGAAACCGCGGGTGCTCGAACTCCGCTGTCCGGGCTGATCGCGTCACTCATCATGCTCGCGTCGCATCTGGTGCTTCAGTCGCCAGGAATTCGCGATAGCAGTCGCGGCCGCCGCGTTCGGCGTCCTCGCCGCAGGACTGCTGCAGGGCGAGTTGATCGGCGTCATGTCGATTCGGCGGCAGATTGGACGAGCGTCCCGTCCGCGCGTCACGGAGATGGCGCGGGCGCCGTGGCTGATTGTTTTCTTCATGGGCGACGTCCCGTTCGTCGATGTCGCGGGCGCTGAAGTCCTGCTCCAGATGCCCGAGCATTTTTCACGACGAGGCAATCCGTTCCATCGGGCCGCAGCCCACGACGAGGCCTCGACGCGTACGGTCGCCGGGCGATCGGTGATCGCGCCTGATCTGTTCTTTTTGACACCGCCGCTTGGTCCGGCTTTGCGCCTCCGAACGGCGTCCATGGTCCGAGATCTCGGAGTCTGCCGATTCCGGCAAGTGCTTATCAGGAGCCCAAGGGCCGGATCCAGATCGACGACTTCCAGCGACGTCGCTCCCGCTGCGATCCTCCGAATCCTCCGAACAATCGGAGTGTTCAGCCTCGCGACAGGGCCAACAAGCCTCGCCAAGGCCAGATTGCACCGCCGAACAGCCCGACTGAGGTGAGCAATTCTCAGATCACAGGCCTAAGTGACGGTAGGCGGCCAGTCAGAGCCGGCCGAACGGGATTTGGTACGCGGCGTGCTCAGCCAGTGGCCAAAGGAGAACGCCAGTTGGTTATCACTGCAGGTGTGCTTGCCCGCGGGACGCTCATCGCCGTCTTTCTCACTGGACTTGTGGGCGGACGCTCACAAGCGCAATCGGATCCTGCTCAGGGTTCACCGACCCAGGCTGCTCCGACCGTCGCCAGCGATGCGCCCGCGACCGGGCAGAACACCATCAGCTGTGTGTCTCGCGAGGGCACTCGCGAGGCGTGCGCGGCCAATACGTCGGAGGGCGTGGCCCTCGTCAAATCCACGGGAACAGCGCCATGCCTCCTTGGCAAGACGTGGGGTTACGACGACACCAGCATCTGGGTGTCGGATGGCTGCGGCGGCGAGTTCATCGCCGGCGCGGCGGCGTTGCAGCAGGAAGACAAGAAGGAGAAGTCGCCCGACTACGTCCCCAACATCGGTTTTCGCCTCTACACCGGCGAAAAGGGCGAAATCTACTTTCGACTCTTCAGCTATGTGCGCTACATCAACCAGCTGGGCATCGATCCGTCCTACACCGATTCTTTCGGCGTCGCGCACTCGGTTCAGCAACGCCAGGACGTTCAGCTCGCCAAGTTCTTCGCGCCGTTCAGCGGTTGGTTCCTGACACCCAAGTTCCGCTACTACCTGTATGTGTGGTCGTCCAACGCCTCGCAGGGCGATCCGGCGCAGGTCGTCGGCGCCGGCAATCTGAGCTACACGTTCAATCGTTTCGTCACCGTCGGAGGCGGCATCACGTCGCTGCCAACGGTGCGCAGTACCGAGGGACAGTTCCCCTACTGGCTGGGTGTGGACGGCCGGCTGATCGCCGACGAATTTTTTCGCGGCTCCTACACGAATGGCGTCTGGGTCAAAGGTGATCTTCCCGCGAGGCTGAAATACAACGTCATGTTCGCCACCAACCTGAGCATTCTGGGCGTGAGCGCGTCGCAGCTCGACAACAAGTTCGACACCCAGTCCTACGCGCTTCAGTGGCTGCCGACCACGGGCGAGTTCGGTTTGTGGGGCACGTTCGGCGACTACGACTACCACGAGAAAGTGGCGACCCGACTGGCCGGGCACTGGACCCACAGCCTCGAGGAAAAACAGAGCCAGCCGGGCACCAACTCGATTGAAAACTCACAAATCCGTCTGAGCGACGGCAGCGTCGTCTTCACGCCGAATCTGTTCGGCGCAGGGGTCGCGGTCAACACGGTTGATTACCGGATGACGAGCATCGACGCCGGCGTCAAATACCGCGGCCTGTCGCTCGAGGCCGAGTACTACCGGCGCTGGCTGACCAACTTCACCGGTGTCGATACCGGCGGCATTCCCGACGTCACCGACAGCGGCTATCAGTTGCAGTCCTCGGGAATGGTCGTCAAGAACGTTCTGCAGGCTTATCTCAGCGGATCGCAGATCTTTGGCCAATACGGCGACGCGTCCGAGGCTCGGGTCGGTGGGAATTGGTACTTCACGAAGCAGCGTGGGCTGCGGCTGAACGGCGAGTTCATCCACGTCAATCACAGTCCGGTCGGCTACAGCGCCTATCCGATGCCGGTTGGCGCAAGCGGCAACATTTTTCATTTCAACCTCGAAATGAACTTCTGAGGCATCGCGCCATGATCCACCGCCATTTACACCGCGCCATTGCCCTGCCGGGTTCCATCCTGGTCCTGGTGCTCCTCGCGCTCGTCCTCGCCAAAGCCAGCGGACAGCCGGGAGCGACGGCCGCCGATCAGGAGTTCTACGACTCGCACTTCCACCTGACGAACTATGTCCAGGAGGGCATCACGCCTCGCGAGTTCCTCCAAATCATGGGGACGCGAGTCGGCCGCTCGACGCTCTTCGGCATTCCGCTTCAACAGCAGTGGTCGTACGCGAACTCGGGCGCGTTTGCTCCAACCTACTACCTGCAGAGCGACGCTCCGCTCTACTACTACTCGTTCACGGACGCCTACATCGCGAGCGCCTTCAAGTCTCTGAGTCCCGCCGAGCAGGCGCGATTCGATCCGATGATCACAGGATTCAACCCAGCCGACATGTACGGCGCCGATCACATCCGGCGCGTCCTGCAGGTCTTCCCCGGCGTCTTCACCGGAATCGGCGAATTCACCATCCACAAGGAATTCGTCTCGTCGAAAGTGTCGGGCGAGACCGCCAGCCTGACCAACCCGGCGCTCGATCGCATCCTCGACTTCGCGGCTGAAGCAGGCCTGGTCGTGATTCTTCACAGCGACATCGACATGCCGTTCGCGAAGGCCGACGCGGAGCCGGTGTACCTGACCCAAATGAAGGCGTTGCTCAGACGGCACCCCACAGCCTCGATCATCTGGGCCCATACCGGCCTCGGGCGTGTGGTCCATCCAGCGGAAGTGTCGGCCGACGCGGCCGAGCGGAGTCCGCTCCATGTCGAAATCGTCGAGGCGATGCTGGCAGATCCGGCGTTGAGTCACGTGAACTTCGACATCTCGTGGGACGAAGTCGCCAAGTACGCCGTCGCCACGCCGCAATCGATCGCGCGGGTGGCGTCGTTGCTCAACCGCTACCCAACCCGGTTTCTTTTCGGCACCGACACCGTCGCACCTGCCGGTCCGGCGCCGTACTACGCGGTGTTCGACATGTGGAGGCCGGTCTGGCTGCAACTGACGCCGACAACCAGCGTGAGCGTACGAAAGGGCAACTACGAACGGATTTTCAACGAGGGACGGCGGCGTGTGCGCGCGTGGGAAATGGCGCATACGAAATAGGCCGCACTTCCAAGGAGCAGCGACCATGTATGTGAAACGACGATCGCACACACCGATCTGGCAATGGGCGCTGATGGCGCTATTGTTGCTCGGCAGCATTCCAACCAACGTGCGGGCCGGGCAGCCGCCCACCGAAACGCCGCCGCCGGCAGCGCAGGATCAGGACTCCAAGGCGTCACTGGAGATCTATGGGTTCGCGATGATCGATATCGGCCAGAACTTCAACCAGATCGACCCCAGCTGGTTCGACACGATGAGGATCACCAAGCTGCCGTCCTCCGCCAATCAATTCGGCGAGGACAACAGCACCTTTGCCGGCGTGCGCCAGTCGCGCCTCGGCTTCAGGACAACGACGCCGACCGCCATGGGCGAACTCAAGACGAAGTTCGAGATCGACATGTTCGGAACCGGCGTCGATTCCGGCCAGACCACGATCCGGTTGCGTCACGCCTGGGGCGAACTCGGCGCCTTCGGCGCTGGCCAGACCGACAGCCCGTTCACGGATCCGGATGTCTGGCCGAACTCGCTCGAATACTGGGGCCCGACGGGCATGGTGTTCTTCCGGAACGTGCAGGTGCGCTGGACCCCGATGCGAGGCGAGAAAACGCTGATGTTCGCGCTGGAACGGCCGGGCGCGAGCGGCGACGCCGGCGTCTACGCGGATCGCGTCGAGCTCCAGAACATCAAGCCGCGGTTCACGATGCCCGACATCACCGGCGCGTTCAAGTACAACCAGAAATGGGGCTATGTCAGGGTCGGCGGCGCGCTCCGGCGGATTGCCTGGGACGATCTGCTGGCCGACAAGTTCCAGTTGGGCGACCACGTGCTCGGCTGGGGCCTGAACTTCAGCTCGAACGTCCATGTCACACCGAACGACGTGCTCCGGCTCCAGTACGCCTACGGCCGCGGGGTTGAGAACTACATGCAGGACTCGCCGGTGGACGTCGGGCTCCAGAACAACCTGTCGAACCCGGTCACGCCCGTTGTCGGCAAGCCGCTTCCGGTCACCGGCATCGTGGCGTTCCTCGACCACACTTGGAACGCGAGGTTCTCGACCGCGATCGGTTACTCGAGTCAGGACATCGGCAACACCGATGCTCAGGCTCCTGATGCGTTCGGCGCTGGCAAATACGCGCTCGGCAATCTGCTGTATACGCCCGTGCCGAACGTGATGGTTGGCGGCGAACTCCAGTGGGGCCGGCGCGATAATTTCTCGGACGGCTTTCACAGCGACGATCTGAAACTGCAGTTCTCGTTCAAATACAGCTTCGCGGCAAAAATAGGAGGCTAGCGTGAAGAAGCGAACCATTGCGGCGTTGAGTCTCGTCGTCTGTGCCGCGGGCTGGACGTTATCGGCGCAGTCTGCGACCGACCCACAGACCGCGGTCAACAACGCGTTCAATCAGTTCAAGGGGCTGAAAGAAGGCAAGAACGCCGACTACATCCCGGCGCTCGCCAAGGTGGATCCGAACCTGTTCGGCATCGCACTGGTGACCGTGGACGGCAAGGTCTACACCGCTGGAGACATCAAGACCGAGGTTTCGATTCAGTCGATCTCCAAGGTCTTCACCATGGCGCAGGTCATCCAGGAGCAGGGACTCGACTCCATCGAGAAACGGATTGGCGTCGATGCCACGGGCGGGCGGTTCAACTCCATCATCGCCGTGGAGGCGGTGAAGACCGTGGTCGGCACCGGCGCACCAGAGATGAATCCCTTGGTGAACCCTGGAGCGATTTCCGCGACCAGCATGGTGTCCGGCGCCAGCAGCGATGCGGTCTGGAAAAAAATCATCGGCACTTACAACGACTATGCAGGGCGCCCGCTGACCGTGCTGCAGGACGTCTACAAGTCGGAATCTGACTCCAACCAGCGCAACCAGGCGATTGGTGCGCTGATGCTGGCCTACGGTTACATCAAGAGCAACTGGCCGCAGGCCGTCGATCTCTACACGAGGCAGTGTTCTGTCGGCGTCAACACCAAGGACCTCGCGATGATGGCGGCGACACTGGCAGCCGGCGGGAAGAACCCGGCCACCGGCAAACGCGTGCTCGATCCGGCCAAAGTGCCGGGCGTGCTCGCGGTCATGGCCACCGCAGGCCTCTACGACGACTCGGGCAAGTGGCTCTACCACACCGGCCTGCCGGCCAAGAGCGGCGTCGGCGGCGGGATCATCGCCGTCGCCCCGGGAAAGTTCGGAATTGCGGTCGTCTCGCCGCCGCTCGACGATGCCGGCAACAGTATCCGCGCGCAGCGGGCAATTACCGCCATTTCGAACGCATTGGGCGGCAATCCTTACGCGGCTAAATAATCGTCACGCCCCAGGCGCGGGAGCCGTTACCGGCGGCTCCCGCTATCCTTAGGGATGCGCTGCTTCCCTTCTCGACATGCTTCGGCGTTTCGTGGCGGCGCCGTCTGGTTGGCGCGGGCGGCGACAGCATTCCTCTTTCTGCTGATGGCGAGCGGAACCGCGCGCGCGCAGAAAACCGACATCATCCGGCTGGCCAACGGCGATCGCACGACCGGCGAAGTATCGAGGCTGAGCCGCGGACAGCTCACCGTGTCGACCGACGATGCGGGGACGATTTATTTCGAATGGGATAACGTCGTCTCGGTCGAATCCACCCGCCAGTTCGACATCACGACCGCGGATGGACGACGGTTTTTCGGCAGCCTGATCGCCGGTCCGGCCCGTACGATCGTGGTAGACGAGGCGGGCAACAATATTTCGCTGGCGATGACGGACGTGACCGTGATCACGCCAATCGGCGAAACCTTCTGGAAGCAGCTGGACGGCTCGCTTGATTTTGGTTTCAGCTACACGCGATCGAGCCACATCGCGCAGCTCACCATCAACTCGACGACCATCTACCGCAATCCGGCGTTCGAGATGCGGCTGAGCGGGTCCGGCACCTTGACTCAGAACGAAACCGACGGCGAGCGCGACGATCGCGGAACGATCCAGGCATCGTATCTGCGGTTCCGCGGGCAGCGCATGTTCTTCGGGGCTGGCGGAGGCTTCGAAAGCAACGAAAGCCTCGGCCTGGTCCTTCGCTCGCAGATCGCCGGCGTCATCGGTTCGCGACTGGTGAATTCGAATCGCGCGCAGCTTTCGGTCAGCGCCGGCCTGTCCGCTAACGACGAGCAAAATGTCGATGCCGCTCCCACTCAGAACCTGGAAGGCGTTCTGGCGCTGCGGACCTCGTACTACTCATACGATCGCCCCCGCACCAATGTGGATCTCGGCTTTCAGTACTACCCGGGGCTCACCGACTGGGGTCGGCACCGTATCCAGCTGGATGCCGGCTTCAAGCGCGAAATCTGGAAGGACGTCTTCTTCGCGACCAACGTGTTCGATACGTTCGACAGCCGGCCGCCAACCAGCACTGCCGATCGCAACGACGTCGGGGTCGTGATGTCGTTCGGTTGGAGCTATTAGATGGTGGGAACGGGCGCGCTCGGATGATTCGCGCGCGCCCGTCTGGACTAGAGAGCCCTAGTCGCGTGGACCCCGACTCAGAAGCGAATCGTCACGCCGCCGTCGAGTGAGAATTGATTCGCATACTGCGCATTACCGACCAGGTAGCAGCCCCAGTAAGGATCGCACCAGTAACCGGTGGCGTCCGACTTGATATAGGTCGGCGTCCAATTCAGACCAAACCTTCCGCCAACCGGGCCATGGCCGTACACCTTCGCGCCAACCCCGATCGTCGTCGAGAAGCGCGACACGCCGGAGATCGTGCGCGTGGTCCCATTGAGCGCGGTGAAGCTGGTGTCGCTGTAGCTGGTCGCGCCAAGCCCGAACAGCGCATACGGACGAATCATCGAATCCGAATGGCCCCAGTTGTACGCGAAGTAGCCGTGATACGTGTGGGTGCTCTGGTCACCGATGTCCCTGGTAGCCGTCCCGCTCACCTCGAGCTTCGTGGGCTGGTCGCGGTAGATGAAGCCGACCTCCGCATTCGGAGACACGAAAAACCCGACATCGAACCCCCAGCCGAATGAATCCTTGGGATCGATGCGGTTATAGACGTTCCCGTCGCCGGCCAGGACATTATTGCCACTGACGCCATCCGAGAAGACCCACCCCGCAAAAATACCAATTTCCGCTTTCGGCGCCTGTGCGAACACTGGCATCGCCGCCAGCCAGACGACTGCCGCCGTCAGAACGATTCGTTTGACCATTGCGTTTGGCTCCTTTGCCATTTTGAATTCTCTGATGCTGGCCGCTAAAGCAGGCATCGTGCCGCTCAGTCAACCTAGCGCATCAGTGTTGGCGAGAGTGCGGATCTCGCGCCAACACAGCGATTTGGACGTGCTTTAAGAGTCATACGTTCAGCAACCCCGAAATGCTGCGATCGAACGCATCCGAAATTTCGGAGTTTTTTTGCGTTTCATGCGGGGAGGCGGTTTCGACTCCGATCGGTCGGTGGTGCGATTTCTCCGAGATGTCGGAGGCACTCCGACGCTCCGGAGGCAACGGGAGTCCCTGAGAGAGGTAACAGGCATGAAACGCACGAGGTCATTGCGGTTCCGTGTCGAAGGTCGGTGCCGCAACTTGGCACACACTCTGCTTTTTGCTTACGAACGCCCGCAAAAAGACGCCCATGAAATCAGCGGCACGAATGACGGTCAGCTGGAAGGTGAAAGCAGGCGAGGCCGGCTCGATCGCAACCGCTCTCCAGACGCTGATGAACCGTATCCACAACGAGCGCGGTTGCGAGACCTGTTCGGTCGCGACCGAGCTGGCCGCACAACCACGCATCGACTACGTCGAAGAGTGGGCCAGCGAGCTCGAACTGCAGCGTCACATCAGATCGGACCAATTCGCGAGCCTGGCCGAATTGATGGAACACTCCATCGAGCGGCCTGACGTCACCTTCTACTTGCCGAGCGGAACCCGGGGCCTCGACTACGCGGAGGAAGTCCGACAGTCGCTCAAGCCACCCCGTCGATGATGACCGGTCGAGTGCCAACATGTTGAGAGTGAGAAGCCTCACGCCGCCTCGGTCTGGCTGGTCCGTCTGAAGAGCACGACAGCCGCGAGCATCAGCGGTAGTTCCACCAGCGAGTACGTCGCCGCGAACCGCGCGAACCCGAGCCGGCCGAGAAACGTGACCGCGATGGCGGTCGCGACGCCGATGTTTCGGGCACCGAATTGCGCGGCCATCGTGAACCGATCACCTCGATTGGTCGAGAGTGGCACGCCACTCGCCCACCCGACAGCTGCTGACGCCACAACGAACGCCGCCGCCAGAGATACCGTCCCTGATAGCTCGCCGACAAACGCAGCCCAGTCGTCGGCCACGATCAACCCCAGAATCACCAGCGTGCCGGCCACCGACACGCGCTGCAGGATCGGCGCGGCGCGAAGCGCCAGCGGAGCGATCGCCCGGCGTGCCCACATGCCGAGGGCGACCGGCAGCGCGAGCACGACCAGGAGTTGCGCCGCGAGCAACCCGATCGGCGCCTCGATCTGAAGAGGACGGCCCAGAAAGTACGAAACTCCCCTCCCGGCGAGCGGGATCGTGACGCTGGCAAGCAGGCACGAGAGTCCTGTCAGCGTGACAGCGAGCGCCGTCGATGCGCGCGCGAGATAACTGTAGAGATTGGAGACACTACCGATCGGACACACCGCGACGAGCAGCATACCCGCCGCGATCTCGGCCGACGCACCAAACATGCGTGCCAGGAGCGCTGCGAGCGGCGGTAACAGAATGATCGGCCCGAATAAGCCAGTCAAGACAAGTGCTCTCTGTTGTCGGACACGCGCGAAGTCACGGGCGGTCAAGTCGATTCCAACCGCGACCAGCAACAGGAACGTCATGGTCGGCACCGCAGTGCCGATGAGCGTTCTCATCGAATTTTCATCGGCTCAGCCTCAATTGAACACCACGCTGGTGCAGCGCGCCCTGCCTTTCCCGATCGCCGGTGGAGGCGAGCGGAGGGATTGAAGCGGCTGCGATCTGCGGTGTGAAAAACAACGCGACCAACATTGCCAAGTGTCTAACGAGGATATGTTGGCTCAGCCACTCGACGACCTGTGTTAATTCACAGTCGTACCGTCCGCAACTGACAGCCTGACCTTTTTGATCACTAGATCTGGAGATCTGCGAGCTATCATTCCCGGTGTCGGCTGCTTGTCGCCGACATTCACCCAATGCCTCTTGCCAATGGATCGGTGTTTCGCGTCGCCGCCGAATCGGCGCCAAACGGCGTCATCATTTGCGATGAGCAGGGCGACGTCCTGTTCGCCAACCATCACATCGAAGCGACCTTTGGCTACGGCAGCGGCGAACTCGTCGGCTGTCGGATTGACGATCTCGTGCCGCTCGCTTACCGGACATCTGACAGGAACAACCGGTACGATTCCCGCCAAGAGCCGCAAGCCGACGGGATGGCAACGGGCCGTAACCTCTCCGGCCGGCGAAAAGACGGATCCGAAGTGCACGTCGAAGTCGGACTGTCGTTGGTTGAACAGGCGGAACGGCGATTGGTAATCGCATCCATCATTGACATGACCGAGCGCCTGTCACTGCAGAACGAAATCGCGCGGACCTCGAACGATTACGCCTCGTTCGAACGGCTGATCTCGGAGGTCGCGTCCCGGTTCGTCATGGTCGCACCCGAGCAGGTGGATGGCGCGATCGTCGAGAGCATTCAACTGATCGCTGAGGCGCTCGACCTCGATCGAGGCAGCTGGTGGCAGGTGAAACCGGGCTCCGACGATCCGGTTGTGGTCCACACCTGGACGCGTCCGGAGTACCGGATTATGCAGGCTGGCGATTCTGCTCAAACGATGGTTCCGTGGATCCTCGCGCGCGCCCGCGCCGGCGAGATCGTGACGTTTGCCCATCCCGACGAGTTGCCCAACCGCGACGATCGCGAGACCCAGAAAAAATTCTCAACCAAATCGGGCATCGCCGTTCCCGTCATTCTCAACGGAGAGCTGAACGCGCTACTGGGCTTCGGCGCCATCCGTGCGCATCGCGACTGGCCGCCTGAACTGGTCGATCGCATTCGCTTGGTCAGCGCCGTTTTCAGTCAAGCCGTGACCCGAAAGACCACCGAACAGCGCCTCGAAGTCGCGCTGGCCGAAGTGCACGAACTCCAGAAGCATCTGGCGATGGAGAACGTCTACCTTCGGCGCGAAGTCACGGCTGCGGCTCGCTCACTGCCGATCGCCGCTGACAGCGACGCGACCAGAAAAGTGCTCGAACAGATCGAAGCGGTCGCGCCGACCAACGCCACGGTCCTGCTTCTCGGAGAAACCGGAACCGGGAAGGAAGTGTTCGCCAAGGCCATCCACCGCGCCAGCGACTTGCACCGCCGGCCGATGATCACGGTCAACTGCGCGGCGATTCCCACGGCGCTGATCGAGAGCGAGCTGTTTGGACGCGAACGGGGCGCGTACACCGGCGCCATGGCGAGGCAGATCGGCCGGTTCGAGATGGCCAACGACTCGACCATCTTCCTCGATGAAGTTGGCGAACTACCGCTCGACGCGCAGGCCAAACTGCTCCGGGTCCTGCAGGAGCGGACCATCGAACGCCTGGGAAGCGGCCAGCCGATCAAGGTCAACGTCCGGGTCATCGCGGCCACCAATCGGGCACTGGACAAGGCCATCGCGGACCACACCTTCCGTGAAGATCTGTACTACCGCCTCAATGTCTTTCCGATTCGCGTGCCGCCGCTGCGCGAGCGGGTAGAAGACATCCCGGCGCTGGTCTGGACCTTTATCGAGGAATACTCCGCTGCGTTCCGCAAGCCGATCGAATCGATTTCCAAGGACAGCATCGCCGCGCTCCAGCACTACAGCTGGCCCGGGAACGTCCGCGAACTTCGCAACGTCATCGAACGAGCCGTCATCAATGCTCGCGGACCGCGACTAATAGTAGAAGTGCCCTCGAGCGCCTCTGCGAGCCCGCCCAAGCGCCAGCGGCTCGTCGACCTCGAGGCCGAACAGATCCGGCAGGTGCTCGAGAGCGTCGCGTGGCGCGTGCGCGGCCAGGGCGGTGCCGCTGAAGTTCTGGGCATCAAGCCCAACACCCTCGACAGCCGCATGGCGCGACTCGGCATTCGGCGCCCGATGAACTGAATCCTTCGGTCGCCGTCGCCCCAGCCTCTCCCGCCTTTGCCTCGTCGTTGCACCGTTCCTGACAATCGGTAGTCAATCCCTCACCACCGGCAGTGAGGCTGGGCCGTGTCCCCGCTCAATCGATGGCAGCCCTCCCGGTGATCGGCCCTCATTCACCGGCGCCACAGCGTTTTATCAAGGCAAGCGGATTGCAGAGCGCACTCCCGAACCAATAGCGGCAAATCGACTCGTCCCAGCGCCGCTCAGGAGTTGTCTGTGGCTGAACGTCCGACCCGGATCGAACGCGACCTTCTTGGCGAGAAAGCGGTGCCTGCCGACGCCTACTACGGCGTGCAGACGGCGCGTGGCCTCGACAACTTTCACATTTCCGGCGTCCCGCTCCGCCTGTATCCCGATTTCATCAAGGCACTGGCCATGGTCAAGATGGCCGCGGCGCGCGCGAACCATGAGTGCGGTCAGTTCAGCGCCGAGATTCTCAAGGGCATCGAAGCCGCCTGCCAGGAACTGATCGACGGCAAACTCCACGACCAGTTTCAGCTCGACATGTTTCAGGGCGGCGCCGGCACCTCGACCAACATGAACGCCAACGAGGTCATCGCCAATCGGGCGCTCGAGCTGATGGGTCACAGCAAAGGCGAATACAAGTACTGCGATCCGCACGACCATGTGAACGCCTCGCAGTCAACCAACGACGCCTATCCCACCGCCTTACATGTCGGCATGGCTTTGGGCAACGTGCGCATGCTTGCCGCCGTCAATCAGCTGATCGCCTCGTTTCGCGCCAAGGGCAAGGAGTTCGACCGGATTCTGAAAATGGGCCGCACCCAGCTCCAGGACGCCGTGCCGATGACGCTCGGTCAGGAGTTCAAGGCCTTCGCGGAAACGCTGGCCGGAGAAGTTCGCACGCTCGAGGCCGTCCAGCGGGTGATGTCCGAAGTCAACATGGGCGCGACGGCGATCGGCACCGGACTCAATGCGCCGGCAGGCTACGCGCAAAAGTGCACCGCCCACCTCGCCACGATTACGGGATTCCCGATTTATCTCGCGGAGGACCTGGTCGAAGCCACTCAGGACACGCAGGCCTTCGTGCTCTACTCTTCGTGCATGAAGAGCCTGGCCATCAAGCTGTCGAAGGTCTGCAACGACCTGCGACTGCTGTCGTCGGGTCCCCGTTGCGGACTGCGCGAGATCAACCTGCCGCCGAAACAACCGGGCTCATCGATCATGCCAGGCAAGGTCAACCCGGTGATTCCGGAAGTCGTGAACATGGTCTGCTTCCGCGTCATCGGCAGCGACCTGACGGTCACGATGGCGGCTGAAGCCGGCCAGCTCCAGCTGAACGTGTTCGAACCGGTGATCGCCGCGTGCATCTTCGAGGCACAGACGATGTTCATCAACGCGGCGCGGACGCTGCGCGAACACTGCGTCGACGGCATCACCGCCAATCCCGAGGTCTGCCAGCACTACGTCGACTACAGCATCGGCACGGTCACCGCGCTCAACCCGGTGATTGGCTACGACCGCTCGACCGA
>DASXGC010000400.1:0-13325 GCA_036489235.1 Vicinamibacterales bacterium
GTCTGCTGGTGCTCAGTCCAGAACGCGGATCACGCGGCTCCCGTCGGCTCGTAGCCGTGGTGGAAATGGTGATGCGCGCCGTGGCGGACCGTGAACATTGCCGAATCAGATTATGCGATCAGGAATTGGCGTGTCAACGCATCCCCGGCGGCGCGCAGCGGCGTGCACATCAGGAGGGCAGCGTCTGGCCGGTGGTCTCGTGACCGAACGGCAGCAGCACGAGGCCGATGAGGAACGCAACCGACGTCAGCGCGACGGGCGTGCCGATGGTGTGGAAGTGTGCGACCCCGGCACCAACCAGAAAGGTGATTCCGGCGCCGACGAATCGGCCCACCGACGTCGTGAACGCAAAGGCGCTGGCGCGACACTCGGTCGAGTACTGCTCCGGCAGCCACAACGTGTACATGGCGAAGTTGGCGCCGCCGACGCCGAGGAAAAACAGCACGACGAAGAACCACGTCAGGGCGTCGGACGCGAGGTAGAACACGTAGCCGAAACCGAGCGATACGGAGAAGAACATCACGGCGAAGTAAAAGCCGAGCGTCAGTCGCCGGCCGAACTGTTCCGCGAGTCCCGGCAGCGCGAGGCAGCCGAGGATGGTGCCGACCGACAGCACCATCGTGCCGTACGACGCGAGCCGTGCGGCGTCGGCCGCGGTGCGGCCTTCGCGCATCGCAATCTGGGTCACCGAGGTCGGGACGTAGACCGATCCCGCCCACAAACCGACGACCGAGACGAGCAGGTAGAGCGAGTTGAGCCACGTCCGGCGCGCGTAGTGCGGGGAGAACAGCGTCGCAAACGATGCGGTCATCGACGGCCGCACGGTTTCGAGCTGCGCCTTCCAGGCCTTCGATTCGTGCACGCCGTATTGGATGAAGGTCACGAGCAGTGCGGGAGTACCGCCGACGGCGAACATCCAGCGCCAGCCATATTTCGCGCCGATGAAATAGTTGGCGAGCGCCGCTAGAAAGAATCCGAAGTAGTAGCCGGTGTGCAGGTAGCCGGCGCCCATCTTGCGCCGATCTTCCGGCCACTCTTCGGCGACGAAGGTGCCGCCCATCGCCCACTCACCGCCGATGCCAACTCCGGCGAGCAGACGGAATATCGCCAACTGCCAGACATTGGTGGCAAAGGCCGACAGCAGCGTGAACACCGAGTAACACAGAATCGTCAGCGCCAACGTGCGTACGCGGCCAAAGCGATCTGCGACCGGACCCCAGATCATCGATAGGCCCCAGCCGAACAAAAACAGCGCGAACAGAATGCTGCCGTACGAGACGACATTGTCGTTGGTCGCTTCGATCCCCGATCGCGGCAGCAGCTCCCGAATCGCCGGCGTCAGCACCAGCGCGTAGATGAACGAGTCCATGCCGTCGAGCGCCCAGCCCGCCCATGCGGCCCAGAATCCGCGCACCTGATTCGTCGTCAGTGGTGTCTTCATGTGTTGTGGAGTTCCGGGCGTCAGCCGGACCGGCGACGGCAACCTGCGAGAGTATACAGAGATGCGCGTGCTCCTCGCTCCCCACGGTACTCGTGGTGACGTGCAACCGATCCTCGCCCTCGCGTTCGCGCTGCGTGCGCGAGGACACGACCCGTGGTTCGTGCTGCCGTCGGACTTCGTCGACTGGATCCGCGCGTCCGGATTTCACGCGGTGCCGAACGGCGTCGCCATGGAGGCGATCATGTACGCGCCGACGGCGGCGCTCCAGTCGCGGCGGTGGCAGTTTCGCCATTTCAAAGAGCACGCGGCCCGGATGTTCCAGCCGATCGCAGACGCCAGTGAGGGCGCCGACTTGATTGTCGGCGCCGGCGCACAGATCGTGACCGCCTCCATCGCCGAGTGGCGCGACGTCCCCCACGCCAACATCGCATTCTGTCCGTGCGCCGTGCCCGGCGGCGTTGCGCCACCGCCGGTGTTGCGGACGCAGGCGTTTCCTGCCTGGCTCAATCGCGCGCTCTGGCAGCTCGGCGGCGCCGCGGCCGATTTCGGATTGCGGGGCGCGATCAATCGCGGGCGAGCCGCCCTCGAGCTCGCACCGACGACCAGTCCGCTACGAGATCTCATCGCCAGCTGCGTGATCGTCGCTGCCGACCGCGACCTGGCGCCGCTGGGCGACGATGTACTGCCGACTGTCGTCGCTACCGACGCGTGGGTGCTCGATCAGCCTCAGCCGCTCGATGAGCGCATGGAGTCGTTCCTGGCGAACGGCGCGCCGCCGATCTACGTCGGCTTCGGCAGCATGGCATCGGGTCACGCGCGGACGCTCGCCGGCCACGCAGTGGACGCAGCGCGCGCGGTCGGATGCCGGCTAATCCTTGCCGGTGGCTGGGCGCATCTCGACCGCTTCGCGCCGGAGCATGACGATGACGTGATCGCGGTTCCGTCGGTGTCGCATGCGGCCGTGCTGCCGCGCGTCGCCCTCGCTGTGCATCACGGTGGTGCAGGTACAACCACCGCGGTTGCCCGCGCCGGAGTGCCGCAGGTGATCGTTCCGCACGTTCTGGATCAGTTCTATTGGGCCCGGCGCATCACGCAACTCGGTCTCGGTCCGGCGGCGCTTCCGGTCGAGCTCGTGACGGCGGACGTCCTGACCGCGCGGGTCGACATCGCCCTCAACGATCGGCGCATCCGCGAGCGTGCCGCTGCGTTGGGCCGAGCGATCGCGCCACGCAACGGCGTCGGCGCAGCAGTCGACCATCTGGAGCGGCTCGTTGCCCGCCGCACGGCTTCGGCCTAGACTGCGGTATGAATCGTGACATTCAGGGCGGAGCAAGCTCCGCCCCTACGGAGGGCGCAGGCTCCGCCCTTACGAAGAGCGGAGGCTTCGCCCCTACGAAGGACGCAGGCTCCGCCCCTACGAAGAGAGCGCGCCTGGTCCGCTCGCGTCACCGGATCGTGGGCGTCGTGCTCGCCGGTTTCGCGGTCGCGACGTTGTCGGCGCAGGCGCCGATCAAACTTCCTGCCGAGACGCTTCTCGACCGCGACGTGCTGACCGCGCTCGACGAAGAGCTCTCCGGCGTGGCGGCCAAGGATCACGTGGGACGCCTGGCCCAGATGCACCGTGTGCCCGCGTCACCGGGATTTCACGAAGCCATCGCCTACGTGATGGACCGAGCCAAGGCAATCGGGCTCAGCGATGTCCACGTCGAGACCTTCCCCGGCGACGGAAAAACCTATTTCGGCACGCTGCACGGCAATCGCGGCTGGAGTGTCGAGAGCGGAACGCTCGATGAGGTTCAGCCGCACCGCCGGCGGATCATTTCCCAGGACGACGTCCAGTTGGCGGTCGCGGACAACAGCGAGAGCGCCGATGTCACGGTGGAACTCGTGGACGTCGGCGCCGGCACCCAGCGCGCCGACTACGCCGGTAAGGACGTGCGCGACAAGCTCGTACTGTGTGACGCGACCCCGTCCGCCTGTCATCGTCAAGCGGTCGAGGAACTCGGCGCGGCGGGGCTCGTCAGCTACAACTCGAACCAGGTGAGCGGCTGGTGGCGCGACGATCAGGATCTGATTCGCTGGGGTCATCTCGATGCACGGGGCCGCAAGAACACGTTCGCGATCATGATTTCGGTGCGCGAAGCCCGGGCGCTGCAGGCGCGCCTGGCCCAGGGCGAGCACATCACGCTTCACGCCGTCGTCCGCGCCAGGAACGACGATGCGATGCCGTACGAAACGCTGGTGGCAACCATCCCTGGATCGAATCCCGCCGCCGGCGACATCGTGTTCAGCTGTCACCTCGATCACGAGAAGCCCGGCGCCAACGACAACGCCAGCGGTTGCGCCGCGAACCTGGAGATCGCGAGGACGCTGAAGCACCTGATCGACACCAAACGCATCCCGCCGCCGGTGCGGACACTCCGCTTCGTGTGGCCGTCCGAAATGACCGGCACGATCGCGTACTTGACGAAGTATCCGGAGATCGCCGCGCGCATTCGCGCGGTCGTTCATCTCGACATGGTCGGCGGCGATCCGTTCATCACCAAGTCGGTCCTCCACGTCACGGAATCGCCGTGGTCGATCGCATCTGTCACCGACGATGTCGAGGACGTGTTCGGCCACTACGTCATCGACGGTGCGTTCCGCGCCGCCGGCTACGGCGATACGACGCATGCGTTCCGGGCCGACGGTGGCTCGAAGGACGCGTTCTGGGCCGACATTACCCCCTGGGAGAGCGGCAGCGACAACTGGATTTATCAAGAAGGCGGCTTCGCCATCCCGACCGTTTATCTGCGGGATCATCCCGATGTCTACATCCACACCACGCGCGACGTGGTCGACAACATCGAGCCGACCAAGATCAAGCGGTCCGCGTTCATTGCCGCCGCCAGCGGTTACTACCTCGCGACGATGCCCGACCGCGGTGAGTCGCTGGTGCGTTTGAGCTACGCCGGTGCGCAGGAGCGGATGGCGGAAGACGGCCGGCGCGCGATCGCGATGGCGGCGAGCAACCGGCCCGGCGAGAGCGCGATCATCGTCCGCGAAGGGTTGCAGCGCGAGCGGCGCCGTCTGCGTTCGCTCGAACGCTTCCTCGACATCGACTCGAATCGCCGGGTCGGCGCCGACTACTTGAAACGCCTCGACGACTCCCTGACAGACTCCGCGACGAGGATGATGGCGACCTTGCCGGCTGCGCCTGTGGCGGAGGTTCGCGACAATCGGGTGCCTGTCCGGGACCCCGCCGTGAAAGGACCGCTCGAGGCCGGCGGCGATTGGCTGCGCGAGAAGGCCGGTGCAAGTGCCGCCTCGATTGCGGTGACCAAACTGGCGAACGGTGCGGACGTCACCTACGAGATTGCGAATTTTGTGGACGGCGAGCGGACCGTAAGTGCGATCCGGGACGCGGTGAGCGCTGAGTTCGGGCCAGTCGACATGGCGACGGTGACTGAATACGTCGACGTGCTGGCGAAGGCGGGAGCCGTGACCTTCCGGCGATGAGCCGCGCGGCGGTAGCCGTAGTGCTTCTTGCGGTAGGGGTTGGGCTGACCGCCTCGCAGAACCACGATTTTGATCCTCGTTTTCGCGAGGTACTGGTTCGCGATCTCGCCTTTTCCCAGAACGATCTCGTTGATCTGAGCCGCGGCAAGCCGGTGCGGCACTCCATCCCGTCGCGGACGGCGGGAGAAATCGCGGCGGTCGGAGCCGTTCGCGTCTACGCGCCCAAAGCGGCGTTTCTGACCCGCGTACGGGACATCACGCGCTTCAAGCAAGGCCAGGGTGTGCTGGAGATCGGCCGCTTCAGCGACCCGCCGGTTGCCGCCGATCTCGCCGCGCTGACCGTTGACGCGTACGATTTCGAGGCACGTGCCTGTCGCGTCGGCGACTGCGGCGTCCGCTTGCCGGCGGATGTCATCAAGCGTGTCCAGCAGGAGATCGATCCGCGATTGCCCGACGTGCAGGCGCGCACCGCAGCGTTCTTCAAGCAGGCGCTCTTCGACGATGTCAGCGCCTACGTGACCGGCGGCCCTGGCCGATTCGCGCAGTACGACGATGGCGCCAAGCCGATCCGCCCGATCGATGCCTTCAACGGCATCCTTCAGGCCTCGCCGTCGATTGGCGCGCTGGTGCCGGAATTACCGGATCATCTTCAGCACTTTCCAGCCGCAACCATCGCCGGCGCCGAGGATTTTCTCTACTGGTCGAAGGAGAAATACGGCATCGCACCGTTCATCAGTGTCACGCACGTGACCATCGTCTGCCCATCCGCTGAGATCTGCGTGATGACCACGAAGGATGTGTACTCGAGCCGCTACATCGATGCCTCGCTGGCGACGGTCATTGCCAGTGATGTCCCCGGCAGCGCGGACGAGTTCGATCTGGTCTACGCCACCCGCTCCCGCGTCAGTGCCCTCGACGGATTTCTCAGCAGCTTCCGGCGGTCGATGGTCGAGCGCAAAATGCGCGGCGGCCTCGAAGACAACCTCAAGCTGATCAAGGCGGAGCTGGAGTCAGGCCGTTAACGATCCGACGTCGACTTCGGCGCCGTGCCGAAGAAGTACTGGTCGAACCACTCGATGTTGTGTTCCATCGTGGCGCGGAAGCTCTTGGGTTTGGTCGGCCCGTGACCAACGCCGGCGAAGCCCTGATAGACGATCAGTTTCGCCGGGACGTGATTGTCCTGTAATCCGCGATAGAGCTCGTATGCATCCGGCAGCGGCACGCGCTGATCGGTGGCGCCGTGCTGGATGAGGGTCGGCGTTTTTGCCTGCTTGATATAGGTGATCGGCGACGTCTTGGCGTAGATTGCCGGGTCGTCCCACGGCGTCGCCTTCAGGTACTGGCGCGTGAACGGCGTGATGTCGGTGTTCACGTAGTAGGTCATCCAATCTGAGATTCCGGCACCGACCGAGATCGCCTTGAAGCGGGCCGCATCGTGGGTCGTCAGATAGGCGGAGATGTAGCCGCCCTGACTCCAGCCCATCGCGCCGACGCGCGCCGAATCGACCATGCCCTTGGCGACCAGTGCGTCGATGCCTGACAGCACATCCCACGCATCGCCTACCCCGAGATTGCGGACGTTGAGGGCGCGGAATTTCTCGCCATAGCCGGCGCTGCCGCGATAGTTCGGCTCGAGCACGAGGACCCCGCGAGGCACCCAGACGTCAATCGGATAGATCGTGCTGGTATAGGGAATCGCGCGCGACACTCCGGTTGGACCGCCGTGGATGACAACGAGGAGCGGATATTTTCTGCCCGGGTCGAAGTCCGCCGGCTTGTGGAGCACACCTTCGATCGCCGCGCCGTCCTGGCTTTTCCACGACACGACCTCCACCGTCCCGGCCGCCCAGTCGGCGATCTGCGCGTTCATGTCGGTCAGCTTCTTGGCGGTCGCCGTGCGGGCGAGCCCGGACACGGCGTAGACGTCAGAGACCGCTTTCGCGTCTGCTCGAAGGCAGGCGTAGGCCTGTCCGTCCTTTGACAGCGAGAAGCCGGAATCAACGGTCTGATCGATTGGCGTCACCTTGGTGACGGTCTTCGATTCCGGATCCAGTCTGTAGAGGTACGAATACGTACGCGCCGCCGCAGCGAAGAAGAGCCCGTTGGGCTTCCAGGCGACGATAGACGGATCCTCGTCGAACCCCGATGACAGCAGGGTCGGTGTGCCGCCGGCCGCCGGCACAACGGCAATCAGGCTGTTCGAATAAAAAAACGCCGGATTGGCCATCGCGGTTTGAAACGCGATACGCGATCCGTCCGGCGACCAGACCGGGTTTGTGTCCGGACCTTCCTGCGTGACCAGCTTGCGCACGGACGCGTCGGAGACGGTGACGATTGAAATGTCGGCGGAGCCGCCGTTGGCGAGCGCCGGGTTGATACGGTGGTCGAATGCGATACTCCGGCTGTCCGGCGACCACGAGAAGTCGCCGACGGTGAATGCGCCACCGCTGGTCAGCGTTCGCGTCACGCGTGTGGCGACGTCGATGACGTAGAGCTGCGTCATCCGGTAATCCTGCTCGACCACGAGGAATTCGCCGTACTTCTTGTCGCGATCCTTGGCCGCGGCGCTCTTCGGATCGGTGGCGGAGTAGGCGATGGTTTTTCCATCGGGCGCCCACTCGAAGCGATCGATGCCGTCGTCGAGCGAGGTCAGCGGCTCGGCCTCGCCGCCACGCGGATCGATCAGATAGATCTGCCGCTTGTCGGTTCGGTCCGAGACGAAGGCGATTCGGGATCCGTCGGGCGACCACGCCGGCGACTGACTCGATTTTTTTCCGGCGGTCAGCTGGCGTGTGGCACCGCTCCCGACGTCCGCCAGCCAGATCTGGGTGTCGTAGGTGTTGTCGTCCCAGTTGGTCTGGCGCACGGTGTAGGCAACGGTCCGGCCGTCTGGTGAGAGCTCCGGCGAGCCCACGCGTTTCAGCGACAGGATCTGATCGACCGTCGGTGCGGTCCGGCCCGCCGCAATGGGCGCGGTCTGCGCGAGAGCGGCAGCGGCGCAGAAAGCGATCGCGGCATACGCGGTGGTGCTCTTCATAACCGTCTCCAATTTCCTACGTCGTCAACACGACTTTGCCGATGTTCGAACGTGATTGCATGAAGCGGTGCGCGTCGGCCGCGTGTTCGAGCGGAAAAGTACGCGCGACGATCGGTTGCAGGCGGCCGGCGGCAACCTCCCGAAGGATGGCGCGCATCGCATCGGCGAGCTGCGCGTGTTCGCGCCACAAGTGACCCAGGTTCAAGCCGAAGACACCGCGATTCTGGTTCATCAGCGACAGCGGGCCGAACTTTGGCATCCGCAGCATCGTGACCAGCGCGTGGAGCCAGTTGCGCTGTTCGCCGCTCGCCAGGCTCGAGACGCCGTAGACGATCAAACGGCCCAACGGCGCGAGCAGGCGGTAGCTGTCGGAGAAACTCTTGCCGCCGATCGGATCGAGGATGACGTCGACGCCGCGTTTGCCGGTGATGTGACGGACGTTTGCGATCAGATTGCCGTCGCGATAGTCGATGGCGTGCTGGACCCCGAGCTGGCGGATCGCCTCGTGTTTTGCGCTCGACGCCGTCCCGATCACCTTGGCGCCGCGCAGGCGCGCGAGCTGCGTGGCGGCGATGCCGACGCCGCCGCCGGCGCCGTGAACCAGCACGGTTTCACCCTCGAGCAGGTTGGCGATGCGGTACAGCGCCAGGTATGCGGTCAGGTAGTTTACGGGAATGGCTGCAGCCGCCGCATCGTTGATGCCATCAGGAACTGGAAACGCGAACAGTGCCGGCACGACGACGCGGTCGGCGTAACCGCCGAATCGGGTCATCGCCAGGACGCGATCGCCGACGCGATAGTCGGTGACGCCCGCGCCGCCCGCGCCGACCGCATCCACCACTCCGGCAACCTCGTAGCCGACTACCATCGGCGGTTTCGGCGCGTCGGGGTAAAGGCCGAGCCGGGCCATCACGTCCGCGAAGTTCACGCCCGACGCGCGCACGGCGATCCGGATCTCGCCATCGCCAGGCGTTGGGTCGACGGCTTCCCGCAGCTGCAACACCTCGGGCTTACCGTAGCGGGTGATCACGACCTGGCGCATGGTGAACCTCCGCAGTATACGCGGACGGATGTGCTGAACCGTTTCGTGCACTCGCGACGTCTAATGCCGACGTTGACACCTTACCGGACGGAGCGGTATAAGCGATCGGATTTCTCGGTTTCTATAAGGAGTAAGTGATGCGCAAGATGCTCGCTGCACTGTCGGTCGCCGGATTCGTCGTTGCACTGGCCGCGCCTGCGTTTGCCGCTGAAGAGACGGTGACCGGCAAGGTCGTGGACATGGCCTGCTACAACGCCGACAAGTCGAATACCGGCGTTGACCACAAGATGCCGAAAGGCGACACCAAGGATTGTGCGATCGGATGCGCGAAAGGCGGCCAGCCGTTGGCGCTGTTGACCAGCGACGGTAAGGTCTACGAGATCAGCGGCGGCCTCGCCGCCGACAAGAACGCCAAGCTCATCGCACACATCAGCCATACTGTGTCGATCACCGGCGACGTGATGGACCACGGCGGCAAGATGATGATTTCCGGCGACAACCTGAAGATGGTCTCGAAGTAACGCGACCTCTGGTTCAAAAGGCCCCGGCTTGCGCCGGGGCCTTTTTTGCGCTTGACTTGTTCTAATGAACTAGTACAATCACTCAATAGATGACGACTGCCGCTGCGCTCGTCTCGATCGACCCGCGGGACCGCACCCCCATCTATGCGCAGCTCGAACGTGGGCTGCGCGCCGCCATTGCGACCGGCCGACTGCACGTCGGCGACCAGCTGCCCACCGTCCGCCAGCTCGCTGTCGACCTCACGATCAATGCCAATACCGTCGCGCGGGTCTACGCCGAGCTGGAACGCTCGGGCGTGATCGAGACCCGGCGCGGCGTCGGATCCTTCGTTTCCGCTTCACCAGAGCGTGCTCAGCCGCCCGATCTGCACCGCCGTCAACTGCGCGCGTTCGTCACGCGCGTGATGGCGGACGCCGCCGCCGCCGGATTCAGCATCGACGACATCGCCGCCGAATTGCGGACGCATCGTCCTAAAGGAGCATGAGCGTGGGCATCAACCCTTACCGTCGCGCACAACAGTCTGCAGGAGATCCCCCTCGGATCAATATCGTGGCGGTCCTGATCCTGATTGCATGCCTTGGAATCGGCGTGCTGCTGGGCGTCGCGCTTGGCAATCCGTTGCCGCTGATCGCCATGGCGGTTGTCGGTGTCGTGCTGATGCAATCACCGCGCATCGCCCAGCAATGGGAGCGCGCCGTGGTGCTGCGGCTTGGCAGGTTCGTCGGCCTTCGAGGTCCCGGCCTCTTCTGGGTGACGCCGTTCATCGAGACCGTGTCGTCGTGGATCGATCAGCGCACGATCACGACCAGCTTCGCTGCCGAACAGACGCTCACCTCGGACACCGTGCCGGTCAACGTGGACGCGGTTCTGTTCTGGATGGTCCACGATGCCCAGAAGGCGGCGCTCGAGGTGCAGGAATACGCGCAGGCAGTGAGCTGGGCGGCGCAGACGGCGCTGCGCGACATCATCGGCCGCACCGACCTGACTGATCTGTTGCGCGGCCGCGAAAAGATTGAACAGGAGCTGCAGGTGCTGATCGACGCACGCTCCAACCCGTGGGGCGTCACCGTGTCATCGGTCGAGATGCGCGACGTCGTGATTCCAGTGGCGCTCCAGGACGCGATGTCGCGAGAGGCGCAGGCGGCGCGGGAAAAACAGGCGCGCATCATCCTCGGCGAGGCCGAGCTGGCGATCGCGCATTCGTTTTCGGAAGCGGCAAAGCAGTATCACAACGACCCGACCGCCCTGCACCTGCGCGCGATGAATATGCTCTACGAGGGACTCAAGGAAAAAGGCGCGCTGATGCTGATTCCGAGCAGCGCCGTCGAGTCGATGGGTATGGGCGGGCTGATGGGCGCCGCGGCACTTCAGCAACAGCAGCTGACGGGCGGCAACAAGGCGACAGAGTAGTGCGCGAGCACTGCATGAGACCGAAGTAAGGAGGAACTATGCGCGAGCAGTTTCCACCGGTTTCGATCAACTTCTCGAAAGTGGACGTCGTCGGCTGGCCCGGTCTTGCGCTGGTGTTGGTCGCCGTCGCTATCGCGATGGAGTTCCCGCAAACGCGATGGCTGTTGCTGGGAGGACTCGCCGCAGGCGTGGTCCTGGCGGCAGTGTTAATCGTCGTCCGCCGCCGGCGCGTGTAGACACGTCTTCAGAATGCTGCTGTCGACGCCGGCTTCTTCACGACCGTGATCGTGATCTGCGACGGGTACTGCTTCGAATGATGCACGGTGTTGTGCGCGACGACACCGTTGGTCTCGTCGTAGTTGTGGCCGCCGGTGTTGAGATTGCGATCGAAGCGAGGGAAGTTGCTGCTCGACACTTCGATGCGCAGCTTGTGCCCGGCGGGGAAGTAGTTGCTCGTGGTCAGCGGCTGCAGCGTGACTTTGTAGATCTTTCCTGACTCCATCCACGCGAGTGGTTTGTCGTAGCCGTCGCGATAGCGCATCCGCTGAATCGACTCGTCCAGGTTGAAGGCGCGGCCGTCCGGGTAAACGTCCAGCACCTTGACGGTGAAGTCCGTGTCCTTCGCGTCCGACGATACGTACAGCGTCGGCGTAATCGGTCCGCTCAGCTCGGTCCCTTCCTTGAACGCGTCGCTGGTATACACCAGGATGTCCTCGCGCGCTTCCATGCGTCGTTGATCGAACGAACCGCCCTGAACCGCGTTTCCGGTGCAGCAGACGTTGCCGCCGTACGAGGTCACCGGGTTCATCGGGTCGTAGGTGAAGGCATCCTGCCGGTCGGCGTCCGGCGCCGCCGCGGTGAGCGCGCCGTCACCGTTCAGCGAATTCGCCTTGCCGCCGCTGCCGAGATAGAAGGTGAGCGGCTGCGCGCCGCTCGGTGGCCACGTGTCCGAGGTTTGCCACTTGTTCGAGCCCATCGTGAAGTAGGTGACCTTCGGCAGTGCGTCGAGCCGCGGGCTCGCAGCGCCCTTGAGGAAGCGGTCGAAGAAGCCGTACACGAGCTCGTTGTAGTCGAAGCGCGCGTCGCCCATGCTCCGTTCGCCGACGACGGTATCAGCGGTGGCGCGGGTATAAGAGCAGTGCAGCGTCGGCGCAATCACCGCCCACTGCTCGTTTGCGACTGCCGGCGACGCCGCTGCACGCACATGGTTGTAGAGCGCGAGATTCGGCCCCACCGACACGTCGTACCACGACATGAACCACAAGCCGGGGACGTCGAGTTTCATGTCGTCGTGATAAAGGCCGCCGCGATACCACGCCGGATCGTTCGGGGCGCGCTGGATCATCTTGCCGCCGGTCTCGACCGGCATCGCCGATTCGAAGATCCCGCGCGGACCGTCCACGTTCTTGATGATGTCCTGCGTCGGCAGGTGCCAGAGCTCCTTCGACCAATCGACCGGCGGGAGATGCTGCGCCAGGTCGAACGACCTGGACGCGCGGATCAGATCCTCGCGCGAGGTATTGGGCGGGAACATCGGCCGCACCTGATTCTGTTCACCGTACAACCACGCGATGAACAGCATCTGCACCGCTCCGCCCCGATACCAGTTGCCCTGCTCGTAGTACGGTCCGACGCGGCCGACGCCGGCGCCGAAGCCTTGCACGTTCATCGCGGCGTAGCCGGGGTTGCCCATGGCCGCGACGCCCATCTGGTATTCCGCCGTCGAAGAGCAACCGGTGGTGCCCACCTTGCCGTTCGACCATGATTGCTTCGTCAGCCAGTCGATGGTGTTGAAGCCGTCGGTCTTCGATCCGAGGATGTCGTAGTTGCCTTCCGAGAAGAAATGACCGCGCTCGTTCTGCCCGACGTAGGCGTAACCGCGTTTGACCGCTTCGAGAATCGCGCTCATGTCCGCCGGCACACCGTTCTGAATGTCCCAGAAGTTGAAGTTGTAAGGCGTCCGGACCCAGATCGTCGGCACCTTGCCGCTCGCGTTCTTCGGTCGGTAGATGTCGGTCGCCAGCCGCACGCCGTCCGGCATCGGCATCATCACCTTCCGCTCGATGACGGCAACCCTCTCAAGCTCGGTCTCCAGGTCCAACCGTCGCGCCTTCTCGGCGGCGCTGAGACCGCCGGCCTGCTGGGCCTGTGTCAGCGTGACCGCCCCACAGATGGCGACTGAGGTTGCGAGAATGAAATGCCGGAGCGCATGCTTCTTCATGTCGCGATGATAGCGCCTTGCAGGAGAGGAGAGCTACGAATGTAAAGTCCGACTTGGCGGGACCAAAACGAAAACCCGCGGAAACCGTTCGGTCCCCGCGGGTTGATTGGCCAGGCTGAAATTTGCCGCTGCGGTCGGTTAGTAGCGGTAGTGC
>DASXGC010000420.1:0-3357 GCA_036489235.1 Vicinamibacterales bacterium
AGGAAACCGCGCCTGCAGCCAGTCCCATTGAATCACGCTCGCCTCGAGCAGTGCCGTCGGCGTGTCGGCGTTGTACTCGAGCAGCTTGATGTCCTGTCCGTCGAACGCCAGATCGAACCGTCCGTAGATCGCCGGAGGCTCCGCGTCCCAGGTGCGGCGAATCGCATCGACGGCCAGAGCCGGGATGCCGAATTCGGCGAAACGATTGCGGTCGATGATGTGCTGCCCGGCTTCGAGACACAGCCGCTGCAGTTCGCCGGTCGCCGCCTCCAGGCGATCGACTTCGGCAGCGGTGAACTCGTAGTAGACGCTCTCGTTCCAATAGGGTCGATCGGCGGTCTGCGCGTAGACCAGTCCACGAGCCTGAACCTGCTCCAGCCAATCCGCGCGTGGTTCGATGGTGCGTCGATGCATGGTCAGCTCGAGGAGCCGCCGTGTGACGCGGCCGACGACCCGAAGCCGCCGCGCGCGGTTGCCGACCTGCCGCCTGTCCCCGACCTGCTGTTTGTTCCCGAGAAGTAGCTGGAGGCGAACGATCGACCAAAGAAGCCGCCGCGCATCCAGTGCCAGTAGTAAGGCGAACCGGGGCGCCGCTGGCTCACCGGCATCGTGTCGTCCCACGCCTGACCGGCGCAGTTGGTGTCAGAAACGACCTGCTGGTTCTGATCGACACAGGTCTTCTGCGTGGTCTCACAGGCGGTGAGAAACAACGCAGCCGCGATCGGCACGAGCTGCAGCGAAACCTGTTGCGAGCGCCTCATCGCTGGTGCATCCGCGGAAACGCAGTCCCACGTGATCTCATACGGTCATGCTGGCGGCGTTGAGCAGGCCGATCGCGATCGACAACGCCGTCAGCAGAATGCCGCTGGCCACCTGATCGTCCTCGATCGCCCGACGCAGGTGCGGCAGCATGAGCGTGGCCACGCCATACGCGAGCATCTGGGTGATGAACGCGATTGCCGCCCACACCAGAAGGTCCACGACACTGGTGCTCTGGGCCACGGCCTTACCGACCGGGATCACGAAGCCGACCACGGCGCCGCCGAGAGACAAGGCGGCGGCCTTGTTGCCGGCTCGAATCAGCTTCATTTCGTGATGCGCGGTCATCGCGCTGTAGAGGGCCACGAACAGCGCCAGCAGACCCAACGAGATGACGAAACTCAGCAGGAATGCCCCACTCCCGCTCAGCAATACCTGAACTCGTTCCATGCGTCTCCTCCGGCGGCCTGAAGAGTATCATCGGCGCCCCGATCTCTGCCGTTCTCCCGACTGAAACAATTCAGTCGCTCGCGTCACTAATCCCCTGAATCGGTACAAGCCGGGAAGGCAAGAGGTCAGGTCATGGAGAACGTTGACGCCACGCCGTTGTCCCCGTCCTATCTGGAGGACGCACTCAAAGACGCCGAACGCCTGATGAAATTCGCGGCTGAATCCGGCGTCGACGTGGATCCGGACATCCGTCACAGCGTCGTCCAGGCGCGCGCGTTCAGCGGCGGCATCTGGAAAGAACAGGCCGCGGCGGATTTGCTGACCGCGCTCACCAAGCTCGCCGCCAAGCTCAAGCCGGTGACGGCCGAAAGCCTGAAGGCCTGCCATGACGAGCCACGACACGCGATCCGAAGCTACCTCGGATGGGCCGTGTGCCTCGCACTGATCATCGTCCCGTTCTCGATCGGCAGTTTCGTCACGTCAGGCTTCTCTGACGCGATCCGCAAGGACATCACCAGCGCCAACGATCTGGCGGTGAAGCTGGTCGCCCAGCTGCACCCGACTGGCCCGGTCGTGACGATACCTGACGGACAGCACAGCGCCGGACCGGTCATGCCCGCGGGTCTGTCGGTGGCCGAGGTCGTCACCGAGCTGCAGGAGTTCGCGGCGCTGATTCGGTCGATCGACTATCGGGCGCGACGACTGAACGCCTTCATGCTGTTTCTCGAGGCGGACCCGTTCGCGAAGCAGCGAAACGATCCGCAGAAACTGCACGACCTGTTTCAGCTGCCGCCGGAGCTGACCACGCATCTGGAGGCGGCCGCCGACGAGCGCGTCGTCAAATATCAGGACGTCCGGTATTTTGCGCAGAGCCTGCAGGAAGACGTGGCGATGTTCTATGGCGCGGTCGCGAACTGCCTGCTGCCTGTTCTCTACGCGCTGCTTGGCACCTGCGCCTACCTGCTGCGATCGTTCGAACGGGACATGGCGAACCGGACCTACGTTCCGTCGAGTGCAAATTCAGCGCGTTTTCTGATCGCTGCGATCAGCGGCGGGGTGGTCGGACTGTTCAACAACTTCACCAGCACTCAGGGCGCCTCGGTGCCGCCGCTGGCTCTCGCGTTTCTCGCGGGCTACGCCGTCGATGTGTTCTTCTCGTTCCTGGAGAGCCTGATCAAGTCATTCACCCGTACCAAGGACGCGCCGGAGGAACCGCAGGTGAAGAGTCATCCGCCGCTCTCGATTGTGCCGCCGATGCCGGTTGAGACCGAGGCAAGGGTCGCGTAGCCGCTACTTGCCTTGATATCGTGGCGGCCGGCCTTCGGCTTCGGCGCGCCGGCCTTCGATGAAGTCCTCGGTTCGATAAAGCGCGCTGTACTGAGCGTCGAGCTTCGACAAGGCGTCGGCCTCCACCGGATCGACCAGCTGGTGCGCTGACGCCAGCGTGGCCTTGATCGACAGCGGGCCGCACGCGGCGATCTTCTGCGCAACGGCAATTCCGGCTTCGAGCGCAGCCTGAGGCGTCGGCGCAATCTGCTGCGTCACTCCCATGCGGTACGACTCCTCGGCGTTCCAGTGATCGCCGGTCAGCATGTAGCGCATCGCGTTACCCCAGCCCGCCTCGCGGACAAAGCGCACCGTGGCGCCGCCGCCGGGGAAACGCCCGTGCGTGTTTTCGTCCTGACCGAAGCGTGTATTCGCCGCGGCGATACGAATGTCGGAGGCCAGGTAGATCTCGTGTCCGAGATTCCAGGTGTCACCGTGCACAACGGCCACGACTGGCTTCGACAGGTGTGGCTGCGACTTGCCAAGCAGGTCGATCGCCGGCGATCCGGTTACGGTGCGGCGGCCCGCGGCGATCGCCGCTTGTGACGCGTCCACGTCGATGCCGCGCGAGAAATTTTCGCCGTGTCCGAACAGGATCGCCGCACGCAGCGTCGGATCGTGTTCGTACTGGTAGAGCGTTTCGGCCAGGCGCAGCCGTGTCGGCGGGTCGAGGCGATTCTGAATGAAGGGACGGTTGAATCCGAGCAGGACGATCTCACCGCGCCGTTCAACCGTGAGTGTTGCCGAAGCACTGAGCGGCACGTCGGCGAGCGTTGTCGCCGCCGCTGGCGAAGGCGGTTGATCCTGCGCCCGCACGGCAAC
>DASXGC010000432.1:0-2948 GCA_036489235.1 Vicinamibacterales bacterium
CCCGCCGATGACGACCATCGCGATCACTTCGAGTTCATAGCCGGTTCCGCTGTTCGGATTTGCGGCGGAAGTGCGGATCGAGCTGATGACGCCGGCGAAAGCCGACATGACGGCGCTCAGGACAAAGAGCCAGACCTTGACTGCGTTCACATTCACGCCGCGCGCCCGCGCCGCCACCGCATTCCCGCCGGTCGCCTGGATCCAGTTGCCGAATTTCGACTGCGTCAGGACATAGCCGAGGATGATCGCCGCCGCGATGAACCAGAACAGCGACGCATAGACGCGAAACGGCCCGACATAGAAGTCGCCGACCAGAAGCTTGGCGAGCCATTGGCTGCCGGCGCTCCAGGTGCGCTGGGGAAAGCCGTCGGTGACGAAGAGAGCGACGCCGCGCACCACCAGCAGCATGCCGAGGGTCACGAGAAACGAGGGGATCCTGAGGCGCGTGACGAAGAGGCCGTTGAACAGGCCGATTCCCGCCGAAATGATGAGCGCGGCGACGAAGCCGACGAATAAGGAGGTCGCGCCGGAATTGTAGAGCGTCCACATCACGACCGGCGCGAAGCCGAACACGGAGCCTACGGAGAGGTCGAATTCGCCCGCCGTCATGAGAAGCGTCATGGCGAGCGCGATAAGACCGAGCTCGACGGTGAAGGTGAGCGTGTTGGAGATGTTGAGCGGGGACACGAACGCCGAATTGATCGCCGCGAAGACCGCGATCTCAAGGATCAGCAGCACGAAGGGGCCGAACTCCGGCGCCGATATGAAGCGTCGGAGGAGGGACGGTTGTGTCAAGTCCGGTCACCGGAGGATAAGGCGGCGAAGGCAGCGCCACGGCTCAGAGTCATGAGGGATTCCCCGTCCCGGCGATGATCGGCGCGGGACGGGAATGCGTTCGGCGCTTACTTGCCTGACATCATCTTGTCGTAGACGTCGGCGTTCGACTTGTCATAGAGCGTGCCGACCGTGATGTTGAAGCCCGGGGGCACGCCGCCGGCCGCCATCGCGCCGAGCGACAAGGCGAGGTAGCTCGTCGCCTGCGGGTCCTGCCACATGGCGGCGTTGACGTAGCCGTCTTTGACTTCCGCCGTGGTGTCCTGCGAATTGCCCCAGCCCACCACCGGGATTTCGCCCGCCTTCACTCCGACCTGATCGAACACGCGCTTGATCGAGCCGGTCACCATGTCGCCAAGGCCGATGATCGCGTTGATCTTGCCTTTGTTGGCGGTGAGGTAGTCACTCATGCGCGAGATGACGTTCGCCTGGTCGAGCGTCGAGTCGGTCACTTCCGTCTTGATGTTGAGCGGGCCGAAGACGGTGTCGATGCCCTTCTTCTCTTCGACGCCATAGCTCGCCCCAGGAACCTCGACCGGCATCCAGACGAAGTCGCCGGACTTCACCAGCTTGTGGTCGACGAGATACTGCGCCCACGCCTTTCCGACGACGAGGAGATCGCCGCCGACGTAAGCCGTGAAGTTCACCTTCGGGTCGGGGGTGTTGAAGTTGATGACGGGGATGCCCGCCGCGCGCGCTTCCTTGACAACATCGACGAGACTGCCGGGATCGGGGCTCGTGGTGACGATGGCGTCGGCCTTCGCCGCGATGGCGGCGCGGATCGCCTCCTGCTGCGAGGGGACGTCGCCATTGTGGAACGAGGTCTTGACCGTCTGGCCGGTGTCCTTCGCCCACATATTCGCGCCGGCGAGAAAGTAGGTCCAGACCGGATCGGCCGGGCTCCCATGCGAGATCCAGTACAAAGTCTTGGCTTGAACCGCTAGCGGCAACGACAGCGCAAACAACGCGACGACGACCAGCCTCGCGACCATTCTGACCATGGGGTCCCTCCCTCATTCGAAAACCGCGCCGAATACTCTTCGGTCTTATTGACGGCTCACGAACCTCGCATGGCGGCGCGATCGAAACAAGCCGCCCTCGAGCCGCGGCCCTTACTGTATGGTGTAGCGAAGGCCGACCCGGATTTGCTGCGACCAGTTGTTCTGCTTGACCGTCATCCCCGTCTGCGGGTTGATGAGGGTCGTGATCGCGCCGCTGTTCAAATATCGATAACCGACGTCGAGTGTCGCGCTGGGAGTGAGCTGGAATCCGAGACCCGCCGCCAGCGCCCAGGCGAAGGAGTAGGTCGTCGAGCTAAATGTTCGGTTCCAGTTTTGCTGCGTGAACGCGATATTGGGCTGCGGACTGATC
Source organism: Vicinamibacterales bacterium (assembly GCA_036489235.1). Lineage (GTDB taxonomy): Bacteria > Acidobacteriota > Vicinamibacteria > Vicinamibacterales > CAVVIG01 > CAVQFC01. Next base: position 2,206 of record DASXGC010000432.1, read on the forward strand.
AAATTCCCGAACTGATCGAGCCAAAGCTGCGGATAGGCGCCGGTCGGAGTGAGATCGGCCGCATAGGGCAGACCGTTGGCGGTCTGGTTGAAGGCGAGGCTTCCCGACATGGTGTTGATGTTGAAGCCGGCCCCCCCGCCGACATAGGGCGTGAAGCCGTAATAGGTCCCGAGGTCGAGGTAGGCGTTGGCGAGGAAGGTGTTGTTGTGCTGCTTGATGTTGGCCGAGCCAATGCAGGTGTTCGTGGTGTTGTAGAGGTAGCCCAGGAGTGGATTGGGCGGATATTGGCTCGTTAGTCCGGTGAGCCCATAGGGGCAGACGACACTCGCACTGCTCGATCCGCCCGGCCCGGTGCGGTAGTCCCAGGTTCCGTCGAAGCGCAAGTAATTATTGAAGCGATAGCCGGCGCCGACGCTGCCGGTGAAGTCGGTCGCGTGGATGTTCTGTCCGGAATAGACGGGCAGGGGCGCGCCGGCGAAGCCGGGCGGCGGCACAGCAATGCTCGAGAACGAAACGCTCGGCGCGTCGTCGAAACTCATTCCGACATCGGCCCGCACATACCAGTTCGAGCCGGACTCGAAGATCAGTGGACTTGAGGGCGCCGGCAGGGTGAGCGGCGGAGCGGTGCCCAACAGGTCGGCGGCTGTGGCCGGCGCCGCCACGATCGCTGCGGCGCAAGCGAGAGACAACAAAACCTTCATTGGCCACCCCCAGAATCGCCGCGTCGGCGCGAGATACGACGA
>DASXGC010000002.1:0-16349 GCA_036489235.1 Vicinamibacterales bacterium
GTCTCGTAGAACAACGACACGTTCAACTTGCGCTCGGCGAGTTCCGGCAGCAGCGTCTTGAAGTACTTCAGGTCGAGGATGTTGTCGACGACCTGGATATCGCAGCCGGGGTGAGTGCCGGTCAGATGCAGCAGTTCCGCCAGCGCCCGTGGCGCGGACTTGCTGCGGTAGGTCATGGTCGCACCGTTGAGGCCGCAGAACGTGCAATGCATCCGCTCGCCCCACCAGCAGCCGCGTGAGGTCTCGACGAACACGCTCGCCTGCCAGTGGCGACTGAAGCGGCTCCGCTGAAACTGCGTGAAGAAATCGGTGAAATCCGGGTAGGGCAACGCGTCGAGGTCGATGATGCCCTGCGCGGTGGGCGGCGGCATCATCGCCGCGGCCGCCTCCACGGTCTCCCGCGTAACGACGCCTTTCAGCTCGCCCACTGGTTGACCGGCCACGATGCGAGCGGCCAACTCGGGAAAAACCTGATCGGCCTCGCCCGAGACGATGGCGTCCACGTATGGAAACTGTCTGACCGTCTCCACTCCCATCGTCGCTTCGCAGTTGGCGCCGCCCATCACCACATAACAGTCCGGAAGGCGCTCTTTCACTCGCTTGGCGAGCGCGAGCGACGCGAGGTGTTGCTGGAACACGCTGGTGAATCCGACCAGGCGCGGTTTCGACTCGAGGATCTGATCGGCACAGGCGTCGATGAAGGCGCTCGCGGCGTCGCGGGCCTTCAGGATGGCCCGCAATTCGCCGGGTGCCGGCGGCCGGGTCGGGTTACGGCCCAGCCACGACGGCGCCTTCAGCAGCACCTCAGACAAATAGCGTTCGTCGTGCGACGCATCCCAGTCGAACAGGGCATGCGAGAAGATCCACTCACCGACGAAGGCCCGTGACATCGCGCGGTTCTGGCTGGTGATCTTCGAATAGAGTTTCTCGCCGATCTTCTCGGCAAATGGCAGCGTGAAGTAGTCCTGGCGGCAGGTCATGCCGCGCGCGGCAATCAGCGGCTGCAGCAGGCTGAGGCCGAGCGACGGTGAAAACAGCGGGCCGAACGGCATCGAGACGAGCAGGACATCGACGTTCATGGGTGAGCGGATGACTGGCCCGGCGGCGACGCCGGGATGGGCAGCGCGGCTGCCTCGCGTAGTGCGGTCTGCATCAACTGTTGGCCGGGGTCGGCGTCGCGCCAGGCCGTGGCAAAGTCCGTGTACTGCTGGCGCGCTTCGGCGACGGCGCCGACGCCAACCAGGGCGCGGGCAAGTGGTAGTCGCGCGATCACGTGAAGAAGACTCGCCGGGTCCTGGCCGTGCCGGGACACCACGTCGCGCAATGAGGTGACGGCAGCCTGATTGTCCCCGACCGACTCGGCAGCCAATCCGCGCAGGTAGGGCAGCCACGAGCCGTTGTTGTGCTCGAACGGGCCGGCGTTGCTGAGGATGTCGAGCGCCCGGCGTCCATCGTTGGTGGCCAGCGCGACGGCGGCTCGCAGGGTCGGCGAGGCCGCGCGGGAATTATCCGGCGACGGCGCGCTCTGACGGTCGAACGCGTCCGCGAGTTGTGCGGCTTGAGCGGTACGTCCCGAGAACGAGGCAGCCAGCGAAGCGGTCCAGTTGGTCTCGACGCCGCCGGCGATGCCGACCGCTTGCTGCAATTCGGCCTGCGCGCGCATGGTGTCCCCCAGCAGCGCGTCCGACACCGCCGCTTCGGCAACCAGACTGCCGGCGACGTCCGAGGCGCCGGCCGCGCGTGCGGCGGCGACGGCTTCGGTATAGAACGTGTGGCCGGCGTTGATTTGTCCGGTCGCCATCGCGGCGCGTGCCGCCTCGGTCGTCACCAGATAGCCGTCGGCTCGTGGTCGCGTCGCACGCAGGTGCTCCTGCATGGCGGTCGCGTCGTTCGCAACGAATGCCAGGTCGTAGCCGAACTGGTGGAGGACCGAAGAGTCCAGGCCGTTCGCAGCCGCGTCCGCCAACACGCCGCTGACGTCGGGCAACCGATCGAGTGCCAGCAGGCTGCGGGCGTATTGCTGGTATCCGAGCACCGAGTTCGATCCCAGACGTACGGCGATTTTCCCCTCCCGCGCCGAGTCCTCGAATCGATTCAGCTTGGCATATGCAGCGGCGAGGTTGTTGTGTGGCACCCAGTCGTCGGGATAGGTGTCGATCCATGTCTGATAGGTCGCGACCACTTCGTCCAGCCGGCCGGTGACCGTGAAGTGATACTGCGAGCGGATGAAGAGCCGCTCCGGCGCGCTGAGCGAATCGCTACGCGCGTAGGCACGCTTGATGTAGGTCTGCGCCTGATCGAGATCCCGGAGATTGGTGTAAATCGCTGCGAGGCGGGCCGACGCGAGGGCGAAATTCGGATCCAGTTCGAGCGCGCGCTCGAAGAACGGGATCGACTGCGCGTCACCGTTCTTGAAACGCGTGTCGACGCCCCTGCTGTACGACTGCAGCGCCTCGAGCGACGCGGTGGTCGCGTTCTGCGCCGGCACGTTGAAGCGCTCGATCGAGCCGATCGACTCGCCGAGCTTTTCGCGAATGCTGGCCGAGGCGGCGCTCACGCTCGCGAGCACGTTGGTTTTTGAGGCGGCCTGGATCTGCTCGGTCGCGAGCCGGTCGCCGGTCCGGCAGGCGCGCGCTTCGAGCGTAATCACATACGCCGGCGCCAGCGGTGCAATCGAGCCGAGCACGATCGCCTTTACTCCGAGACGCTCGCACAGGTCTCGCGCCACCGCGTCGGTGACCGCCTCGTCGGGCGACCGTGCCATCAGCTGAAGTGTCGACCGGACCTGTGAGCGCGGCACCACGCTGACATAAGGCGACTGTTGGAGCTGGATCTCGAGCGCGTCTTTCAGCGCGCCGTCGAACACCGTTTCACCGGTGGTGTTTTCGAACTCGGTCAGCAGCAGCGGTTCGCGAGCGACAGCAACCTTCGGCTGGCCACGGTACCAGGTGAAAACACCGAAACCGCCCAGCACCAGCACGAGCAGCACGACCGCGAACGCCGCGGCTTCGCGCACGTTGCCCGCCGACAGCGCTCGGGTCAGGCCGGACGATCCGTCCCGCGACCCGAGCCGGGACATCTTCTTCACAATGCTCGAAGGACCGCGCGCCGCACCCGATCCTGGTATATCGCTGCCGAGCGCAGCCGCGTATTCCCGCCCGGCAATCGATCCGCTCTGCACCGCGCGCAGCTGCGACGCGACCTCCGCCGCGGTGGCCGGACGACGATCGCGGTCCTTGTCGAGCAGACGGGTGAGCAGGCGGCGCAGATCCTTCGGGACGTTCGAGATGTCCGCTGCTTCCAATCCACTCGGCGTCGCGTGCAGGATCGCATCGACGATCGCGGTGGTCGAACGCCCTTCGAACGCGCGCCGACCGGTCAGCATCTCGTACAGCACGAGGCCGAGCGAAAAGAGGTCCGTGCGCTGGTCGAGCGGGTCGCCGAGTGCCTGCTCGGGCGACATGTAGAGCACCGTTCCGACCGCAGTGCCGGGGTTGGTCAGCACAGTGGGATGGTGTGCCTCCTCCATCCCCGCCGGCTGGCTGGCTTCGACCGCATCGTTCATGGCGGCGAGGCCGAAGTCGAGCAGTTTCGCATCGCCGCGAGCCGTGACGAAGATGTTGGCCGGCTTGAGATCGCGGTGGATGATGCCGGCGTTGTGCGCGGCATCGAGCGCGTCGGCGATTTGAACGCCAAGTCCGATCGTCGTGGACACCGACAACGGGCCCGACGCCAGAACCTCGAACAGCGTCATGCCGCGCAGCAGTTCCATCACCAGGTACGGCCGATTCTCGGCTTCGGGTGCCTGGCCGACGTCGTAGATGGTGCAGATGTTAGGATGGTTCAGCGCCGAGGCCGCGCGCGCTTCACGCTCGAACCGCAGTAGATGTTCCTCGGACTTGGCCAGTGCGGCCGACAACAGCTTCAGCGCGACGTCACGCCGCAGCTTCAGGTCGTGCGCTTGGTAGACCTCGCCCATGCTGCCAGCGCCGAGCGGCGCGAGAATCTCGAATCGTCCGACGATTTGAACGCCAGCGGCCAGCGGCACTTCGCTACGACACCCGGCGCGCGGGCTCGAGGTCCGGCGCGTCCAAATGCGACACCGTGGTGTGGTGGCGCACGATCATCGAGTGCAGGGACTCAGGAGTTTCCATGTTTGTCGTGTCGTTGGCCATACACCGGCGGACACTGGCGAACACGGCCAGCCGTGAGGGGAGAACGTGCGCACAGCCTGTGGGAATGCGGAGAATTCTATCCCATTTTGCTGAGCACAGTGGTCCGCGCTTTCACTCTCCTTAACGTTAGTGTAAAGCTGTTTTCGTTACCTCAAAGTCGCTTGATGTCTGTCTGAATTCACAGTCGAGGTAGTTTCGGCATTGTTTTCGCTAGACTGTGCCTCAGGAGAAGCGAATGCCTGACGCCACCGTTACACGCGAGCAACTGATCGACCGGCTCAACGAGGATTTGTCGCGCGAGTATCAAGCCATCATTGCGTATGTCGTGTACTCGCAGGTCATCAAGGGTGCCCAGTACATGAACATTGCGAAGGAACTCGAGAAGCACGCCGGCGAGGAGTTGAGCCACGCGCTGACGATTTCCAAGCACATCGACTACCTGGGAGGAATGCCGACCGTCACCGCGCAGCCAGTGAAGCAATCCGAGAAGGTGGAGGTAATGCTGCGTGCCGATCTCGAGAACGAGAACAACACCATTCGCGCCTATCGCGAGCGTGTGCGTCAATGCGAGGCGCTCGGCGAGTACGCGATCGCGGAAGACATTCGCGAGATTCTCCGGCAGGAACAGGAACATCAGGTCGATCTCGCGACCGCGCTTGGCGAGAATGCGCCGAATCTATCCAGCACGAGCAAAGGCCGAACGAAGTAGTTTGGCGCTCTCTTTGCACTCTTTACTGACATGGTGTTTTCGCTGGCGTGAATTCACCGATGCACGCACGAGTCCGATGCGCTGTGGGGTTGGCGCATCTCAGCTCTGCATCGCCAGCGATGCTTATGTCAGACAAGAATGCGAACCATGCGAACCATCGTCGAGTAGGACGCCCGCCCGCTGGCGCAAAGCACGGAGAACGGGTCAAGGATTATCCGCAATTGAGTATTCGCGTACCAGCCGAGTTCAAGGCCCGGTTGAACGCTCTCAGCGCCGTTACCGGCATGTCCCAATGGCGCGTCATCGTCCAGGCGATTAACTGCTTCTTCGACGACCTGCCCGTCACCGATAAGGAGCTCGTGGAAGGCCTCAGTCAGAGGCTCATGCAGGCCGGCTGAGCCTGCAGCAGGTCAGCAGTTGGACCGAAACATCACTGGCAACATTTGTCAGTTAAACGTCCATTGACGTAAAATGTCAGACCCGGCGGGGGTCAGTGATGTGTAAGTTGTTGGAAACAAAGAGTGTCTTAGAGGTCAAGAGTCGGCATGAGCTCTGCAGCTATGGTGCAGGAGTGCAGATCGTGGCCATTCGAAGAACCGACAGCGGTTTCGCCTTGCTCGACCTGATCTTTGTCTGCGGGCTCATCGGCATCCTCAGCGGAATCGCGGTGCCGAAGCTCCTGCTGGCCAAGCAGGCCGCGGGAGCGGCATCGGCCATCGGTTCGATGCGCGCCATCAACAGCGCCGAACTCACCTACGCACTCACCTGCGGCAACGGGTTCTACGCGCCAACCCTGCCCTCGCTCGGGCAGACGCCGCCCGGATCAAATGAGCCATTTCTCTCGCCGGATCTGACAACCAGCAATTCCGTGGTCAAGGCCGGCTACATCGTGCAGCTTGCCGCCGTCCCATTCGGCGGCTCGCCGGCTTCGTGCAACGGTGTCGGAGCGGGCGAGGGCGGACAGGGATTCCGCGCAGCGGCCGACCCTACCGACCTCACGAACCTGCGCTACTTCGGGATCAACTCGTACGGACTGATCTACGAGGACGTCACCACGATGTTTCCGGTGATGCCTGAACTGGGAGAACCCGCCGCCGGCCATCCGCTGCTGCACTGATTCAGTTATAATCCGGCCCATGTGGACGAAGATGATGTCGGGGCCGCGTAAGAAGGCTCCGAAGACGATAGCGGTTATCGACCCCGATTCCTGCTTTGGCGCGTTCGCGTGTTCCATCTGCCAGGCTGCCTGTCCGGTCGCCGGCTGCATCGTCGAAGAGCCGGATCGCGACGGACGCATGGTTTGCGCCGTGCGCGCCGACCTGTGCATCGGCTGCGGCCTCTGCGTCACGCTCGGAAATACCACGGCGCCGCAACAGCGCGAGTTCGGCTGCCCGGCCGACTACGACGCCATCAACATGATGCCGTGGGAAGAGGTCGTCAAGATTCTCACAAGTGAGAACGCGCCGGTAACAAGTTAGAAGTTTGCCGCGCGGCACGCCTGCGCGTAGCGCGACGGCAGCGGGTGATCGATCTTCGAGGCGATGAACTCGGAGGCGACGCTCACGGCGTCGAGCGACACACCCGTCTCAATCCCCAGACCGTTCAACATGTAGATCAGGTCGTCGGTCGCCAGGTTGCCGGCGGCGCCCGGCGCGTACGGGCAGCCGCCGAGTCCACCGGCTGACGCGTCGAACGTGGCGATGCCATAGGGCAACGCCGTCAGGACGTTCGCGAGCGCCGTGCCGCGGGTGTCGTGGAAGTGCAGCGCGATGCGATCGACAGGCAGCCGTGTCAGAACGGCATCCAATACCCGCGGCACCTGACCCGGATGAGCAATGCCGATGGTGTCGCTGACCGCGACTTCGAATACACCGAGCTCGATCAGCCGCGCGGCCACCTCGGCGACGCGTTCCGGCGCCACGTCGCCCTCGAATGGGCAGCCAAATGCCGTGGACAGATAGCCCCGCACCCGCAGCCCTGCCGCGAGCGCACGGTCGCACACCCGCCGGTAGCCGGCCAGCGATTCGTCGATCGATTGGTTGATGTTCTTCTGGCTAAAGGTTTCCGTGGACGCCGCGAACACGGCGATCTCGCTGACGCCGGCGGCCAGCGCCCGATCGAGCCCTGCCAGATTCGGCACCAATGCGGTGTAACGGATGCCGCCGGCGCGAGCGATTCCTGCGAACACTTCGGCAGCATCGGCCATTTGCGGCACCCATTTCGGGCTGACGAAGGCCGACACCTCGATGACAGGAAGTCGTGCGGCGCTGAGCCGATCGACAAACGCGATCTTGTCGGCGGTCGCGACCGTCACGTGCTCGTTCTGCAGGCCGTCCCGCGGGCCGACCTCGACGATCGTGACGTGCGACGGGGTCATGCGGCGCGTGGCCCCAGCGCGACGAGCAACGCATCCGCCTGCACGAGCTCGCCCTCGCGGCACGCGACCGTCGTCACGGTTGCTGCTCCAGGCGCGCGCATGGGAAGTTCCATCTTCATCGCCTCGAGGACCACCAGCACATCGCCCTTGGCGACCGTGTCGCCGGGCTTGACGTTCACTTTCAGTACAGTCGCCGGCATCGGCGCGGTTATCTTCGACGCCGTAGCTCGGCCGGCGCGTGGCCGCGACTTCAGCTGCGCCTCGTCTGCAGACCTCGTGCGAAAGATTTCGCCGTTCGAGAAGGCCCAGCTGCCAGCCGAGGTTAGAGCGACGTACACGATTACGGAGCGGCCGTCCTCCTCCACTCGGTACACACCGTCGCCGACGCGAGTCACGGTGGCGGCCGTCTTACTCACGTCCCCACCGATGGATGGCGGTCCAGGGATCGATCTGGCGGCGACCGGCGCCTCCAACTTCAGGTGCCGAGGCTCCGGGTGTTTGGCGGCGGTCGTGTTCGGCCGCCTGGACTGCTGCACGGACGTGTGGAGGCATTTCCGGCGCGCTGCCGGCCAGTGTCGCGCCCTCGCGATCGAGAAACGCGGTGTCCATCGTCCCCGCCCGAAAACGCGGGTGGTCGAGTATGCGAAGGAGAAACGGAATGTTCGTGCGCACACCGAGAATCGGGAAATCGCGGAGCGCGGATCCGAGCCGGGCAATGGCGCGGTCGCGATTCTCGGCGGTCGCGATGACTTTAGCGATCATCGCGTCGTAGTAGATCGAGACCTCGCCACCTTCGACCGCTCCCGAGTCGATCCGGATACCGGGAGATCGTGGCTCGCGATAGAGCAGGAGTCGTCCCGCTTGCGGCAAAAACCCCTCCGCCGGATCCTCGGCATACACGCGCGCCTCGATGGCGTGTCCCCGCTGGCTGATCGAATCCTGCGTCCACGGCAAAGGCTCGCCGGCCGCAACCAGAAGCTGCGCCCGCACCAGATCGAGAGCGGTCACCTGCTCCGTCACTGGATGCTCGACCTGAAGCCGCGTGTTCATCTCGAGAAAATAGAACGGCGCGTCGGCGGCGCCGGCGCGCGAACCGTCCACCAGGAACTCGATCGTGCCCGCGTTGCGATATCCCGCGGCCTTCGCGGCCGCAACTGCAGCAGCGGTCATTCGCGATCGAAGCTCTGGCGTCAACGCCGGTGACGGACTCTCCTCGATCACCTTTTGATGCCGTCGCTGGACTGAGCATTCACGTTCGAACAGGTGAACAACCTGTCCGTGGTCGTCGGCGAAGATCTGCACCTCGACATGACGCGGTGATTCGATCAGGCGCTCGACATAGAGCGTGCCGTCGCCGAACGCCGCCGTTGACTCACGCCGGGCGGAGCGAACTGACTCGTCGATGTCGGCGGCGTCACGAATGGTGCGCATACCCTTGCCGCCACCGCCGGCCGACGCCTTGATCAGCGCCGGTAGGCCGACTCGCTCGACCGCCGATCGCAGACCAGCGTCGGACTGATCGTCCGGCACGTCGCCATGGACGACCGGGACGCCGGCCGCCGCCACCAGACGCCGGGCGTTGATCTTCGACCCCATGTGGGCGATGACGTCAGGCGGTGGACCTACGAAAATCAGGCCCGCGTCACCGCAGGCGCGCGCGAACCCCGCATTCTCCGACAGGAATCCGTACCCGGGATGCACGGCGTCGGCACCGGCGCTTCTCGCCGCCTCCAGCAGACGTGGGGTCGAGAGATAACTGTCCCTGGCGGGGGCCGGCCCGATCGCGACCGCGCGGTCAGCCGCGACGATGTGAGGCGCGGCGATGTCGGCGTCGGAGTAAACCGCAACGCTCTCGATGCCCATCTCCCGGCAGGCACGGACGATGCGCAGGGCGATTTCGCCGCGGTTCGCGATCAGGAGCCGCTTGATCACGACCAGCTGGCCTTCCGCTTTTCGAGAAAAGCGTGCAGTCCTTCCTGCCCTTCGCGGGAGACGCGCCGGTCGGCGATTGCCCTGGTCGTGATCGCGCTCGCTTCGTCGGTGGTTCGCTCCCACACCAACGGAATCAACGCCTTCGCGGCAGCGACGGCTTCGGGGCCTGCGTTAGCGAATTCGCGCAGGTAATGCTCGACGCCGGCGTCGAGCTCGGCGGCTGGCACCACGGCATGGACCAGGCCGATCTCTTTCGCTCTCGCGGCGGAGAACCGCGCGCCGGTGAGAAACAGCTCGCGCGCCGCCGAACGCCCGATCTTGGCGAGTGCGAATGGAGAGATCACCGCCGGAAGAAGCCCGAGCTTCACTTCCGTGAAGCCGAACATCACGTCCTCCGCCGCCACGACCACATCGCATACAGCGGCCAACCCCGCGCCACCGCCGAGCGCCGCGCCCTGAACGCGACCGACGACCGGCACAGGCAATGCGTTGATCGCGGCGAACATCCGCGACATCGCCATCGCGTCACGTTCGTTTTCTTCTTTCGTGAACTGAACCGTCTTCGACATCCAGTTCACGTCGGCGCCGGCGCAGAACATCTTCCCGGCGCCTTGGAGCACGACCACTCGAGTCTTGTGCCGCTCCGCTCGCGAGCGGGCCGCGGCGGCCCACGCCGTCAGCTCGGTGATGACGTGTTCGTTGAACGCGTTGCGCACGTCAGGCCGATTGAGGGTCAGGCGCTCGACGCCAGCTTCGGCGGCGACGAGCAGGAATTGGTAGGATTCCATGAGCCGTCTACATTCGAAACACGCCGAACTTTGCTTCAGGGATCGGCGCGTTGTATGCGGCCGACAACCCGAGCGCGAGCACGGTCCGCGTATCCACCGGATCGATGATTCCGTCGTCCCACATCCGCGCAGTGGAGTAATAGGGCGACCCTTCGTGTTCGTACTTGTCGAGGATGGGCTGCCGGATTGCCGCCTCGTCCTCAGCGGAGAACGGCTTGCCTTCCCTCGTTGACTGATCGCGCTTGACCGTCGTCAATACCGACGCAGCCTGCAGCGCACCCATCACCGAGATCCTCGCGTTCGGCCACATCCACAGCATCCGCGGCTCGTAGGCGCGTCCGCACATACCGTAGTTGCCGGCGCCGAACGAGCCACCGATGATGACCGTAAACTTCGGCACCACCGAGTTCGCCACGGCGTGCACCAGCTTGGCGCCGTCCTTGGCAATCCCGGCGCGCTCGTACTTGCTGCCAACGATGAAGCCGGTGATGTTCTGCAGAAAGACGATCGGTATGCCGCGCTGATTGCACAGTTCGATGAAGTGCGTCCCTTTGAGCGCTGACTCGGAAAAAAGCACGCCGTTGTTGGCGATGATGCCGACCAGGAATCCATGTAGGCGTGCGAAACCGGTGACCAGCGTGGTGCCGTAACGCTCTTTGAACTCGTCGAAACGCGAACCATCGACGATGCGGGCGATGATCTCGTGGACGTCGTACGGCTGCCGGCTGTCGGCGTTGACGATGCCGTAGATATCGGCGGCGGCGTAGGCCGGTTCCTCGGGCGCGGTCATGTCAAGCGGCAGCTGCTTCACGGAATGCAGCGTCGACACCACCGTGCGACACATCTCCAGCGCCTGTTCATCGTCTTCCGCGAAGTAGTCGGCGACACCCGAGAGACGAGTGTGGACGTCGGCGCCGCCGAGATCCTCGGCAGTCACGTCCTCGCCGGTCGCAGCTTTGACCAGCGGCGGACCGCCGAGGAAAATCGTCCCGGTGCCTTTGACGATGATGGTTTCGTCGGACATCGCCGGCACATAGGCGCCGCCTGCGGTGCACGATCCCATGACCACGGCGATTTGCGGGATGCGCTCGGCGGACATTCGCGCCTGGTTGAAGAAGATCCGCCCGAAGTGATCGCGATCGGGGAAGACCTCGGCCTGCAGCGGCAGGAACGCGCCACCCGAATCGACCAGGTAGACGCAGGGCAGCCGATTCTGCATCGCGATCTCCTGCGCCCGCAGGTGCTTCTTGACCGTCATCGGAAAGTAAGTGCCGCCCTTGACGGTCGCGTCGTTCGCCACGATCAACACGTCGCGCCCGGAGACGCGCCCGATCCCGGTGACCAGGCCGGCGGCCGGGGCGTCGCCGTCGTACATGTCGTGCGCCGCGAGCGGCGACAGCTCCAGGAACGGCGTGTCGGGATCGAGCAGCAGCGCGAGACGCTCGCGGACGGGCAGCTTGCCTTGCTCGCGGTGACGGCCGAGATACTTCGCTCCGCCGCCCTCGCGCGCGCGTGACGCGTGTGCTCGCAACTCGACGACCAGCTGCTGCAGGCGATCGCGGTTGGAGAGGAAGGCCGGGTCGGATGGATTGACGTGCGAGTCGAGGACGACCATTACCAGCCGCAGCAGTCCGTTTTGAATCCGCACGACGCGCAGCGCCAGACCGCGTGCATGCGATACATGTCCGAGCCGCAGCGTTCGCACAACGTCTTGTCTTCGCCGCACGCCGTGGCCGCCAGCGCCGACGAGATTCGCGTAACCGTCCGTTTGGGCGCCGGAACCGTCTCGATTGGTGCGGACGATGGTTGCGAAGCGGAGCCTGAGGCTGATTTGGAGGCGTCGGATTCGGACATGCGCCTGAATTATGGCACCGTCGGCGCGGAACAGTTAGCGGCCTCGATCAGCGCCTAACCGGCGGCACTGCTTGAGATAGCTCGGTAGCCCAGCCGTGCAAGTCTCGGCACTGAGTGTATTGAATTGCAACGAGCGTCACATTTGTGCATTGACTCGTTGCGCGTTTTCCATTCAGTATGCGTCCATGAGTCTGAAACGCAAGAAGCGGGTGCTGGCGATAGACGATGAGCCGGCGATGACTGAGTGGCTGAAGATCCTGCTCGAGCATGCCGGATACGAGGTGAAAACCGCACTCATCGGCACTCGCGGCGAAGAGCTCTTTCGTGCCTGGCGTCCCGATGTCGTCATCACCGACATGATCCTTCCTGACGTCGACGGAATCGAGCTGGTCCGCAAGTTTCGTCAGCTCGACTCAGAAGCCGAGGTCATCGTCGTCAGCGGTCAGGGCAACATCCCGCGATCGGTCGAAGCGGTGAAAGCCGGAGCCTTCGACTTTCTCGAAAAGCCGATCGACGCCGAACGGCTGCTCGACAAGCTCGAGAAGGCGATCAAGCAGAAGACCCTGGTTGACGAGAACGAGCAGTTGAAAGCGAAGCTGCAGGATCGCTACAAGTTTCAGAACGTCGTCGGCAAAAGCAAGAAGATGCAGGATCTGTTCGAGCTGGTCGAGAGCGTCGCCGCCAGCGAGGCCAACATCCTGATTCAGGGCGAGAACGGTACCGGCAAGGAGCTGATCGCGAATGCGATGCACTACAACAGCAAGCGGCTCAAGGGACCGTTCATCAAGATCAACTGCGCCGCGATTCCGAAGGACCTGATCGAGTCCGAACTGTTCGGCTACAAGAAAGGCGCGTTCACGGGCGCGACGCTCGACAAGGAAGGTCTCTTCGAAATGGCGGAGGGCGGCTCATTGCTGCTCGACGAAATCGGCGAGATGCCGACGTATCTGCAGACCAAGCTGCTGCGGGTGCTGCAGGAACGCGAATATCGTCCGATCGGCAGCGATCGTATCGTTCACGTCGACTTCCGGTTGCTGTGCGCGACCAACATCGACCTCGACGCCGCCCTGCGCGATGGCCGGCTGCGCGAGGATCTCTATTTCCGGATCAACACCATTACGCTGCGGGTGCCGCCGCTGCGCGAGCGCACCGAGGACATTCCGCTGCTGTGCGACTACTTTCTCGACAAGTTCCGTCAGCGCTACCAGAAAAATGTCAAGACGCTGGCGCCGTCGGTCTATCACCTGCTGATTCGCAATCGCTGGCCCGGAAACGTGCGCGAACTCGAGAATGCGATCGAGCGCGCGGTGCTGGTCGCGAAGGGGAGCGAGATCGCCGTCACCGACCTGCCTGAATCGATTCGTGAGGAATCGACCACTTCAGCGGACTTCGTCGTGCCGCCGCACCGCACCCTGGCGGAAATCGAGAAGATGGCGATCGTGCAGACGCTGCAGCGGACCAACTGGAACAAGCAGGAGGCCGCGCAGATCCTCGGACTCTACCGGCCGACCCTGTACAGCAAGATGAAGAAGCACGACATCCGCGACGCCGCGAAATCCGCGCGCAGCTCAGCCGCGGCCGCAGCCGCTCCTACTGCCGCCAAGTGACGCGAGGCCAGCATTGCTGGCATACAACTTGTAGCGAAACATCGGTGGCGACATCGGGTGAACCCGAGGGAGGCATTGATGGACAACTCGCGTGCGGTTCTGGCGTCTTTGATTGGTGCGATGGTCGGTGGTGTCGTCGCTTACCTGTTTTTCACCGATTCCGGCAAGCGTCTCCGTCACCAGGTCGAACCCGCGATCGACGACCTGGCCCGCGAGCTCGCCAGTTTCCGCTCTACCATCAAGAAGGCCACCGGCGTCGCCAGCGATAGCTGGCAAATGTTCAACGACGCCATCGGCGAATCGTCGCCCTCGCACGCAACGCCCAGCGTGCGCTATTCGAACCCCCGGCAGACGTCGCCGTTCTGAGGTCGATCATGTCGGGCAGCCTCGAAACCACGAATCTTCTCCTCGGCATCATGGCGGCGGTCAGCCTGCTCGAGGCGATCACGCTGATCGCGATCGGCGTGACGATGTTCAGGATGTATCGCCGTGCGGCCACGACAGCTGAAGCGATCGAATCGCGCTACCTGAGTCCGATGGTCAGCCAGTTGAGCGTCGTCCTCGACGATGTCAAGGAGGTGATGACCACGGTGAAGGCCGATACCGAGCGGGTCGAGCACGCGATTCAAGACACGATGGTTCGGCTCGACGATACCGCCGATCGCATGCGAACCAACGTGCGTTTCAAAACGCGTCACATGGTCGGCCTCGTCCGCGGTGTGCGGGCAGCGATCGAAGAAGTGCTGCGCTCGCGCGAGGCCGCGTACCCAAGTCGCAACTCAATCCTGAACACTGTTACGGAGAGCACACATGAGTAATGACTACCGCATCGAAAACGACAGCAACGGCAACGGCGGTGCTGGCTTTGTTCTGGGGCTGTTGACGGGCGCGACGATCGGGGTCGGCCTTGGACTGCTGTTCGCGCAGAAGCCCGGCGCCGAGTTGAGGAATCAACTGGCCGATCGCGCCAACGACCTGGCGAACCAGGCCAACGAAGGATATAAGCGCGCCGCCGGAACCGCGAGCGAGTGGGCGGATCGCGGCCGCGACGTATATGAGAAGGCGCGCGGCGCGGCAGCCAAAGGCGCGGACGAAGCGCAACGTTATGTTCGCGACACCGCCAACTCGGCGTCGGCGGTCGCGCGTGATGCGGCCAATTCGGCAACATCCGCCGCCCGCGACGCCGCCAAGTCGGCTTCTGCGATGGTGGACGAAGCCGGTCAGCAGGCGAGCGCCGCCGCGGCACAAGGCAAGGCATCGATCCAGTCGTCGATCAACGACGCGGCTGCCGCAGCGCGCCGGAGCTAAGGCGTGACCGACTCGACCGCGCGGACGGTGGCGAACGCAATGGTCGTGACCGCAGGTGTGGCCGCGGCCTATCTCATCGTGACCAAGCCACCGCTGCGACGGCTCGCGCTCAGTGCGCTCAGGATCTGGCTCGGCGCCAGCCTGCCCGTATACCTCGCCA
This sequence comes from Vicinamibacterales bacterium, assembly GCA_036489235.1. Taxonomy (GTDB): domain Bacteria; phylum Acidobacteriota; class Vicinamibacteria; order Vicinamibacterales; family CAVVIG01; genus CAVQFC01. Next base: position 14,911 of record DASXGC010000002.1, read on the forward strand.
ACGAGGTGCGCGATGCCTGGATCGAGGCGGGCCGGCCCGCGCCTGACATAATGGCGCGGTGAACGGGGCTCCTGCCGGCGGACTCGGTCAGCGTGCGCGAGCCTTCGCGCGGCTGACCGGGAAGTCCGCATGGCTCGGCCTCGACAGCTTTTTTCACAGCGACAACCTCACCTACGCGGCATCGATCGCGTACTACGCGTTGTTGTCGTTGTTTCCGTTCCTCCTGCTCGCCCTCACCCTGCTCGGCCGCGTCACTGCCGACGCTGATGATCGAAACACTGTTCTCGAGTTCGTCCTGCGCTATTTTCCGACCCAGTTCGGCTTCATCACCACGCAGCTCGACGCGTTTGGCGCCGGCGCGCTGACGCTGGGTGTCGGCGGAACCATCGCGCTGGTCTGGGGAGCGCTCGGCGTATTTGGCGCGATCAGCACGGCGGTCAACTACGCCTGGCGTGTTGAACAGCAGCGCAGCTTCTGGAAGCACAAGCTGATTTCGTTTGCGATGCTGGGGGTGGCGGCGCTGATTCTGCTCGTCGCGCTGCTCCTGGTCAGCGCCTCGCAGGTGGTCGGGGCCAGATGGTTCGCCGAAGTTCTGGATCACTTTCCCGGCCTCGGCGTCCTGCGCAGTCTCACCGTCCGCAACGCCACCACACTCCTCTTGATCGTCGTCGTCGGCTTTATTTTTTATTACGTCCCCAATGCGAAAGTACGGTTGCGGGACGTCTGGATCGGTGCGCTGGTTACCGGTCTGTTGTGGAAGGTGGCGCTCGCAGGATTCTCGTGGTACGTGCGTGACATGTCGCGCTTCACGCGCGTCAACGGTTCGATCGGTGCGGTGATCGTGTTTCTCGCCTGGGTTTATGTCTCGGCCGTGATTCTTCTGTACGGCGTCGAGTTCACGGCGGCATACGCGCGTCTGCGCCGTGGACGACCCGAGGACGTGCCGGCCGCGCCAAGCCCTCGCGTCTGAAGTGTCATAATGAATGGATGAATCGTCTCGCGCGTGAGCGCAGTCCGTACCTTCTGCAGCACGCGGAGAATCCGGTCAACTGGTTTCCGTGGGGCGACGAGGCGTTCGCTGCGGCCCGCGCGTCCGACAAACCGATCTTTCTGTCGATCGGCTATTCCACCTGTCATTGGTGCCACGTCATGGAACACGAGTCGTTCGAGAACGGCTCGCTGGCGGCGGTCCTCAACGAGCATTTCGTCTCGATCAAGGTCGATCGCGAGGAGCGGCCGGACGTCGATCGCGTGTACATGACGTTCGTGCAGGCGACCACCGGTTCGGGTGGTTGGCCAATGAGTGTATGGCTGACGCCGGAGCTGAAGCCGTTCTACGGCGGGACGTATTTTCCGCCAGAATCCAAGTGGGGCCGTCCCGGATTCGTCGATATCCTGGAGGAGATCGCGCGCGTCTGGAAGGCGGAGCGGGCCAAGGT
>DASXGC010000020.1:0-4728 GCA_036489235.1 Vicinamibacterales bacterium
TCAGTCCAGGACAACGACGTGCGTCAGGTGACGCTGATCATGGCGGCGGAGATTGACGGTCTGCTGCGACTAGCGCGCCGCGATCAGCAGGGTGCCCTGGCGACGCTGTCGCGCGCGGCGCAGTTCGAAGCGGGACGTCCAAACCCGATCGCGCGGCCGTATCCGATCAAGCCGGCGGGCGAGCTGTATGCCGAGACGCTTCTCGCCACCGGCGACGCCGCCGGTGCGGTCGCCCAGTACGAAGCCGCACTCGCGAGAACTCCGCGGCGGGCGTTGTCGCTGCTCGGTCTTGCTCGAGCGGCGAAGGCCGCAGGAATGGCCGAAGAAGCCGCAAAGGCGGCGAAGGAATTTCTAGAGGTGTGGCACGGCGCAGACAAGAGTCGATCGGAGTTTGCAGAGATGCGTTCGCTGATTCCGAAGCCCGTGCCTTCCAAGATCCAAAGATAAATCCTCAGCTCCTCAAATCCACAGATCCTCAAATCTCGTCGATCTCTATCTCCCTCACGTAGAAAAACAGATCCAGCCGGCGCGTGCGGATCGACGGGTCATCCACGCGCAGGACGATCTGGTAGCGCCCGGCCGAGTCGGGCCGCCACGTGTGCGACCACAAGTTCCACGTCAGCATCGACGAAGGCAGCGGGCAATCGTCCACCGGGCGCCACGGCAGGTCCGATCGAAAGCGGATGGACAGACGGTTGGTTGGCTTATTCCCGCCCCAGATGATGCCGGTGAGGCGATAAGCGACGCGACCGTCGACGATCCACTTCTCGACGCGAACCGGCATTGCGGCGGTGTCGATCACGGCCGGCGTGAAGTCGCGGGCCAGGCGCGCACCCGGATCCTGGTGCGTTCGCGCCGCGAACTCGAGCATCTGCGACGTGGCCGGCGCATCGTCTTCGACGAACTCGATTCGATTGACCCACTTGATCGAAACGCACCCGTACCAGCCCGGAACGAGCAGCCTGACCGGTGCGCCGTGGTTCGGCGTCAGCGGTGAGCCGTTCATGCGGGTGGCAAGAATCGCGCGCTGGAGTTGGTCAGGCGTGAAGATCCAGCTCGCACCCGCAGTGGAGGTTCGCGACGCGGTCGGATGGTCGTCGAGACCGGTGATCAGCACCCGATAGGGACGCCGCGGCGCGCCGATTCGATCGAGGACGATGGTCAGGGGTACGCCGTCCCAGTCGGCGGTGCTCATCAGCCCGTAGTTGGCCTGATCGACGTTGCCGCTGCACTCGACGAGATACCGACCTCCCGGCGCCGCCATGCGATCGAGATCGCTCATCGTCAGATTGACCGCCGGAGCGTCGCCGCCACCGGCGAGCGCGGCGAGCGCGACCCGCCACTGACTGCCGCCGGCGGCCGGCGGGGCGGCTGTACGGACGAAGAACTCTTCGGTGGACGTCAGAGGGGCGGCGGGCGAGGTGCGAGGTGACGGGGACGAGGTGCGAGCGGTGATGCCGAGCTGCGAGAGATCGGTGAACAGCCGCGCGTCGAGGCCCGATCCAAGCAGCCGGCCGAACGGCGTCGCCGGAGCGCCGCCAGGATTACCGAGGGGAACCGCGCTGATGAAACGCGATGTGGAGTCGACGCGGCTGCCGATTGCTTGAGAAAAGGGTGCGACGCGATAGAAGGACACCGCGAAGAGCGCGCTCGAGAGAAAATCGCGCCGGGAAAGGCGGTCGGCGGTCATGGCTGATGGCTAAAGGCTAATGGCTATGGGCGATGGAGTCCACCATCAGCCCACCGCCATCAACCATAGCCATCAGCCATCAGCCATTAGCCATTAGCCATTACTTAGTAGACTTCACCGGCCAGACCGTGCCCTGATCCTCGCCCTTGGTCACGCTCTGCATGCCCTTGTAGAGGAAGCGCTGCAGGCGGCGTCCGTCATACGTTTCGGTGGTGTAGATGTTGCCCTTCGAGTCGGTGGCGATGCTGTGCACGGCGTAGAACTGGCCGGGCATCTTGCCGCCGTCGCCGAAGCTCGAGAGGATTTCGAGCGACTGCCGATCCAGAATCCAGACCTTCTCGTCCTTGCCGTCAGCCAGGTAGATGAACTTCTGCTGTGGATCGTTCGAGAAGGCGATGTCCCAGGTCGAGCCGTCGCCGAGGGTGCGCTTGCTCACCCAGGCTTCCTTGATGAACTTGCCTTCGGGCGTGAACACCTGGATGCGATCGTTGACGCGGTCACAGACGTACACCATTCGGTCGACCGACATCTCGGCGCAGTGCACCGGCGTGCGGAACTGCTGCGCGACCGGCGCATCGGGGTTGTAGCGTCCGAGGTTCGTGTCGTCAGGCTTGTTGCCGTAGGCGCCCCAGTAGCGCTTGAACTTGCCGGTGTCGGCGTCGAGCACGACCACGCGCTTGTTGCCGTAGCCGTCGGAGATGTAGGCCTCGTTCTCCTTCTTGTCGATGGAGATCTTGGCGACCATCCCGAAGTGCTCGGTGCTGTTGCTGTCGATCGGCACGCCCTTCTTGCCGATCATCATGAGGAACTTGCCGTCCTGCGTGAACTTGAGCACCATGCCGTCGCCGCCGCCGTTGCCGCCGATCCAGACGTTGCCTTTGTGATCGATGGTGATGCCGTGGTTCGAGGCCGGCCACTGATAGCCGTCACCGTCCTGGCCGCCCCAGTGGCGCAGCAGGTTGCCCTGCTGGTCGAACTCGAGAATCGGCGGCGCCTTCTGGCAGCACGCGCCGGTCTTCTCGCCCTCCGCCGCCTCGAGCGGGTTGACCGTATCTGGCCGGTGCACGATCCACACGTGATCGTTGGCATCGACGCCGACGCCAATCGACATGCCCTGATACCAGTGATTAGGGAGCGGCTTCGGGAAGGTCGGGTCGACCTCGAAGCGCGGGATCATGATCTTGTCGCCCTTGGCCTGTGCGTCAGCCCGCTTGACGAGCAGTCCCTGGCCCAGGCCGAGTCCGACCAGCAACGCGAGCAGGGTTGAACCGATGTAGAGGTTTCGTTTCATGACCTCGTCCCTCACTTCTTCACAAATTTCTGAACGCGTTTACCGTCGTAGGTTTCGCCGGTGTAGACGTTGCCCTTCGAATCGACCGCCACGCTGCCGACGCCGTAGAACAGGCCCGGGTAACGTCCGCCGTCGCCGAACCGGCCGATCGTCGTGAGCGAGGCGCGGTCGAGCATGTAGACCGTCTTGTCGTGGCCGTCGGCGACATAGAGGATCCGCTGATCGGGCGAGAACGCCACGTCCCACACCGAACCGTCGCCGGTGGTGGTCTTCGAGACGAAGCCTTCCTTCACGAACTTGCCATCCTTCTGGAAGACCTGAATGCGATCGTTCTGGCGGTCGCAGACGTAGACCATTCCGTCCTTGGCAATCTTCACGCAGCTGAGGGTGTGGAACTGCTTGGACGGTGGCGCTGATGGATCGTATTTGCCGGGGTCGGTGTCGGTCGGCTTTTCGCCGTAGGCGCCCCAGCTGCGCTTGAACGCGCCGGTGGTGGCGTCGAACACGGCGATACGGTGACCGCCGAAGCCGTCGGCGACGTAGACCTCGTTGGCAGCGGAATCGACGGCGATGCCGCCGGGGCGATTGAGATTCGTCGTGCTGCTGGCGTCGCCGGTCGTGCCGGCCTTGCCGATCTGCAGCAGGAACTTGCCGGTCTTGTCGAACTTCAGGACCTGCGCGTCGGCCGGAGGTCCGGCGGGCGCCTCGGGCGCCGCACCTCGTCCGCCGGCAGCGCCGGCGGCGGGAGCCGGTCCGCGGCCGCGTGCGGGCGGCGCGAACGACGGTGTCGGCAATCCGCCGGCGACCCAGACGTCGCCTTTATCGTCAACCGCGATCCCGGCCGGGTCGTGCGGCCAGTTGTAGCCGCTGCCGGTTTTCGGATCCCAGCTGTTCAGTAGCGTGCCCGCAGCGTCGAACTCGAGAATCTGCGGCGCCGCAAAGCAGCAGGAGCTGGCCCAGGGCTCGAGCGCCGGCCCTTTTTCGTTGGTCTGGAGCGAATCAACGCCGCGGTGCACCACCCAGACGTGATCCTGCGCGTCGACGGTGACGCCGGTCACCGAGCCGAGAATCCACGCCTTCTTCTGCGGAAACGGCTTGGGCCACAATGGCTCCACTTCGAGTTTCGGAGCCTGCGGCTGACCCTGGGCAGCGAGTGTCCGGACAGCCGTCGATGGCCCGAGACCGGCTGCCGCGGCCAGGGCGATCAGGCTCCCGCCAATGCAAATAGCACGCTTCATGCGCCTTCCTCTCCCTGCGATGACGAACCAAACGAAGGAATCTGTCCCGACAAGATTGTCAGGCGGGCGCCAGTATACAGCGGGGCACGGCGGGGTGCGAGGTGCTTGGTGCGGCGTGCGCGATACGGGTGCTTGGTGCGGGAAGTTTGTTGCGGGGTGCTAGGTGCGGGGGCCAGAAAAAGCTATGACCGATGAGCGAACCCATCGGCCATAGCCTTCAGCCTTCAACCCTCAGCGCCCTTGAGCGCCGGGGGCGTGACCGTCCGTCTCTCTAGTGCGACGTGGTCTTGGTGGGCCACACGGTGCCCTGATCGGTCTTTGTCACAGGGGCAAGACCCTTGTAGACAAACTTTTGCAAACGCTGGCCACGATAGGTTTCGGTGGTGTAGACGTTGCCCTTCGAGTCGGTCGCGATGCTGTGGACCGCGTAGAACTGTCCAGGCTGACGGCCGCCGTCGCCGAATGCGGTCAGTTCGGTCAGCGACTGCCGATCGAACACATGGACCTTC
>DASXGC010000025.1:0-13058 GCA_036489235.1 Vicinamibacterales bacterium
GAACCCTAGCGCGTGATGCGCCCGGCCGACCCCGAAATACAACAACACAACGATGGCGGCGACCGGAAGCCGGTCGCCGATCACCGTGAACGCCCAGGTGTCGCCGGGGTTGCGTTCGTAGACCAGGCCGCAGACCGAGCAGCGGTCGAGATGGTGCGCCCATCCCGAGAACAGCGCTCCCTGTCCGCAGTGCGGGCAGCGTTTCGAAATGCCGCGCCGAAGCGCGGTCACGATCAGCGTGCGTCGGGTCACGCGAGCCTGGTCCGCTAGACGACTGAGAGTAGCGTGATGTCGTAAACGATTGTTGCGTTGGGGGGAATGCCTGACGTGCCGGCACTTCCGTAGGCGAGTTCCGGCGGAATGATCAGGCGGCGTTGGCCGCCAACTTTCATCCCCGTGACCCCCTGAGTAAAGCCCGGGATCACTCCTCCGGCGCCCAGCACGAAAGCAAAGGGCGAAGTTGACTGCTGCACCAGCGTGCCTTTCCCATCGGTCTTGCTCGAGTCGTACAGCCAGAGGCCGTAGTTCACAGAGCAGGATTTGCCGGCCACGGCGGTCGCGCCGGTCCCGACGACGAGATCGACCTGGCTGTACGGCGCGCTGGAGGTAGTTGCGGTGGGTGAGGCATCCGACCCACACGCGGCGACGGCAAACAATAGAAACACGGGCAACAAACGGCGCATAAAGACGCGAACTCCTCAGGGTTAGGCAGGCGATCCGATCATATAGGTTGAGGTGCGTTCGCACCACCCGAGCGCACCCATCCCTGCGCTTGGATCCCGCCTTGGGGTTCACGGTTTCACCTCGGCAGCAAATCGAGCCATTGACAGCATCGACCGGTAGCCGTAGATTCGCAACGTTTTACTTAGCACTCGTTTACCGTTTGCTCGCTGTTTCCTATCGCGTCAACTGCAATCGTCCTCGAACCCAAAGGAGAGACCATGCAGAGACCTGGACTCGCGGCTCGGTTCCTCACCATTGCCTCACTCTGTCTGATGTGGCTGTTCGTGACCCCGACCACTGCGCGCGCTCAGAGCGCGATTGCCGGTGTCGTGAAAGACGCGACTGGAGCGGTGATGCCCGGCGTGACGGTGGAAGCGTCGAGTCCCGCCCTCATCGAAAAGGTCCGCAGCGTCGTCACCGACGGTCAGGGCCTGTTCAAGATCGTCGACCTTCGGCCTGGCGTCTACGCGGTCACGTTCGCGCTCCCTGGCTTCAACACCGTGAAGCGTGACGCGATCGAGTTGCCCAGCAACTTCACGGCGACGGTGAACGCGGAATTGCGCGTCGGCGCGCTCGAGGAAACCGTCACCGTGTCCGGCGCCTCGCCGGTAGTCGACGTGCAGAACGCGGTCCAGCAGACCGTCCTCAGTCGTCAGGTGCTGGACGCGGTGCCGACCGGGCGCAGTGTGCCGACGCTCGGCGCGCTGCTTCCCGGGGCGCGGCTCGCCCTGCCGGACGTCGGCGGAACGTCCGGCATGCAGAATCGCGACCTCACGGTTCACGGATCCGACGGCCGCGACACCACGTTCCAGGTAGACGGCATGACGCTGAACGGCATCGAAGGCGACGGCAGCGTGCAGAGTTATTTCAACGAGGCGATGTTTCAGGAGGTCACCTATCAGACCAGCGCGATCAGCGCTGAAGTGTCTGCCGGCGGCGTCCGCGCCAACATGATTCCGCGTGACGGTGGCAACCTGTTCAAGGGCACGGCGTTTTTCTCGGCCGCGAACTCCAGCCTGCAGAGCAACAACAGCGACGACGCGCGGGCGCAGGGCCTCGCCGCGCCCGACAGCCTGAACAAGACCTGGGACTTCAACATCTCGGCCGGCGGACCGATCAAGACCGACAAGCTATGGTACTTCGCGTCGTACCGTGACTGGGGCGTCTATCAATACATCGCCAACAGCTTCTACAAGAACGGCGACCAGACGATCGACGACGCCAGCATCCGCAGCGGCATCCTGCGGTTGACGACACAGTTGGGGTCCAAGAACAAGGTGTCGGCGTATCTCGATCGCATCCGCAAGTTCCGCGGTCACGAGAACTCGGCGCCGGCCGGCTACGCGATTGCGGAGGAAGCCACCGACATTCGCGCGCCGAAGCAGTACTACACGACCGAATTCAAGTGGACGAGCACCGTCAGCAGCAAACTGCTGCTCGAAGCCGGCCTGGCGATCAACAACGAGAGCTACACACTCGAGCCCGTGCCCGAAGGCGTCGGTGCGATCCCGCGTCGTGACACGATTCTGCAAACCGCTTACGGCGCATATGACGGTGGCTTGTACTATCGCGAGCCCGTCCGCCGCACGGCGGTCGCGTCGGCGTCGTACGTGACTGGTTCGCACGCGATCAAGGCCGGCATCCAGTACGGCAACGGCTACTTTTTCCAGCAGCGGCACGAGGTGGCCGACCTGATTCAGCTGTACCGCACTGGCGTCCCGTCGCAGGTGATCATTCACAACACGCCGGTGGACTCGGTCGAGTACATGAACGCCGATCAGGGCATCTACGTCCAGGACTCGTGGACTGTTGGGCACTTCACGATCAATCCCGGTATCCGCTTCGAACACTTCAACGGGTCGGTCGGCGAGCGCGGCGTCGCCGCCGGCAACTTCGTTCCGGCCAGGCATTTCGACGCGATCGACGATCTGCCGAACTGGAACGATGTGGCCCCGCGCTTCGGATTCGCCTGGGACGTGGACGGCAGCGGCAAGACCGCCGTCAAGTTCGGCATCGGCAAATACATGCGCGCCTACAGCACCGGCTTCGCCGCCACTTACGATCCGAACTTCTACACGTCCGCGACGCTCAACTGGAACGATCTGAACAAGGACGACATCGCGCAGGGCAAGCGCGGCTGCGTCTATCTCACGCCAGGATGCGAGATCGACTTCTCGACGCTTCCGGCGAATTTCGGCACCAAGCCGTTGCAGAACCCGGCCGACGGCATCAAGCGTCCGTATCAGATCGAGACCAACATCAGCGTGCAGCGCGAGCTGTTTCCCGGCACGTCGGTCACGGTCAGTTACTTCCGCCGCGACTACAAGAATCTGATCTGGTCCGACAACATCGGCATCGATCCCTCGGACTACACGCCGGTGTCGGTGCCGAATCCGCAGGGCGGCGACGCCGTCACCATCTACAACCTGAATCCGGCGAAGGCTTCAGCCTTCAACCTGCTCGACTCGAATTCGTCGAGCAACTATCGCAAGTACACCGGCTACGACGTCAGCTTCAGCAGCCGGATGCGCAAGGTGGTGCTCTTCGGCGGCGTCAGCCTCGGGCACCAGGTGTCGAACACCTGCCAGGTCGAGGACCCGAACTTCCTGCGCTACTGCGATCAGTCGACGCAGGACATCCCGTATTACACGCAGCTCAAACTGAGCGGCAATTACGATATGCCGTGGAAGCTGTCGCTGAGCGGCACCTTTCAGAGCTACCCGGGCGACGCGCGGAATGCGACCGTTGATGGCACCATCCTCGCCGAGGATCCGTCCCTGCGCGTGAACTGGGTGGTCGATCGGGCGACGTTCAAGACACTGACGGGACAGACGCTGACGCAGTCTTCGGTGACCGTGCCGTTGAACGCGCCGGGAACAAAGTTTCTCAGCCGTCAGAATCAGCTCGATATCCGTCTCCGCCGTTCGTTCACGGTCAACCGCGTGACGCTGGAGGCGCAGGCAGACGCCTACAACTTCCTGAACACCGGCGTCGTTCTCTCGTCGGTGCAGACCTACGGCACCGCGCTCGATCGTCCGGCGTCGATTCTGCAGGGACGGTTGTTCCGGTTCGGTATGCAGGCGAAATTCTAGGCAGCGCTATTTCTTGACCGCGTCGATCCGCTCGTCGACCGCGACGGTCCAGTCCTCGTCCGCTGACTCGATCGTCAGGTAGAACCAGCGCGGCTTGTCGGCGGCCACCTCCTCGGTGCCGCCGCCGACGCCGCGTGCGTCGATCGCCTCCATGATCTCGCGTCCGCTGTCGCCGCTGCGGAAGACTACGCGGAGACGGCCCATGTCCGCGCCGGTCTCGTTGACCGCGCTCCAGCGCACGCGAAAGCCGCCGTTGTCGCTCGTGAACGACTCGGTCTGCCTGTTACCATGTCCGGACCACGAGCCGACCTGCTTCCAGATGGTGATATTCCTGGGTGGCGGCTCTGGCTGTTCTCGGCAGCCGGCCGCGAACGACGTCAGCGCCAGGGTCGCCAGCAACAGTGCGGAACGCACTCTCTCAGAACATCGCCAGCGCATTGACCGGGAACCCGGTGCCGCCGGTGACCGGCACCGGCGCCACCATCAGCATGAACTCCCACCGCTTCAGACGCGCTGCCGTCTCGCCGACCGCCTCCAAATCCTGGTTGTCGAGCAGGTTGATTCCGAGCGCGGTGATCATCAGCGTGTGAATCGGCAGGGCCACGCCCTCGACCATCGACGGCGTCACATCCTCGGCCACGTCGCTGCCGAGGAAGGCGACCCCGCGCGCCTTGATCCAGGGTGCGACCGACGCGTGCAGCCCGGCAGCGCTCTGTCCGACGTTCCACGGGCCGAGCTTCTCCCGTCGCAGCCAGCGCCCGGTGCGCAGGAACACGGCATCGCCGGATCCGATCGTCACCCCGGATTGCTTCTCCCAGGCTTCGAGGTCCTCGACGTACACGGCCGTGCCCGGCTCCAGATACGGCACGTTGCGCAGACGAGGAATGTCCACGAGCACGCCACGCGTGATGATCCCGTTCTTCAAATTCTGGATGCCGAGCTTGGCGCAGCCCTTGTCGGTATTGACGTCGGCCGTGGCGTAGCCGTTGTATGTCTGGCCCTTATAAAGAATGTGGCACAGCGCATCGATGTGGCTGTGGGCGTAGCCGTGATACGACACCGCGTAGCGATCCATGTTGTTGCCGCGCAGCATCGTCTGCTCGAACGGGCTGGCGTTGTCGTCAGCTTTCTCCGTCAGCGGATTGTGCGCGAGCGAGACGGTGTCGCCGGTTTTCACCAGCGCGACCGCCTGCTTTCGTTTGGCAACCGTCACGAGGTTGGCCGAACCCAGCTGATCGTCGGCGCCCCAGCGTCCCCAGTTCTTCACCTGCTGGAACAGCGCGTCGAATTCCGCCGCGTCGCGCGGCGCCCGCGCCGCCGTTTGTGGCGAGGTGGACTGGCTGGCCAGCAGCCCTGCCGAGAGACCGCACGCCGTCAGGATCGCGAGGACGATGGGACGGATTCGGGTGATCATGAGCGATTCCTCACAAAGTGGGGCTATAGTATGCGGCGGAAAGGGGAGAGCACCAAATGACGAAGAGGGTTCTGACAGCCTTGGCGGTAGCGGCGACGGTCATGCCGGTCGTCGGTTTCGCCCAGGGTCCCAAAGCGGCCACTTACATCACCGATGAGGAAGTAAAGGCGGTCAACGCACTGCCGGGTGTCGATCGGATGATCAAGGTCGTTGACATCGGCAATGAGAACTACGCGGTCGGGGTCGTTCATCGCGGCAAGACTGGTGCTCCGGCAGCAGGTGCGGCTCGCGGCGCGGCTCCGGGAGCGGCGGCGGGTGCCGCAGGTCGCGGCGCAGCAGCGGCGGCCGAACCGTGTGGCGAACAGTCAACCGCCCCGGTGACGAGTAGCGGCGGCGGTATCGCCCACGATCAACAGACCGAGGGCTACCTGATCATCTCTGGCGGCGGCACGATGATCACCGGCGGACACATCGTCAACGGACGTCGCTCGGGTCCGGAAAGCGAAGTCACCAAGATCCTGAACGGACCGTCGTGCAGTGGCGCGATTGTCGGTGCGGATGCGGTGAAGAAGGTGGTGAAGGTCGGCGACATCGTCATCATCCCGGCCGGCGTTCCGCACGGCTGGGCCGAGATCGGCGACCACGTGGATTATCTGAGCTTCCGGCCGTCGGCGCGTGTGCTCGAAGCCGGCTATACGAATCCCGCCATCAAGAAGTAATCGCAGACATGTAGGGGCGGACCTTGGTCCGCCCCTAGGGTCCGCCCCCAGGTCCGCCCTATTTCATAAACCAGGCGAAGCCCTCTTTCACCACTTCGGGTGTCACCCCATGACGCCCTTCGTATTCCACGTACGTCACGTCGTAGCCTAGATTCTTGAGCCGCGGCACGAACTTCCGGCTGGTGACGTCGATCGGCATGATCGGATCGCTCAGGCCGTGGGAGATGAAGATTTTCGGCTTGCCGTGGACTTCTGCCGGCTGCATGACGCCCGGCGAAAACGCCATGATCTTTCCGAATGTGTCGCCGGTGCCGAGACCGAGCGACAGCGCGTAGGACGCGCCATCCGAATGGCCGGCGATCGCCATGCGCGCGCGATCGATGTTGCAGCGCGCGTAGGTGTCCCGCAGTGCCACGCCGATGAAGTCCACGTCCTCGCCGTAGCCATGGAGCAGGAAGTCCCAGGTGGCTTCGTCGCGCGAGTCGGGTGCGAGGATGATGATTCCGAGGTCGTCCGCGACTTGGAAGGTGTAGTTGACGCCGAGCCCGGTGCCGCCGGCGCCATGAAACATCAGGACCATCGGCGTCGCGACATCCGCCTTGTAGTTGCGCGGCACGTAGAGAATGCCGTCACGGTCGGAGCCGAGCTTCAGCGGCTGCTGTCCAATCTTGACGGCATCGGCGGCGCGTGCCGGACGACCGTAGGCCCACGCAGCGGCGGCGCCGCTCGCGGCCAGAAATCTGCGTCGCGTCATCATCGTCATGTGTCGAGCATGTTAGCGCATACTACGCACCATGATCCGCACCCTGATCCTCACCCTGGCGCTGGCGCTGGTCGTGGCTGTCCCGCAGGCGCAACGGCAGGACGATGCGGCGCTGACTGCTGCGTACGCCGAGGTTGATCATCAGTTCAACGCGTTCATGGCGAGCCGCCATGTCCCCGGTGCGGCTTGGGGCGTGGTCGTGAACGGCGAGCTGGCACACACCGGCGTCAGCGGACTGCGCGATCTCCCATCGCGATCGCCGGTTGATGCCGACAGCGTCTTCCGGATCGCCTCGATGACCAAGAGCTTCACCGCGATCTCGATCCTCAAGCTTCGCGACGAGGGGAAGTTATCGCTGGACGATCCGGCCGAGCGCTACGTGCCGGAGATGGCGGGGATGAAGTATCCCACCAGCGATGCGCCCAGAATCACGATTCGTCACCTGATGTCGCACGCGACCGGATTTCCGGAAGACAACCCGTGGGGCGATCAGCAGCTCGCCGACACCGAGGATCAGTTGTCGCAGATGCTCAAATCCGGCATTCCGTTCTCGAATGCTCCGGGCATCGCTTACGAGTACTCGAACCTTGGCTTCGCCATCCTCGGCCGGGTGGTCGCCAACGTATCGAAGACCCGCTATCCGGATTACGTATCGACGAACGTGCTGAAGCCACTCGGCATGAGCTCGACGACGCTCGAGCCATCGTCGGTTCCGGTGAACCGGCTGGTTCATGGATATCGATGGGAAGACGATCAGTGGAAGAACGAACCGCTGCTCTCGAACGGATCGTTCGGGTCGATGGGCGGCATGCTGACCTCGGTCCGCGATCTCAGCCGCTACGTCGCGATGTTTCTCTCGGCGTGGCCGCCGCACGATGGTCCTGAAACCGCGCCGATCCGGCGATCGTCTCTGCGCGAGATGCAGCATTTGTGGTCGCCGGCGCTCTCGTCGGTCGCGCGCGATCGCGCCACCGGCACGGTACAGCTGACTTCCGGCGGCTATGGCTATGGCCTCCGCGTCGCGCAGAACTGCGCCTTTAAAACGATCGTGTCGCACACTGGCGGCCTGCCCGGATTCGGATCGGCCATGGTCTGGCTACCTGACTACGGCGTCGGGATCGTCGCGTTCGGCAACCTCACCTACACCGGCTGGTTCGGAGTGGTGACGACGGCGCTCGAGACGCTGACGACGAAGGGCGGTCTGCATCCACGGATGCCGGCGGCGTCACCGGCCCTGGTCAGTGCGCGCGGGAAGGTGGCGACGCTCGTCGCCGGATGGGACGACCGCCTTGCCGACAGCGTCGCCTCTCCGAACCTGTTTCTCGATGAGTCCAGGGACAGAAGGCACGCCGAGATCGACCGCCTGCGCGCGACGGTCGGCGCATGTACGCCGGGAAGCGGGTTCGACACCGTCGAGAATGCGCTGCGCGGATCGTGGACGATGACCTGCGAGCGAGGCAAGCTCGAAGTGGCGATCACACTGGCCCCGACGATGCCGCCGACCGTCCAGTTCATGTCCGTCCGACTCGCGCCGCCCGCGCCGTCGCGAACGGAGTCCTGCGCGCAGTAATGGCGACCGACAACATCACTCGTGGTTGGGGTATTTGCCGTTGCCGTTTGCCGGAGTGGTCTGACAGCGATGGAGGCATTCTAGGTATTTGTGCTACGAACCTTGATGACGCCGAGTGTTGCGGGTCGTGTCCGCGATCCCTCGGACCTCGCGTGCACGAGCGTCAGACAGCAAACGCGTCCGCAAGCGTCCGGGGCACGGCGCCGCTGATTCGCCACTGAAGATCGGTTCAGCCCGCGGTCCAACTGATTGTCAGATGTCGTACGAATCAATTCAGGCGACGCGCGGATCGTGAGCGCTGCGCTGGAGGATGCGTTTGCTACGCGAGCCGTCCGCGGGATCGCGGACGCGACTCGCGACACTCGGCAGAGTTCTTCGGTGACGTGAGGGAGCCAAGAGGGACGGCTTGAAGGGCCGTCCCCTGTGACTGTCGTGCTCGTTACTTCTTGACGTATTTATTGAGCGCCTTCGGTCCAACTTCGGCGCCGTAGATGTTGCCGAACTTGTCGACCGCCACGCCTTCAGCCGCGCTGGTCCCGCCGTACGGTGGCGTGTCCTTGTTGGTGCCGGTCATCGGATCGGGAATGAAGCCGAGGATCTTGCCGTCCGAGATCTTGCCCCAGCGGATGCCGCGCTTCCAGCCGTAGTGGTTGCGCGACACGGACTCGGATTCGGAGTCCGCGGAGTAGAGGATGTCGTCCTTGATGAAGATGCCGCTCGGACGGCTCCACTGATGGAACTGCTCGATGAACTTGCCGTTCTGATCGAACACCTGGACACGGTTGTTGTTGCGATCGCCCACGAAGAGACGTCCCTTCGAGTCGAATGCCAACGCGTGCGGTTGATCGAACTCGCCAGGTTCGGTTCCGAGCTTGCCCCACTCCATGAGGAACTTGCCGGTCCTGTCGAACTTCAGGATGCGGTTGTTGCCGGCGCCGTGGCCTTCGGACACGAAGATGTCGCCGTTGGGCGCAACGATGACGTCGTTCGGCTGATAGAAGTATTCAGGAGAGGCGGCGCCGCCGGGTTTGCCGAGCGTCAACAGCACTTTGCCTTCGGGACTGAACTTGTAGACCTGATTGCCGTGAGTCGCGCCGGGACGAGGGCCGACCGGTCCCGCCGCGCGACCGCCGCCTTCAGCGCCGCGGCCCGCGCCGCCCGCGCCACGCGCCGGCAATGGCGCATCGTCCTGACCGTCGGTCACCCAGACGTTGTCGTCCTTATCCACGTAGATACCGTGCGGGAAGATGAGCAGGCCGGCGCCGAAGCTCTTGACGAGCTTGCCGTCCTTGTCGAACTTCAGCACGCTCGCGGATTCGGACATCTTGCCGGTGGCGCGGTCGAGGCACGAGTTGCCGCCGCAGCGCTCGCCGACCCAGATGGACGTGCCGTCCTTGTCGATGTCCACGGCGCTGGTCGAGCCCCAGGTGCGCCCGTCGGGGAGCTTGAAGTAGTCCTTGACCGTCGTATAAGGATTCGGCGCGTCGTTGGTGGGCTGATTCGTGTCCTGCGCGAAGGCGAGGACCGGCGCCACCATCAAAAGTGTGATGAACGTCTGACGGGCATAACGCATGAGGGCTCCCTCCTGGGGGCGTCGGGCATTATACAAATATGTCCGGGCAACACGGTAAGATACGCCGCATGAGAAGATTTTTGGTCGCCGGTGTCGGTGCCGTGGTGTTGATGGCGTCGATGGCCCGTCTGTCTGTCGGCGTGGCCGCGGACGACAGCGAACGGCTGCTGACGGTTGATCACTTCGTTCGCGTGCGTTCGACCGTTCCGGCCATCGCCGGGCAGGAAGTGCCGATCTACGTGCGCGAAAAAGTGCAGGCTGGGACAGCGTTGCGCGGCGCCGGCGCCGATCGCGTCGTCTTGTTCATCCACGGCGCCGGCACGCCGGCCGAAGTCTCGTTCGATGTGCCCGCGCAGGACTACAGCTGGATGGCGTACCTCGCGCGCGCCGGCTTCGACACGTTCGCGATGGACACCAGCGGCTACGGGCGATCGGTGCGCCCGGCTCCGATGAACGATCCGTGTAACGTGGCGCCGGATCGCCAGGCGATGTGGGTGCCGAGCCTGATTCCGGCACCATGCAAGCCGAGCTATCCGCACGCCATGACCACCATCGGCTCGGACTGGAACGACATCGGCGCCGTGGTCGACTACGTGCGCGCGCAGCGTCACGTCGACAAGGTCAGCC
This sequence comes from Vicinamibacterales bacterium, assembly GCA_036489235.1. Taxonomy (GTDB): domain Bacteria; phylum Acidobacteriota; class Vicinamibacteria; order Vicinamibacterales; family CAVVIG01; genus CAVQFC01. Next base: position 10,482 of record DASXGC010000025.1, read on the forward strand.
TGGTCGCCTGGTCGCTCGGCGGGCCCCGGTCCGCCGGCTACGCCGGTCAGCATCCCGAGAAAATTCAGAAGCTCGTCCTGCTCGCGCCGGCGTACAACCGCAATGCGCCGGCCGAGCCGCCGGCGCAACCGGCGACCGGCGCCGCGATGAACACGCAGTCGCGATCCGAATTCCTCGCCAACTGGGATCGCCAGGTCGGCTGCCCGGGCCAGTACGACACGGTCGCCGCGGATTCGGTCTGGTCGGAAATGCTCGCTTCGGATCCGGTCGGCGCGACCTGGGGCACCGGCGTCCGCCGCGCGCCGCAGACGACGACCTGGGGCTGGAACCAGGCGATGGTCGCAAAGACACAGATTCCGACGCTGATGGTGTCGGGGCAGCATGACAAGCAGGTTCCGCCCGAGCGGGTCCGCGACCTCTTCACGGATCTGGCGGCGCCGCAGAAGGTGTTCGTCGATCTGGCGTGCTCGTCGCACAATGCCATGTGGGAGAAAAATCACCTGCTGCTGTTCCACGCCTCGCTCGAATGGCTCACGCAAGGTACGGTCAACGGCATGAAGGAAGGCACGCTCCGCCTGGGTTACTGATGGGATCCCGCCGATCGGTCACACGCATACTGCTAGGCACCGCAGTGGTGCTGCTGGCCGCAGTGACTGTCCTGGCGCAAGGCCGCCGCTTCGGCGGCTTCGATTTCGGCGGCCCGTCCGGCCGCAACTTCAAGCCGCTGCCCAACGCCGCCTACGACGGACGCTTCACCTTCGTCCGGGTCATCTACGAATGTGACGCCAGTGGCTACTGGTGGCGAGGCCTGCCGTCGTGGGCGCACGGCTATCCGCTAGCCGAAGGCAACCTCATGAAGATCATGAATGAGGTGAGCTACTTCGGCGCCAACGAATCGATCAATACGCTGACGCTGGACGACCCCGAGCTGTTCAAGTATCCGGTGGCGTACATCATCGAGGTCAGCTGGTGGCAGATGACCGATCGTCAGGCCGCGGCGCTGCGCGCCTACATCGACAAAGGCGGCTTCGTGATCGTCGACGACTTCAAGCAGGAAGGCGATTTCGGAAGCCCCGGCTGGGGACCGTTCGAAGCGAACATGAAGCGCGTCTACCCGAATGGCCGTTTCGTTCGGATGAGCGCGGCACATCCGATCTTCCACTCGTTCTTCGAGGTCGAGAGTCTCGACACGATTCCTCAGGCCTACAACGCCGGGCGTCCGGTTTTTCTCGGACTGTACGAGGACAACGATCCGTCGAAGCGACTGCAGATGATCGTCAACTACAACACCGACGTGTCGCAGTACTGGGAATGGTCGGGGCAGGGTCTGAGGCCGATCGACGATACCAACGAAGCCTACAAGCTTGGCGTCAACTACCTCTTCTACGGCATGACGCACTGACTCGCCGCGAGGCGGACGTCGAGCGCTACGGATGAATCGCCGTCGCCGCGGGCTTGGTCCGTGCCCCCGCGACATCCTGTCCGCGACACCAGCACGGTGCGATCGTTTCCGGATCGCCTTCCGCGAACAGCTCGTTGACCCGTTCGAACGCCTTCAGGAACGGACCGATCGCCAGCACCTGACTCTGATACGCCGCCAGCGCCCGGCTTTTCATCCGCGATTCGCCGGGTGTCAGCGTCAGCGACAGCCAGTGCATGTCAGCCGTCCGCAGGCGAACCGGCGGTGTCAGTTTCTGTGCGCTCGCCGGTCCAATGCCGTCGGTCTCCGGCGGCCAGACTCCGTAGTGAATCAGAAAGTGCATCACCTGCGGATGCAGGCCGGCCGCAGCCAGCGCGGAGTGCACCAGCAGGTGAGTGGAGCAGTGGTCGGGATGTTCGTCGCGGGCGCTCGGCACCAGCACCATCGTCGGCCTGAATTCGGCGGCCACACGTTCGAGCTCGCGCTCGGCGTCGTCGCCGCGATACGCCGCACCCCGGACGATCTGCTCCATCACCGGCGGACTGTCGCGTTTGGTGTACGGCGATTCGTAGGCGAGCGCCGCCGATCGGTAATCCGACACCAGCCGGCACAATCCGTCGTCCGGAAACCCGAGGAAGGTGATCGCCTTCCGGCGCACGCCGACCACCGCCATCGCGGAGACGGTTTCGCGCTCGCGAAGGGCGCCGTAACGCCGATAGTCGTCTGGCGTCGGTCGATCGGTGTTGGCGATGGCCTTCACGCCGTTCGCGAATGCATCGCCGCTGGTGATCTGCAGAATGCGGACGTGGCCGCCGGTGGCGAGAACACGCGCGATCAATCCGGCGCCCGCCAGCGTGCCGTCGTCGGGATGCGGCGACACCACCAGCAAGCGGGTGTGCGGCGGCACGACGAGCTCCGGCGTCGCCTCCGCCTGTCCCCTCGACGGGGCGGCCAGGAACAACGCGCAGATGAAGATGATGGCTGTGAGACGGGAACGAACCCGCACTAGTCTGATAGTAACCGACAACCAGTTGGAGGTCAAACGATCGGGCCGCCATGTATCATTTGGGCATGCCCGATCGAATCCGCAGCGGGAAATCCGAACTCGATCTCGACCCCGTCCTCGGTTTTATGCGCATTTTATGGGGCGTCGAACA
>DASXGC010000039.1:0-7810 GCA_036489235.1 Vicinamibacterales bacterium
GAAAGCGCGGTTCTATACGCTCACCGCGAAAGGCCGGAAGGAACTCGCGCGTGAAGAAAGCGAGTGGCACCGGATCGCCTCAGCCATCATGCGGGTGCTGGGTTCGAAGCGGGCGCCTGGCTACTAGTACAGCCGCGCGTGTGCCAACATGAGGCGGTCTTCGCCATGCCGCACCGGCCACCGTCCTCACCCACTCGTCCGGCCCTCACCGAGCCGGAGATTCGCACAGTCACCGTCGGTGAACTGACGCCGCTGGACGGTCGCCTGATGCTCGCTGACTACGATCCGCGGTGGCCCGGCCTCTTCGCTCTCGAGGCCGCAAAGCTACGGACCGCGCTCGGATCACGGGCGCTGCAAATCGAGCACACCGGTTCCACCGCTGTCCCTGAACTGCCGGCCAAGCCGACGATCGACACGCTGCTGGTCATCGCTGATTCAGCCAACGAGTCGGCCTACGCGCCGCAGTTGGCGTCCGCCGGATACGTTCTTCGGATCCGGGAGTCGGGCTGGCACGAGCATCGGATGTTCAATGCCCTCGATCGCGCCGTCAACCTTCATGTTTTCTCGTCGGGCTGTCCGGAAATCGAGCGGATGCTGGTGTTCCGTGACTGGCTGCGCCGGAACGCCGCCGACCGCGAGCTCTATGCCCGCACGAAAATCGAGCTAGCCGCGCGCACGTGGCGATTCGTCCAGAACTACGCCGACGCGAAAGCCTCCGTCATCGATACGATCATGACTCGAGCGATGAGCTCAGACGGGCGCTAGCGCCCTGGCTCGCGCTCGCTGGCGCGGTAGCCCGCGAGCATGTTCGGCAGCGAATAGTTGCCTTCGTGGCAGGCGTATTCGTAGATCGGCCCGGTCGAACGCGCCATCGTCAACTCGCCTTTCCACGGCCGGGTGAATGCGGTGGAGTCGTCGATTTCGAATCGGTACAGCAGCGTCTCCGCATCGAGCAGGCTGAACCGCTCCACCAGGTGGAGATTGCGGTCCCAGCCGAAATTGCCGCCGGCGTCCCCGTAGAAACCGTCGCTGTCGTTGAAGTTCGTGGTGTCCACCACCAGCGTGTTGCCCTCCCATCGACCGATCGAATCGCCGAGCCACAATCGGATTGCGGGCGACAGATGCGAGCGGCCGTCGAGATGAATGATCCTGGCGTCGTGGATCATCTCCACGTGAACCACGAACGCGTCCTTCGTCTGAACGATTTGGTAATTACTGTTGTAGGAGTACGGCAGCATCGGCGGTCCCGCAGTCACGAACGCAAGGCATTGATCCTGAAGCCCCGTGTCCTCGGGGTTCGCCGCGTTTCGCATGCCCTGGGTGCGTCGGCGCTTGAGCTCGGCCGCGTCCGGCGTCAGCGCCGGGATCCGTCCGTCCGGAGGGTCGGTGACGATGGAGGTGCGGAGGGTCTTGGCGGCACGGGACCCGTACTCGCGAAAGAAGGCGTTGTAGGTACCGGTTCCGCGGCTCTTCGTCCCCGCCTGCGGCTCCGGCTCCTGATTGCTTTCCACGACCTGCCGTTCCCATTCCGCCGCTTCCGCGGGCGTGAAGAAGGCCTTGTCCTTCAACTGCGCTGGACGCTCGAGCGGAGTGACCGTGGCGGAGTTCCAGATACCGTCGAAACCGGCGTGGTCGTCGGGTCTGGCCGGAGCTGCTGCGGAGGCACTGACGAAACACACCGCGGCCAGGAGCGGAATCGTCGCCCGTCGAATCACCGATCCTGATCTGACCGCGGTGCTCGCCATTTCGCAGGATTACTTCTGCGCCACGAGGATCGTGCCCGGCGTCGGAAGCCCGTGGGCGGAAGCGGCGCCGAACCCTGCCCCGCCGAGCTGCTGTTGCAGCTCCGCGAGTGTATACGCGTCACCGCTCGGTGTCCCCGCCAGCATCGTCAGGCTGAAAGCGGCAGGCATTGGCGGCGAAATGCGATCGGGATTCGGCACGAACTCGAGCACCACGACGCGACCTCCCGGTTTGAGTGCGGCGTGAACCTTCCGAAGAAAGTTCGTACACGTGGCAGGATCAAAATGGTGCAGGAAGTTCGTGACGAGCGCCACATCGTACGGTCCGCCGAAGTCCACCTTGAACGCGTCGCCCGCCAGCGTGCGATAGCGATCCTGAACGCCTGCAGCACCCGCGTTCTCGCGTGCGACCGATAACACCGCTTCCCAATCAACGGCGACGATCTCGGCGCGAGGATTCCGCTGAGCCAGCGTGATCCCGAACATGCCGTGGCCCGCCGCGATGTCCAGCACCTTGAGTGGCGCCCCGGAATCCGCACCCACCAACCCGGCAATCGCGTGCGCGGCCGGCATCACCATCGGCACCATCGCGCGGGCGAACTCAATCCAAATTGGGTTGTCGTCTGCCACCGTGTTGCCTGCGGGAGCGACGCCGCCGCGGCGCACCGTTGCGGTGAGATCGTCAAAATTTTGTTTCATTTCTGGCCGGAGGAGAAACCCGGCCGTGGTGCCGAGGTAGGCTGGCGATCGCTTGCTCAGGAACGCGGCCGACTCGGGTGACAGCCCGTAGCTGTCGCCGGTCTTGGCCAGCAGGCCAATGATGGTGAGGTAGTCGCAGAGGATGCGGATGCCACGTTCGGCAGCGTTGCTCTGTTTCGCAATCGCCGCCGGAGTCCGTGCGCCTCCATCGATGATGGTAAACAGCTCGAGATCGATCGCGGTCTTGAGCGCGGCCGATCGCTGAAAAGCAAAAAGCGTGTCAAATACGATGTCGGCGGACGGCATAACGGTTGTGGACATAGGGATAACTCTACCCTGATTCTTTGACAGCAGGCAGCCGCGAAATATAGTGTCGGACCAATTATGAGCGCCGCCCTCCGGCTGTCGTTCGCTGCCGCGCTCATGACCTTGTTCGCGTCGCTTCCGAGGGCCGCCGAGCGTCAGCAGTCCAACGCCCAATCGGCCACGTTCAAGAGCAGCGTCGAGTACGTCGAGGTTGACGCCATCGTCACCACCGCACAGGGACAGATCGTCCGCGATCTGGCACTGAAGGACTTCGAAATACTGGAGGATGGCAAGCGTCAGGAGCTGACGACGTTCGCGCTGGTCGATATTCCGATCGAGCGCTACGACGGCGTCATCGGCGCCGTTCAAGCGATCGAGCCGGACATCACCACCAACGCGCACCCCGAGGGGCGCGTGTATGTGCTGGTGCTCGACGAGTTGCACATTGCTCAAGGTGACGCCGCGCGCGCCAAGGCGGCGGCGAAGCTGTTCATCGCGCGCCTCGGGGCGAACGATCTGATGGCGGTGGTGCACACGGCCGGTGTGGACGCGGCCAGCCAGGAGTTCACTAACAGCCAGAGCCGGCTTCTTGCCGCGGTCGACAAGTCGGTCGGGCGGGGACTGGCGTCGGCAACGGCATCTCGGAATGAGAGCGCCTTCATGACGGACGGCCGCGACACCGGCGACCACGACGATGTCGAACGGGCGGCGGAGGCGCAGACAACTCTGCGGGTCGTCCGCGATGTCGCGAATTGGTTTGCGACCGTTCATGGACGGCGGAAGGCGATCCTCCTTATGAGCGGAGGGATCGATTACCCGATGACCCTGGTCGGTTCCGCGGACCAGCCGAACCGGCCGACAGACGTGGTGCGCAGCGCCTCGCAGGAAGCGATCGACGCCGCGATGCGATCGAACGTCAGCATCTACGGGATCGATCCGGGAGGACTGACGGCCGGCGACGATGTCGGCATCAACTACTTCTTTGCGCCTGGCAACCAGGACCTGGGCCCTCGCGCGTCCGGACGCGAGCTGCGGATGAATCAGGACAGCCTCCGCCAGTTGTCCGAGGAGACCGGGGGCATTGCCGTCGTCGGCCGGAACGATCTCGGTGCGGCGTTCGATCGGATCGTCGCCGACAACAGCGCCTACTACGTGCTCGCCTATCGTCCACCCGCCAGCAAGCGCGATGGCAAGTTTCACAAGATCTCCGTGCGGGTCGATCGGCCGGGACTCGTGACCCGCGCACGCAGCGGTTACCTCTCGCCGAACGGCAAGCCGCCGGCGACGCCGGCGCTCGATTCGGCTGGCCCCTCTCCCGTGATCCGCGACGCGCTCGGGAGCCCGTTGCCGGTGAGCGGACTCTCGATGCGGCTGTCGTTCACTTCGTTCATGGATGCGCCGCCGAACGCCTCGGTTCTCATCACCGAGGATCTGCGTGGCAGCGATTTGAAACTCGGGTCGCCGGGCACCCTCGAACTTTCGTACGCGGCGGTCGATGCAGCCGGAAAAGTGCGGGCCGGAAGCAACGACCGGCTCCAGTTGACGGCGCTCAAGTCCGAGACCAAGGCGCAGATTACGGAGTCCGGCCTGCGCGTATTCAACAGGATGACGCTCTCGCCTGGCCGCTACACCGTGCGGGTCGCCGCACACGACCAGGCTGGTGGCGCCGTCGGGTCGGTCGCGTACGATCTCGAAGTCCAGGATTTCCACTCGATGCCGTTCAGCATGAGCGGCCTGGCCCTCACCTCCATCGCCACCGGCCGGATGGTTGTGGCGAAGGCGGACGCGTTGATGAAGGACTGGCTGCCGGCGCCGCCGATCACCGAACGCGTGTTCCCGCAGAGCGATCAGCTATGGTTCTTCGCCGAAATCTACGACAATGCCGGCGAGACGCCCCACACCGTCACAATCGGCACGACGGTGAGATCCGAGTCCGGTGCGGTCGTCTACACGATGGACACCGAACATTCGTCGACGGAGTTCACCGGACCGCGCGGGGTATTCCGTCACCGTGGCCGTGTCCCGCTGAATGATTTTCCGCCCGGCGCCTATGTGCTCAAGCTCGAGGCTCGGGCTCATCTGGGCCGGGATGAAATAGTGAGCCGGCAAATACCCTATACAGTGACGGCCACGAAACAGTAGAGGCGAGGTCATCATGAACGTGTTGTTGCTCTCGATGCCGGACTCGTTCGAGCACATGCCGCCTGTGGCAATCCGCATGCCCAATGGCGCGCTGGCGTCCCTCGCGGGCAACGTCGACCCTCACCATCGGGTCGCGATCGCCGACCTGATCCTGGCGCATCGTAACGTTCGAGGAACCGTCGAAACGCTGGTGAACGACCTGCAGCCCGGCCTCGTCGGCTTGTCGGTGATGACGTTTCAGCGCCGGACAGCGCTGAACATCGCCAGGCTGGTGCGACAGCTTCGTCCTGAGGTCCGCGTCGTGGTCGGCGGCTACGATCCCAGCCTTGCGCCGGAGGCCTACTCCTCCTCTCCTGACGTGGACTTCATCGTGCGCGGCGAAGGCGAACAGACGCTGAGCGATCTGCTGCGCGCCCTCGAATCCGGCGGCGACTGTCACGACATCGCCGGACTGACCCATCGCAGTGCGGACGGCTGGATCCGCAATCCAGACCGGGCGATTGCGCGCCTCGCGACAAATCCCTTGCGGCTTCCCAACCGCACCGCTCGGGTACTGACCGGCTACACCCTGCTCGGCCGCGACGTCGACGTCGTCGAAACCTCGCGCGGGTGCACCTTCGATTGCAGCTTCTGCTCGATCATCGAAATGCGCGGCCGGAATTTCCACACCTACCCGATCGAGCGGGTGATGGCCGACATCGGCGATGCGCGGAGCCGCGGTGTGCGGACCATCTTCCTCGTGGACGACAACATCACGCTGGACATCCACCGCTTCGAAACGCTGTGCCAGGCGATTATCGACAGCGGCTTCGACGATGTGGACTATGTGGTCCAGGCGATGACCGCGCCGTTGGCCGAACACGGTGCGACGCTGGCACCGCTGATGAGGCGTGCCGGATTCCGTTACGTCTTCCTCGGCATCGAAAATGTACTGGACGAGGATCTGGCGTTCCTCAAGGCGCGCGCGAAAAACGCGAGACGCGTCAACGGCCGTACCGTCGGCAACGCCAGCATCGAAGCGATCACCCACCTCCACCGCAACGGGTTGTATGTCGTCGGCGGCATGATTGTCGGCAACCCCGACGATACCCCTGAGTCGATCGAGGCGAATCTCGCGTTCGCGAAGCAGTACGTGGACTGGCCGTACATCCAGCATCCGACCCCGTATCCGGGAACACCGATGACCGAGGAGTTCAGGCGGCGGCAACTGATCGTGGACGAAGACCCGGCGCATTACGACGGCACAACCGCGGTGGTGCGCACCGAACATGTCTCGCCGACGGACATCGAGTTCATGCGCTGGCGCCGGGAGCGGTGGATCAAGATGCGTCATTTTCCGGCAGCGTTTGCCCACAGCCCTCGATTCGTCTTGCGCCATGGTCTCGAAATGCTGGCGCACACCTTCGCGGGCTCTACCGGCCGATCGTGGCTCGGTCTCGAGAGCCAGCGGCGTGTGTTCGACCGTTTTCGCCGGCGCCGGGGCGAAGAACGAAACAGCGTCGTGGCGGCGGTTTAGTGCGGAGGCTGATGGCCGTCCTCGCCCACCCCGACGACGAGTGTCTGGGTGCGGGCGGAACGCTGGCGAAGTACGCGGCTGAAGGCGTCGAGGTGTCGTTGCTGACGGCCACACTCGGCGAGAGTGGCCGCTACCGCGGCCATCCGCGAGGCGACACTCTCCATCCCGGACCGGCGGAGTTGGGCCGGATCCGCGAAGCGGAACTGCGCGCCGCGGCCGCTGTTCTTGGCGTGGACGATGTCCACCTGCTCGGCTATCACGACCAACTCCTCGACCAGGCGGATCCGCGCGAGGTCATCGCACGAATCGCCGGGCATCTGAGACGTGCTCGTCCGGACATCGTCCTGACGTTCGGACCCGAGGGGGCATATGGCCATCCGGATCACGTCGCGATTTCTCAATTCACCATGGCGGCGATCGTTGCCGCAGCAGAGACGGCGTTCGCCGCGGACGGCGGCTACGCGGCGCTGACTCCGCATGCGGTCTCGAAGCTGTATTACATCGCCTGGCCGGAATCGACGTGGGCGGTGCATCAGGCTGCCTTTCGAAAGCTGATCTCGACAGTTGACGGCGTCGAGCGACAGGCGCTGCCGTGGCCGGACTGGGCGATTACAACGATGATCGACACACGCGATTTCTGGCCGACAGTCTGGCGGGCGGTCTCGTGCCACGAGTCTCAGGTCGCCGCCTATGAGCGGCTGAAGGAATTGTCGCCCGAACACCACGAGGCGCTCTGGGGCCGGCAGTCGTTCTATCGGGCGTTCAGCACCGTCAACGGGGGACGGACGCGCGAGAACGGACTGTTCGACGGGATTGCGACCTGACAACGAAACCACCGAAGCGCGGGCCTTTTAGGCCCGCATCTGGCATACAAGGAGTCGGGATGGATGGCGATTCGGGACGACGCTCGCCGCTCGCGATGGATGCCGCGACGTTTCGCGTCCTCGGACATCAGCTGGTGGATCGAGTCGCGGAGCTTCTCGCATCGATCCCGCAGGGACCGGTGACCCGGAACGAATCACCATCAGCCGTGCGCGAGGCGCTCGACCTGACGGGGCCGCTTCCTCAAGCAGGCACCGACGCTGGAGCGCTGCTCGAAGACACGGCCCGGCTGCTGTTCGAACACTCGCTGTTCAACGGACACCCGCGGTTCTTCGGCTACATCACGGCGTCGCCGGCGCCGATCGGAATCCTTGGCGATTTTCTCGCCTCGGCGCTGAACCCGAATGTCGGCGCCTGGACGCTGTCGCCGGCGGCGACTGAGATCGAGGCGCAGACGGTCCGATGGATTGCCGAGCTCATCGGCTACCCCGCTGACTGCGGTGGTCTCCTGGTCAGCGGCGGCAACATGGCCAACTTCGTCTGCTTTCTTGCGGCGCGCGCGGCCAAGGCGGGTTGGGATGTC
>DASXGC010000142.1:0-16470 GCA_036489235.1 Vicinamibacterales bacterium
ATGTGCGGCCGCCACAACCGGGGCACTGATTCGTACAGACGCGCCATCTTCGACAGCCCGCCGCCCATCACGATGACGTCAGGATCGAGCACGTTGACAATCGCGGCGAGCGCCCGGGCCATGCGATCCTCGTAACGAACCAATGCGGCCTCCGCACGGGCCTCTCCGGCAGCAGCTCGATCGGCGATCTCGGCGGCTAACCCCTCGCTGCCGCCGGACGCTGCGTAATCGAGCGCCAGTCCTGGTCCGGACAGGAACGTTTCGATGCAGCCGTATCGTCCGCAATAGCAGTGCGGACCTGGCCGCTCGTCGTCTCGCGGCGCCGGCAGTGGGTTGTGACCCCATTCGCCACCGATCGCGTTAGCCCCCACCACCACGCGGCCGTTGACGACCACGCCACCGCCAGTGCCAGTACCGACAATCACGCCGAAGACGACCTGAACGCCCGCCGCCGCGCCGTCGGTCGCTTCCGACAGCGCGAAGCAGTTGGCGTCGTTACCGAAGCGAACCGGTCGCCCGAGCAGCGAAGGCAAATCCTCGCCAAGTGGCCGACCGATCAGCCAGGTCGAGTTGGCGTTCTTTACCAGACCTGTCGTCTGAGAAATCGTCCCCGGAATACCAACCCCGACGGTGCCGGTCTCACCCAGCTCGGCTTCCAGCGTCCGTATCAGATCGACGATCGCCTGCAAGGTCTGTTGATAGTCGCCTCGTGGCGTGGTGATCCGCCGCCGCGCTTGCTCGCGGCCATCTTCAGCCAGCGCGAGCGCTTCGATCTTGGTGCCGCCGAGGTCGATGCCGATGCGCATGGAACCTATAATTTAGACCATGACGATCAGGAGTCTTCTGCCGCTTGCGGCTTCGACAGTCCTCGTCGGTTGCGCCGTGCAGGCGCCCTCACCTTCAACCCCGACACCTGCAGCGGCTTCGGCTTTTCTGGCCACCGCCAACGAGACGACGCTGAAGCTTGGCATCGAGCAAGGCCAGGCCGGCTGGGTCCAGCAGAACTTCATCACCGACGACACCGAAGCGATCGCCGCACGGGGCAACCAGGCGGCGAACGATGCCGGCGCGCGCTTCGCGAAAGAGGCGACGAAATACGACAAGGTGGAAGTCTCGCCTTCGGAGCGCCGCCAACTGAACCTGCTGAAGGTGTCGCTCGTGCTGGCCTCGCCGTCGGATCCGAAGGACTCCGACGAGCTCTCGAAAATCATGGCGCGGCTCGAGTCCACGTACGGCAAGGGGAAGTGGTGCCCTGATCCGGGCCGGCCGGACACCTGCCGCAACATCGACGAGGTATCGCGAATCGTCTCGATGCCTGGCGACGAAGCCGCGATCCGCGCCGCCTGGGAAGGCTGGCACACGATTTCGCCGCCGATGCGCAAGGACTATCAGCGTTTTGTGGAGTTGTCGAACAAAGGCGCGAAGGAACTTGGCTTTGCCGACACCGGCGCGATGTGGCGGAGCCGGTACGACATGCCGGCCGATGCGTTCAGCACCGAGCTCGATCGGCTCTGGGACCAGGTGCGCCCGCTCTACTTGAAGCTGCACGCGTACATGCGCCTGAAGCTCCGCGAAAAATACGGTGACATCGTCCCGGCCAGCGGTCCGATTCCTGCGCACCTGCTCGGCAACATCTGGGCGCAGGACTGGTCGAACGTCTACCCGCTGGTCGCGCCACCGGACGCCGACCCAGGCTACTCACTGTCGGACATCCTGAAGAAGCGGAGCATGACGGCGCTCGAGATGGTACGGACCGGCGAGCATTTCTACACGTCGCTGGGGTTTGCGCCGCTGCCGAAAACGTTCTTCGAACGATCGCTGTTCGTGCGTCCCAGGGACCGCGAGGTCGTGTGTCACGCAAACGCCTGGGACATCGACTACCTCGACGACCTGCGCATCAAGATCTGCATCGAGCCGACGGCTGAGGACTTCACCACGATTCATCACGAACTGGGACACAACTTTTATCAGCGCGCCTACAAGGGACAGCCGGTACTCTTCCGCGACAGCGCCAACGACGGCTTTCACGAAGCGATCGGCGACACCATCGCCCTGTCGGTCACTCCGGAATATCTCGTCAAGATTGGCCTCCTGAGTCAGGCGCCGGACACGTCACGTGACATCGGTCTGCTGTTGACCCGGGCGCTGGACAAAATCGCGTTCCTGCCATTCGGGCTGATGGTGGACCAATGGCGCTGGAAAGTGTTCTCCGGCGAAATCACGCCGGCCGATTACAACAAGGCCTGGTGGGCGCTGCGGCTGAAGTACCAGGGCGTCGCACCGCCTTCGCCTCGCGGCGAGGAGTTCTTCGACGCCGGCGCCAAGTACCACGTGCCGGACAACACGCCCTACACGCGTTACTTCCTCGCGGACATCTTGCAGTTCCAGTTTCATCGGGCGCTCGCGAAGACCGCCGGCTGCACACTCCCGCTCAACCGGTGCTCGATCTACGAGAGCAAAGCCGCCGGCGAACGGCTGAACACGATGCTCTCGATGGGATCGTCACGCCCCTGGCCCGAGGCGCTCGATGCGCTGGCCGGTTCGAAGCAGATGGACGCGACCGCGATTCTGGACTACTTCGCGCCGCTCTCCGCTTGGCTCGACCAGCAGCTTGCTGGAAAGCCCGTTGGGTGGTAACTGTTCGGGGTTCGGGGTGCGGGGTGCGGGGTGCGCGGTGCGACGTGCGGAATGTTTGTAGTGTCCGGCTTTAGCCGGACCTGTAGCGTCAAGCCTAGCCGGACCTGCGCGTCGCGTGTTTGACCGCCAACTCGTATTGCTTCGTGACGAACGCCGCGTAGGCGCGCAGTGACTGGTTGATGTCGTCCGCGCTGGTCTTGCTCGAGTAGTTCTGCACGGCGTCCAGCGCTGCGCGGCATGGCACCGAGTCGTCGCGTTGCGCGAGCGCGCTGAAACGCTCTCGCAGGGCGGTCAGCGCCTCGGGACCTTGTTGCGACGGCAGCACGGCGTTGAAGCTGTCCACGACGGCGCGAAGCGCATCCCGCTCTTTCACGCGATGCGCGAAGATGGACGCGATCACCGTCTCGTCCCCCACCGCCGTCGCATCGTCCATCACTGCGGCGACGATTTCGACGGTCGCGCCAGCGGGTATCGCGCCAACCGAAATCTCCCGCACTTCGCCCGGCGACAAGCGCTCGAGTTGCGCCGATGCGCCCGGCAGCCCGTGCGTCAGTTCACTGAGGTAGCCGTCGGCGGTCGCGACTTCACGATGGGTGCGATCGCCTGAGGTCGTCGAAGTCGCCACAGCCCAGGCGGTCACGCCCCGCTCACTGACGTTCGTCAGCTGAATGCGGCTGCCTTGAGCCGCCGGCGTCACTTTCGTGACCTTCACCGGCATATCGGGCGCGGTCACAACCGCAGCCAACAAGCTCGTGACCAGAAGAACGGTGCTCATGCGCAACTCCTCAGCAAGCCGCAGGCCAGGACCGGCCCACTCAGAACCTTAGCACCTGTCACCCCGTCTGATACTCTGAGCCATGCGTCCGTCATACCTGGTCGCAACCCTCCTTACCGCCACCCTGGCGCTGACCGCCTGGACTGCCGTTCCGGCCGCGCAAACCGACCTCGACGCTTTCATGCGCGACGTGCTCGCTCGTCGCGACGACAACTGGAAGAAGCTTCAGCAGTACGTGCTCGATGAGCGGGAAGAGATCGACCTGCGCGGTCCCGGCCACGTGCCGATCTGGGGCGAACGCCGCGAATACACCTGGTATATCCGGGACGGCTTCTTTGTGCGAAGTCCGCTCAAGTTCAACGGCGTCCAGATCAGCGAGCCGGACCGCCGAAAGTTCGAGGCGGACTATCTCCGCCGCGTCCAGGCGCGCGACAAGCGCGGTGGGCGCGGCCAGGCCAGCGACCTCGAGCTCGCCGCGGCCGATACGCCACGCGACCTCGACGGCCTGATTCGCCAGTCCCGCGAGCCGCAGTTCATATCGTCGGCGTATTTCCTTCGTTTCAAGTTCGAAGAGGGTAAATACGCGCTGGTCGGCCACGAAACGGTCGATGGACGGGACACGCTGCGCATCGAGTACTACCCGGCGAAAATGTTCGGCGGCACCGACCGCCGCCACAGCGCCGAAGGCCCGACCACGGCCGACAAGGCCCGCGACGCCGAATTCCAGCGGCTGATGAACAAGGTCTCGCTGGTCACGTTGTGGGTCGAACCCACCGCGCATCAAATCATCAAGTACACCTTCGACAACGTCGCGCTCGACTTCCTGCCGGCGCAGTGGCTGGTCCAGATCAACGACGTCAAGGCGTCGATGACGATGACGCAGGCGTTTCCGGACGTGTGGCTGCCGAGCGGCCTGAACGTCTCGCTCGCGCTGACGCTGGCCGTCGGCGAGTTCGACATGCGCTACGGCCTCGAATACCACGACTACCGTCAGCCCGACGTCACCAGCAAAGTCGGCGTCAAATAACGGTGACGCCGTGGGCGATGCTCGTGGTTGCGCTGCTGCAGGCGCCGGCCGGCGCCGCGACCGCCACTCCATCACAAACCGAAACCATCACCGCGATTCAGGTCCACGGCAACACCGCCACGCCTGACGAAGAAATCCGTAACCTCACCGGCGTCCAGGTCGGAACGCCGGTCGAAGCCACCACGGTGGACGAGGTCGCGGCGCGATTGCGGGCGACCAGGCGCTTCGAGCACGTCGAGGTGCTGAAGCGCTTCGCGTCCATCTCTGATCCCACCCAAATCGTCCTGGTCGTCATCGTCGACGAAGGCGCGGTCCATATCGAGACGACCGGCGACGACGATCACCCCGTGCGGGCGGTGAAGAGCCACGGCCCGCGGCTGTTGTTCCTGCCGATCCTGAGCTTCGAGGACGGCTATGGATTTACTTACGGCGCTCAATTCGCCCGGCCCGATCCGCTCGGCGCACACAGCCGGCTGTCGTTTCCGCTGACCTGGGGCGGACAGAAGCAGGCCGCGATCGAACTGGATAAAACGCTCGAGCGCGGACCGGTCGATCGCATCACCGCCGGCGCCGCCATCACCGGCCGAACCAACCCGTTCTACGAGCTCGACGACAACCGCGAACACTTGTGGGCGCGCGGCGAACGCACGGTGATTCCGCATCTGCGGGTCGGCGTGGACGGTGGATGGCAGCACGTGTCGTTCGGCACCCTGACCAACAGCTATGGCGATGTCGGTGCGGACGTGATCTGGGATACGCGGCTCGATCCGATGCTCGCCCGCAATGCCGTCTACGCGAAAGCGCGGTGGAATCACCTCGGCTTCGGCGCCAATCAAACCGAGCTCGACGCGCGCGGCTATCTCGGCCTCGTCGGACAGAGCATCCTGGCGGTTCGCGCTCAATCGGTGACCTCGGACCAGGCGATGCCGCCGTACCTGCAGCCGCTGCTGGGCGGCACGTCGAACCTGCGAGGTTTCTCGGCTGGCAGCGCGGTGGGCGACAATCTCGTGGCGCTGACCGGCGAGCTGATTCTGCCACTGACCTCGCCGTTGCACATCGGCAAACTCGGCGTCAGCGCCTTCACCGATGCCGGCACGGTGTGGGATTACGGCGCACGACTCGCGGACCAGAAGTTCAAGCAGGACTACGGCGGCAGCGTGTGGGTGTCGGCGGCGTTCTTTCGTCTCCGTCTCGCGGTCGCGCACGGCATCGGCGCGGGCACGCGCGTCGCTGTCGACGCCAGCCTGACTTTCTGAATTCATCACCACAGAGGCACCGAGTCACAGCGGCTCGGAGATCCCATGCCGAAACTGCGAAGCGTGAGACTGCGACACCGGTCGCGACGAGATGCTCGGGGAGCTCCGGCGTCGATAGATCGATTCGAAGGGACACGGCCAGCATGGCTGGCCGTGGGTTCAGGCAAACCGATTGCCGAATACGAGTCGATCTCAGAAAGGCATGACCGACTCGTATCGGCGATCGGTTTGCCTGAAATCGCCGCGTCGCGGCGGGCCATCGAATCGAGCGGCTCGGTGTCTCGGTGTCTCTGTGGTTCAGCCTGACGAAAACGCGTTCCCCAAGCAACCAGCGATCACGGTCGATCGACAAGAACTCATGTTCGCGAGACGCCGGACCGCGCGGTATGATCTAGTCATGCGTCTGGCTGCAATTGCCGGGATGGCGGTCGTCGCCGCCGTCACAGTCCTCGCGGCACAACAGACCGCCGGGCAACAACCATCGACACCGCCGACCGCTCCAGCGCCGGCACAACAGCCCGGGCAGCAACCGCCACAACCGCCGCCGGTGTTCCGCGCCGAGGCCAACCTGGTCCGCGTCGACGTCACCGTGGTCGATCGCCATGGCGAGCTGATGGCGGCGTTGACCGCAGACGACTTCGCGCTCGAAGAGGACGGCGTTCCGCAGACGGTTCAATCGTTCCAGTTCGTCGTCGCCAGCGGGCGCCGCACGGATAATGATGGCGACTCGCTGGCGATCCGTTCGCCCGAACATGCCGCCGCCGAAGCGGCGCGGGACGATGTCCGGGTGTTCGTGGTGTTCTGGGACGACTACCACATCGATCGATTCGCGAATGCGATCCGCGGTCGTCAGACGCTCACCGACTTCCTCGCTTCGTCGTTCGGACCGACCGATCTGGTCGCGCTCATGGAACCGCTGACGCCGATGGATGCCCTGCGCTTCAGTCGTGACCGCGGCGAACTCGGACTGAAGATCAAGAAGCTTGAAGGGCGTCTCGGTGTCTACATGCCGCCACGAGGCGTGCTCGAAGAAGCGCAGCTCGGCCACGACGTCGAGCGGCTGCGGTCGGAGGTCACCCTGTCGGCGCTGAAGTCGGCGGCCGTGCATCTCGGCAGCCTGAAGGAAGGCCGCAAGTCGATCATCTTCGTGAGCCAGGGCCTGTACGGACTCGGACGCGACGGTATGCGTGACATCGAAGAGATGACGCAGGCCGCCAATGACAACAACGTCGCTATTTACACGGTCGATCCAAAAGGACTGACCGGCGGGGTGATGGACTCGCTGCGGACCATCGCCGACGACACCGGCGGCCAGGCCTTCGTCAACAGCAACGCCCCTGCGAACGCCATGCGTCAGATCGTCAAGGACTCGAGTGCGTTCTATCTGATCGGCTACGTCTCGAGCAAGAACCCGGTCGACGGCAAATATCACAAAATCGGCGTGCGGGTGAAGCGGCCCGGAGCCGAGGTGCGCGCCCGTAAGGGCTACTGGGCTCCGAGCCTCACGGAAATCGAGAAAGAGAAGGCGGTGGTCGCCGCCGCCGAAGCGGTGCCCGCTGATCTCACGACTGCGGCGGCCAAGCTGGCGCCGCCTCGTCCCGAGCGCTTGCTTGACGTATGGGTCGGCGCCGCGCTCGGCGCTGATGCGCAGACCCAGGTCACCGTGGCGTGGACATCGCGTGCACGTCCAGCGTCGGGCGACCACAATCGAATCGTCGCGGTCTCGACCAAGGGAAGTGGCTCGGACCGTTCGTTCGAGAGCCCGATCGACACCGGCGTGGTCTCGTTTGTGACTCCGCCAGGCAACTTCCGCCTCAACATTGCGGTCCGCGACGCGGCCGGCAACATCATCGACGAGGAATTGCAGCCGGTCACGATTCCGGATCTTGCATCGGCGCAGCTCGCGATCAGCTCGCCGATCGTGCTGCGGGCCAGGAGCATGGCGGAGGTTCGCGCGCTCGCCGGCCTCGCTCACCCGGCGCCGTTCGCCGGGCGGGACTTCACCCGCGCCGATCGTCTGTTCATCCGTTTCGCGCTGTATGGAAGCGCCGCAAAGGACGCCGCCGTGTCCGCGCACCTGTTGACCAAGGCCGGCGCGCCGCTGGCTGAACTCACGGCGGTCCCGCAGGCCACCAGCGGCGAATATCAGATCGACCTGCCGCTGGTCTCGACCGCCCGCGGCGAATTCATCGTCGCCGTCGAAGCCGTCCAGGGCGAGCTTCACCCTCGAGCGCTCGTCCCCTTCCGCGTTGTCGTTCCCTAGATCGGCGCACCTGAATCGGCCCGTTCGCTGGCTCGATGGCGCTGCATCGCCACTGCCCGCCCCACTCATCAGTCCGAACGGCTTGCTATAGTCATCGTATGCGGGGAGTTCGATGGATCGCGTTCGGTCTTGCGTTGACACAGCCGGGCGGGATCGCCGCTCAGGATCGCCTGCGCGCGATGCCCGGTTACGAACAGGCGCAGCGCATCGCTCGCGACGCGCCGGCGCTGGCCGGCGGCGCCCTCGGGGTGACCTGGGCGGCGGACAGCGATACGTTCGAGTACGCCAGAAACGGCAAACGATTTCGATACGAGATCGCCAGTCGACGCACCACGCCGGTCGAAGACCCAGCGACCGGCAACGGCCGCGGTCGCGGGACCGCGAACACCCCGCCGGATCGCGGACGCCAATTCGACTCGGCCCTCTCACCCGACGGCTCGCAGAAGGCGTTCTACCGCGACCGCAACGTCTGGCTCAGCGCCACGGACGGCAGCGGCGAAATCGCCATCACCACCGACGGCAGCGTCGCGACGCGGGTCAAATACGGAACCGCCAGCTGGGTCTACGGCGAAGAACTGGATCAGCGGACCGCCATCTGGTGGTCGCCGGACGGAACAAGAGTCGGCTACTACCGGTTCGACGAACACGAGGTGCCTGACTACTACGTCGCGTTCAATCAGACCAAGGTTCAGGACACGCTCGATTCGGAGGCGTACCCGAAGGCCGGCAGCGCCAATCCAGTCGTCGATTTGTTCGTCTACGACGTCGCGACGAAACAATCGCGCCAGATCGACGTCCGCTCGGGCCGGCCCTTCGACAACGCCGTGGTCGGTTACTACGTCTACCACGTCGAGTGGACGCGCGATGGACGTGAGCTGCTGTTCTTCCGCACGAATCGACGGCAGAACATCATGGAGGTCGTGGCCGCGAATCCGTCGAGCGGCGCGACCCGCGTCGTCTTGCGCGAGGAATGGCCGACCGGGTGGGTGACGGAGGCGCCGCGAATGGTGTTTCTCGCGGACGGCCGCCGGTTCATCTGGGAGTCGCAGCGGAACGGCTGGAATAACTTCTACCTGTACGACCTGTCCGGGGCACTGATCGCGCCGCTCACCAGGTTCACGACGACGGAAGCGGCGGCTCTCGTCAAGATCGACGAGGCCGAGGGGCGCGTCTTGTACACCGCTCGTGACGGCGACAATCCGCTGAAGTTGCAGCTGCACCGCGTCGGTCTCGACGGTACCGGCGATCGGCGGCTGACCGACCCGGCTTTCACCCACACGATCGGTGGCTGCATTCCCGGCCTCGGATCGCGTCCTGAGCAACCCGGAATCCCGTTTCCGTGCAGCGTGTCGCCTGACGGCAAGTATTTCGTGGACGTCTTACAAACACACGACACGCCGCCGGCGACCTGGCTGAAGGACACGAACACGGGCACCGCTCTGACCATGCTGGCCGAGAGTGATGCTACGAAATTTGCGGCGCTGAACGCCAGGAAGGCGGAGCTGTTCACCTACACCGCGGTGGACGGCCACACCACGCTGCGTGGACTGATTCAATTTCCGACCACGTTCGATCCCGCGAAACGCTATCCGGTGCTGGTGGAGGTGTACGGAGGGCCGGAATTTTCCGAACTCACAGCACGCGAGACATTCGTCCTGCCGCGTCCAATCGCCGAGTACGGCTTCCTGATCGTCAACCTCGATTCACGCGCGATACCAGGCCTCGGCAAACGGTCGCTCGACTCCATCTACCAGAAACTCGGCCAGACCGAGATCGACGATATGGCGGAAGGCGTGAGGGAGCTTTGGAGGCGGTCCTACGTTGACAAGGCCCGCGTGGGTATTTTCGGCGCGTCCTACGGTGGCTATGCGTCCTTGATGGGTCTGCTGCGCCATCCAGAAGTGTTCGCGGCCGCAGCATCCTCGTCTCCGCCGACGGACTGGCGGAACTACGACACGATCTACACCGAACGCTACATGTGGATTCCGCAGGAGAACGCTGCGGGCTACGACGCCGGGACGGCGATGACCTATGCGAAGGACCTCAAAGGGCGGCTGATGCTGTATTACGGCAGCGCCGACAACAACGTCCACCCGGCGAACTCGCTGCAGCTGATCAAAGCGCTCCAGACCGCCGGTAAGAGCTTCGATGTCCAGGTCGGTCCGGATCAGGGACACAGCAGCATGAATCAGGACCGCATGATGGAGTTCTTCCTCGATGCGCTGAAACCATAGTCCTACCTGCTGTCTTTCAGTTCCTGCCTGGCGATCGCCTCGCGGTGGACTTCGTCCGGGCCGTCGGCAAGCCGAATCGTTCGCGTATGCGCCCACATCGCCGCCAGCGGGAAGTCGGCGCTGACGCCGGCGGCGCCGTGCGCCTGGATCGCCCGGTCGAGGACGCGCAGCGTCATGCGGGGCACCGCAACCTTCACCATCGCCAGTTCGCGGCGCGCGGCTTTGTTCCCGACCGTGTCCATCAGCCAGGCCGCTTGCAGCGTCAGCAGCCGTGCCTGATCGATCTCGATGCGCGACTCGGCGATGTCGGACCGGATCGTGCCTTGCTCCGCCAGCGTCTTCCCAAAGGCCACTCGCTGCTTCACGCGCCGGCACATCGCCTCGAGCGCTCGCTCGGCCACACCGATGAGGCGCATGCAGTGATGAATGCGCCCAGGTCCGAGCCGGCCCTGGGCGATTTCGAAGCCGCGGCCCTCGCCGAGGAGCACGTTGGACGCCGGCACGCGCACGTCCTCGAACGTCATTTCCGCATGTCCGTGCGGCGCGTCGTCGTATCCGAACACCGTGAGCATCCGGCGAACGGTCACCCCGGGGGTGTCCATCGGCACGAGAATCATCGACTGCTGCTGATGCCGGGGCGCGGCAGGATCCGACTTGCCCATGAAAATGGCGATCTTGCAGCGCGGGTCGCCAGCGCCTGATGTCCACCACTTGTGGCCGTTGATCACGTAGTCGTCGCCGACGCGCTCGATGCGGGACTGGATGTTGGTGGCGTCAGACGAAGCGACCTCCGGCTCGGTCATTGCGAAACACGAGCGGATCTGGCCCGCGAGCAGCGGCTCCAGCCACCGCTTGCGCTGCGCTTCGGATCCGTAACGCACCAGCACCTCCATGTTGCCGGTGTCAGGCGCCGAGCAGTTGAAGACCTCCGGCCCGAACCCGGGCACGCGTCCCATGATTTCGCAGAGCGGCGCGTACTCGATGTTGGTCAACCCGGCGCCGTATCCGCTCTCAGGCAGGAACACATTCCAGAGACCGGCGGCGCGAGCCCTAGGCTTGAGTTCCTCGACGATGGCGGTCGGCTGCCAGCGATCGCCGTCAGCGATCTGCCGATGGAACGTCGCCTCGTTGGGATAGACATGCTCGTCCATGAACGCTGTGAGTCGCTGTTGCAGAGCGATCGCTTTCTCGGAGTGTTCGAACCGCATGGCGCGCATGATAGCCTTTCCGCCATGGAACCGGACGCGCGGGCGGTCCGTGCCGGCGAGCAGCTTGACTGGGATCGTCTAGTGTCCTGGCTGCGCGAACGGCTGCCCGGCTGCGCCATAGCCGGGCTCGACGTCCATGCCGAACCGGAGGTCGCGCAATTTCCCGGCGGCCATTCGAACCTCACGTACCTCCTTCGCTTCGGCGCCGCAGATGTCGTCGTCCGGCGGCCGCCGTTCGGACCGGTGCCGCCAACCGCGCACGACATGGCGCGCGAGTTCCGCTGGCTGGACGCGATGCACCGGGTCTTTCCGCTGGCGCCGCGGCCGTATCTGCTCTGCGAAGACAGCAGCGTCATCGGCTCGGTGTTCTACGCGATGGAGCGTCGCAACGGAGTCGTCGTCCGCACCGAGGAACCGCCGGCGCTGGCGAATCCCGCGGCGCGACGCCGGCTCAGCGAGTCTCTCATCAGCACGCTCGTCAGCCTTCACGCCATTGACGTCGCCGCGAACGGACTCAATACACTCGGCAAGCCATCCGGATTCCTCGAGCGGCAGGTGCGCGGCTGGACCGATCGCTGGCATCGATCGCAAACCACCCCACTCGCCGAGATGGACGCCCTCGCCGACTACCTTCGGGTGCATCTTCCACCCGATCCGGAACGGCCATCGGTCGTTCACGGCGATTTCAAACTCGACAACGTCATGGTGGCCGAAGACGATGTGGGGCGGATTGTGGGGGTGTTCGACTGGGAGATGAGCGCACTCGGCGATCCGCTGGTGGATGTCGGGATTCTGCTGACCTACTGGACGCCGACGGCGCCGCCAGGGCAGCACGACGCTCTCACCACCGTGACCGATCGGCCGGGCTATTTCACGACCGGCGAAATCGTCGATCGATACGCCGCCCAATCCGGCCGCGACGTCTCCGGTATCCGATACTATGAGATCTTCGCGGTGTTCAAGATCGCGGTGGTGATTCAACAGATTTACGCGCGGTTTGTGCAGGGACAAACCAGCGATCCGCGCTTCGCAACCTTCGACGCGCGTGTCGCCTATCTCGCCCGCCACGCGGCGGGCCTTGCGGAGAATCGGTCATGACATTCAAGTGGGCGGCGGCATCGTTGATCATTGCGCAGGCACTGGTAGTCGTGTCCGCACAAGGCAAGAGCACTCAGGACGGCGTCTACACCGCCGAGCAGGCCAAGCGTGGCGAGGCGATCTTCACGCGAGCGTGTGCGAGCTGCCATCAGCCGGATCTTTCAGGCGATGGGCAGACCCCCGCGCTGGTCGGCAAGGACTTCGACATGGATTGGATCGACACGACCATCGGCGACCTGTACGACCGGACCAAGATCAGCATGCCGGCCGACAAGCCCGGCAGTCTGTCGCCGGCCGAAGTCGCGGACGTCCTGTCGTTCATCCTCAGCAAGGGCGGATTCGCCGCGGGACAGACCGAGTTGCCCTCGGACCCGGCCACGCTCAAAACCATCAAGTACGTCGTCGCGAAATAGCGCGTCCGGCCCACCTCGCATCAGAGAAAGCAGGTCGCTGAATGTCCTCGTCTGTCAATCGGCTGGTGCTCGCCGGGCTGCTCACCGGCGTCACCGACGGCCTTTTCTCGGGCATGCTGAGCGCTTTTTTCTACAACTCGACGGCGACGCGACTGTTTCAGGGAGTGGCGTCGATGCTGATCGGTCCGAAAGCGATTGAGGGCGGGACGCCGACCGCCGCGCTGGGGCTGCTGATGCATTTCGGCGTCGCCTTCGCGTGGTCCGCCGTCTTCATCTTCGCCATGATGCGAATGGACTGGGTGCAGCGCCTGCTGGCCTCGCCCGGCGGCGTCGTGAAGATGGCGATGATCTTCGGTCCGCTCGTGTGGGTCGTGATGTCGTTCGTGGTGATCCCGGCGATGACGCACCGCGCGCCGGTGCTCAACACGCGCTGGTTCACGCAGTTCGTCGGCCACGCCGTGTTCGTCGGCCTGCCGATCGTCTCAGTTGCCAGTTCGGTCGGGGGACGGCCTTAGCGCGTCCCCCATTCACGCGCCCGACCGGGCTGGATCCGTCCGGCTAAAGCCGGACACTACACTCCGGCCAAGCCGGACACGACAGCGGAGCCCTTTAAGGGTTCACTGTCTGCGCCAGAGCCATCGTCGCCCACCCCGTGGCCCATGCGCTGATCCACTGATCGCCGCCGTACGGAAATCCGCTATTGAAGTAAGCCTGGAATTTCGGCGCGCGGCTGCTGACCCGCCACGACCCGTTGGCGTTTTGCGTCCCGAGGAGATAGCGAACACCTCGTTGATAGGCGGCGGAGCCGGACGCGACACCGCCGGCCTTGGCGAGAACGTAGAGCGATTGACCAGTAGCGTAGGCATCAGCGGCGACACCGTCGTGCACGCGCCACGAGCCGTTCGGCAGCTGCTGGGCAAGGATCGCGTCGGTCAGCGCTTTCAGCGAGGCCGGATCGTCGCCAGCCCAATACAAGCCGAGCAACTGCATGTTGCGATCCTCTGCGGTGACGGTCGCAGCTGACGCGAGCCAGCCTCGCGCCTTCGCCACCCTCGCGGCCATTTCGCGGGCGCGGCCAGGAGAGCCGTACGCCTTGAGCGCGCGGATGCACAGCGCGACCCTGGTGATGTTGCCCTCCGACGTGGGCGGCCGGTTGCCGATCCCACCGAACAGGTGCCACGAACCATCAGCGGCCTGGCTGGCGGCAAGGTTCGCGATGATCATGTCGCTCATCGGATCGGCCGGAACGTTCTCAGCCGCTCGCGCGGTGAGCGCCGACGCCAGGATCTCGGGGACGCCGATATCCATCCGCTCGAGCAAGAGCGGCATGGGCGGACCGTCGGCCAGCATGCCGACGCGGGCGGCGCTGGCTTTCGCATCGACACGAAGTCCTCTGCTGCGCGCCTCGCCGGCGGCGAGACCGGTGGCGTTCTGGTGGTGGCACGACACGCAGCCGCTGACTTCGTAGAACTTCTGACTCGAGGTTTCGAGCAGCGCGAGGCCGCGATCGGCCGCCGTTTTCGGATCGATCGTCGCGGTGGCGCCGGCCTCCGGTTGCAAAGGCGGCGTGGCGATCACGTTGAGCAACTTCAGCGCGACCGGCGTGCCGAGCTTTCGGGCCCAGTCCGCCGCGTTCTCTCCAGCCGCGCTTACGAGGGTCACATCCGCCCCGTGGTCGAGCAGCAGCCGAATCACCGCAGCATCCTGATCGGCTCGGGCCACAGCCAACATCAAAGGCGTCATGTTGCGGCCGTCCCTGGCGTTGACATCGGCGCCGGCTTCGATCAGCGTCCGCACCATGTCCACTGAACCGCTGGTTGCCGCCGGATGGAGGAGAGCCACGGACCCAAGCGCGAGAGGGCCGGATTTGGGGTGACCGCCGTCGAAGAGACCTGGCATCAGCGCCACCGGCTTCGCGCTCGCGCCCTTCGAAAGCAGCAGCTTCACCGCCTCCAGATTCCCGTGGTACACCGACGCGAGAATCGGTGTCGAGCCGATGAGGTCGGCGCTGTTGACGTCGAGGCCGGCGTCAACCATCCGTCGAATGGTCACGAGATCGTTTCCAGCGGTGGCGGCGACAAGCAGCGAGTTGCCGAAGACATCCTTGGTGCGAACGTCGGCGCCCTTCGTAATCAGGAGATCGACCACCTCCGAAGACGACTCGCCCATCGCTGCCAGGAACAGCGCCGTGCGTCCCTGCTTGCTCGCCGCTTTCACGTTGGCGCCGCGCGCCAGCAGCAACCGGACCTTGTCGATATCAGCGACCGACATCATCAGCGCCGTGGTGCCGAATGCGTTCTGCGCGTTGACATCGGCGCCCGCGTCGATGAGCAGCGTCATCGCTTCTGGTGATCCGGCGATCGCCGCCTGCATCAGCGGTGTGCTGCCGAATTCGCCGGGGGTATTCACGGTGCCGGCGGAGGCGACGAGCGTCTTCACACGCGGCAGGTCGTTCGCGCGAATCGCGGCGTAGGTATCAGCGGGCGGCGCCGCAGCGTACGGAACGATGGCGGCGGACACCAGACAGCACCCGAGTACCAGTAACCCGCCGGCGAACTGTTTTGTCATCAAGACCTCGAGCGGCATCTTAGTGGAGTTGTCTGTGGTTGTATTCAACTTTCTGCAGAGAAGGGACCAGGCGATTTGCGGGAGATATACTGTCGGTCACCGCACGCATCACGGGAGTTGACGCATGTCGAAGATCCGAACGAGCCATGTTCTTGCCGCGCTGGCGCTGTCCGCCGGCGCGCTGACGATTTCTCAATCGCAGCTGCACGGTCAGACCTCACAAAAAGTACCGAGCTTCAAAGTCGATCCGAGCTGGCCGCTCGAGATGCCCAATCACTGGATCATGGGCGCGGTCACCGGTGTTTTTGTCGACGCCAAGCAGCACGTCTGGGTGACGCACCTCCCCGAAGTGCTCACCGAAGAGGAACTCTACGAGGAGCCGTGGAACGTCGTGCCTCCTCCGCCAGCGCGGGGAGCGGCGCCGGCGCCGGCGGCCGCCAAAGAAAAGCCGGTGCAGATAGGCACCTGCTGCAAAGCCGCGCCGCCAATCCTCGAGTTCGATCAGAACGGCAAACTGATTCAGGGTTGGGGTCAGGGCTCATACACCGACATGACCGACTGGCCGCGTGAGCCGCACGGCATCTTCGTCGATCACAACGACTTCGTCTGGATTGGCAGCTACAACCGTCATCGCGTGATGAAGTTCACGCGCGAAGGCAAGCACCTGCTGACGATCGGGGAGTACGAGAAGACCGGCGGCTCCGCCGACACCCACCTGCTCGGTGGACCCTCCGGCATCTGGGTCGATCCCGCGAACAACGAGGTCTATATCTCCGACGGCTACCGCAACCGCCGCGTCATCGTCTTCGATGGCGCCACCGGCAAGTACCTGCGTCACTGGGGCGCCTACGGCAAGGTGCCGGACGATACCGAGCGGTTCGACCCGAAGACGATGGTGAACGGTGCGCTGCCGCAGCAGTTTTCAACGCCGCACGGCATCACCGGTTCGAAGGACGGGAAGATTTACGTCGCGGATCGCCGCGGCAATCGC
>DASXGC010000108.1:0-2955 GCA_036489235.1 Vicinamibacterales bacterium
CCCGACCTGCGCGGCCGCCGACGCCGCGATTCCGGCGACGACGCGCCATTCGCCGGCACACAGGAAGAGGCCGCCGGCGACGAGCGCCCAATGCGGCTTGAACACTAGTAAGCCCAACGCCAGACCGGCGGCAAAACGGCGTTCGCGTCTCAGCGCCGCCAGCGCCGCGACCACGCACAGCAGCGAGAGCCACGCGGTTTGTCCATGCAACACCGCAGTGAACATCCCCGGAAACGCAGCGCACGCCGCCACGAACACCTTGGGATATGGATGAAGCGCAGTCACGTCTCTCCACAACAGGCAGCAAGACATGACGTAGAGCATGCCGCCAATCGCCAGCCACGCCATCAACGCCGCGGTGTAACTCCACGCCGTGAGGGGGGCAAACAGCAACGCCAGCTGCGGACTCTCTACCGGAACGAAGATCACTTCGCTGGAGTCTGGCGCGAGCGCGCGCGCGCGATCGTACTGGGCGCCCGCGTCGTACAGCTCGTTCCAGCGGCCCTGGCGCGCGATCGATCCGATGACGTAGAAATGGAGGAAGTCCGTGCCCTTGACCTTGCCAAGCCGATCCATCGGGCCGGCGATCGAAAAGTCGAGCGCAACGATCGCCCAGAGACAGATCGCCCCGACTGTCGCGTAGCCGCGGACGCGCCTGGCCGTGATCACCAATCCTTGCGCCGCAACCCACGTGCCACGGCGATGCGAGGCAATCTAGTCACTGGTGCGCATCAGTGCCTTGGGGACACGACGAACCTGTAATTGACATTACAAACGTGGCACTTCAATTGCCGCCTCATCAACCGTCGTCTTTCGTCGGCTCGAAATCCGCCACTTTTCGCATTCTCGACGACGGCGGTGGCATTTCCTGCGGGGCGAAGCGCGCGAGCGATGAAAGTTCTGCGAGCCAGTCAACTCACGACCGGCGGTTACGTCCAGGTACGCGGCAGTCGCTGGCGGGTCGCGAACGTGCGGACCTACGAGGATTGCGAGGTCGTGACGCTGAGCGGAACGACCGCCCCGAATACCGGTCTGGAACGTCACATCCTCACGCCATTCGACGTGGTCGAGGACATCCCACGGAACCGCGGTGCGAGGGTGGTTGGACCTCGCCGCTGGCGCCGCGCCCTTCGGGCGCTCCTGGCGGACAACACACCACCTGGCGGACTCCGCTCCGCCGTCGATGCGCGCATCGACATGCTGCCGTTTCAGCTCGAACCGGCCCTCGCCGTTCTTCGCGGTCTCGGCACCCGTCTGCTGCTCGCCGACGAGGTCGGCCTCGGCAAGACGATTCAGGCCGGGTTGATCGCCTCGGAATTGCGCGCTCGCGGCGCCGTCGATCGGATTCTCGTGTTGGCACCGGCCGGTCTTCGCGAGCAATGGTCACACGAGCTGAACGAACGATTCGGCCTCGACACGCCTAGCGTCGATGCCCGCAGCCTTCGGCGCCTCACCGCGGAGCTGCCGATCGGGATCAATCCGTGGTCCACACTCGCGGGGGCGATCGCGTCGGTCGACTACGTCAAGCGGCCGGAGGTGCTGCCCGCCGCTGCCTCATGCCGGTGGGATCTCATCATCGTCGACGAGGCGCACGGCGTATGCGGCGACTCGGACCGTCAGCACGCCGTCCACAGGCTCGCCGCAACAGCAGCATACGTCCTGCTCCTCACGGCGACGCCGCACAGCGGCGATCGGCGATCCTTCGCCGCACTGCGTGCGCTCGGTGCCGTCACCCCGACCGACGACCTGCTGGTATTCCGGCGATCGAGGCAGAGCGTCGGCATGGCGGCGAGCCGGCGCATTCACATCGTTCGCGTGAGGTTGAGCAGTGACGAGCGGCGGATGCATACGCTGCTGCAACGCTACGCGCAAGCGGTTCGGGCCGACTCACTCGACCGGGAGCGCGAACCATGGCTCGCGCTGTCGGTCCTCCATAAGCGCGCATTTTCCAGTGCCTGGTCGCTCGCGCAATCGGTCGATCGCCGGCGGCTGGCATTGGCCACCCATGGCGAAGCGAATTCTGAGGAACAGCTCTCACTGCCGATTGGCGATCCATCGGGCGAGCTGGTACAGGCGGATGAAGCCCCGTCGTGGCCACCGGAGCTCGGCCTCGCCGACACCGGACGCGAACAGCGGATGTTGACCCAAATCGCGAACGCCGCTCGTCAGGCGTCGTTGCACGAAACGAAACTGGCCGCAATCCGTCGCCTCCTTCGCCGCGCCAACGAACCCGCCATCGTCTTTACCGAGTATCGCGACACACTGATCCAGATCGCGCGTGTGATCGGCCGGCCGGCGCTCGTCCTTCACGGCGGACTATCGCGCGACGAGCGCGCCACCGTCCTCAGCCGCTTCGCGGCCGGCGAGATGCCGCTACTGCTGGCCACCGACGCCGCAGCGGAAGGTCTGAATCTGCAATCGGCGTCGCGTCTGGTCGTGAACCTCGAGCTGCCGTGGAATCCGATGCGCCTCGAGCAACGCATCGGACGTGTCGACCGCATCGGCCAGACGCGCCGCGTCCACGCCTTTCATTTCGTTGCCGGCGGAACCGGCGAGATGCGGATCTTCGAGCGCCTTCGCGAACGGATCGCACTCGCGAAAAGCGACATCGGCGCCCCCGACCCGCTCGGCGCTGATGAAGAACAGGCGAATGCCCGGCTGGCGATCGAGGGGGCTACACAAGATGCCGTTTGAATCAGCGCTCGTGACGAACAGGATCCTCAAAACTGAAGCGGATGCGGAAGCCGCGCGCGTCCGGCGGGCGCGCCAGCTGCTTCAGGCTGGCGACCGGCGAACGCTCGATCGGTGTGAGGCAGACGGCCCCTGGGTCCTGATCGCGCGACGTTCGGCATTGCGCCGGCGGCTGGGCGCACACATCGTGCTGATCTGGCGCGTTGGCTGCGACGACGGCAATGGTCGGCGCGTTGAATGGCAGCTGGTCGCAATCACTGTCGG
>DASXGC010000113.1:0-1735 GCA_036489235.1 Vicinamibacterales bacterium
CGCCGTGCTGCGCGAGCCCCGGATTCTCATCCTCGATGAAGCCACCGCGAACATCGATACCGTCACCGAGCAGTTGCTCGAACAGATCCTGCGCGAGCTCCCCGCGGCCACGACCAAGGTGGTCATCGCCCACCGCCTCAATACCATCGACAACGCCGACGAGATTTTCTTCATCAACGCCGGCGAGATCACGCCCGCCGGCACGATGGCCGACGCACTCGATCTCTTGATGCACGGCAAGCGAGACAGCTGACGACAATAAACCGCTGAGCCCGCTGTCGTGAAGAGCACTGTGCATAAAGAAACTATGCGGGCTTCGTACTAATTGACAGGTTAGCCGCAACGCAGTGGCCGGTGTAGTCTCTGACCAGAACCTGATTGGAGGGGATATGGGAATGTTCGACGGCGTTCTTGGCGGCCTGGTCGGCGGCGGCATGGCCGCGGCCGTGAGTCACCTGATTGATGAGCAGGGTGGCGTCAGTGCCATCGTCACGAAGCTCGAACAAGGCGGACTCGCAGAGACCGTGAAGTCGTGGGTGGGTACCGGAACCAACAACCCGGTCTCGGCGGATCAGCTGCACCAGGCGCTCGGGCCAGACCTGATGCAGCAGCTCTCCGCGAAAACCGGAATCTCGAGCGACGTGCTGGCGCAAAAGTTGTCCGAGTTGTTGCCGCAAGTGGTGGACAAGCTCACGCCCGGCGGCGTGATAACGAAAGCGTAGAAGCGGGGAGAACCTCATGATGATGCGAAGAACAATCGCGTGGTCGATCGCAATCCTGCTCAGCGCATCGCTGCCGCTGTTCGCCGGCCAGGCGGCGCCGGCGAAGACTGGTCAAGCGACCGCTCCCGTCAACCTGAATACCGCATCGCAGACCGACCTCGAAGTGCTGCCGGGCGTCGGGCCAGCCACCGCGAAGAAGATCATCGCCGGCCGCCCCTACTCGACGATCGCGGATCTCTCGAAGGCCGGGGTGCCGAAAGGCACCATCGACAAGATCACCTCGATGGTGACGGTCGGCGCAGCGACACCGCCGCCGATGCCGAAACCGGCTGCGACGCCGGCCCCCGCCGCAACCGCGTCAACTGCCGCCAAGACCGCGACAGCGACGATGGGGACACCGCAGACGCCGCCGGTCAAAGGGATGGTCTGGGTCAACCTGTCCACCAAGGTGTTCCATCGCGAAGGCGACAAGTACTACGGCAACACCAAGAACGGGAAATTCATGACCGAGGCGGACGCGGTCAAGGCGGGCTACCGCGAAGCAGGCAAACCGAAATCCTAGCGACCTCCAGTCGAACGGCCGGCACCCGCCATCAGCGGCGGGCGTCGGCCGAGCCCTCCCTTACAACGAGCGCAGGAAGTTCAGCAGGTTCTGTTTCTGTGCTTCGCTCAGCAGCGCAAATGCCGCGACCGAACCATTCGCTTCCGATCCCTGGCTGGCGTGCGCCCGAATCGCCGTCAGCAGATTCGAAGTTCGGCCGTCGTGCAGGAAAAAGATCCGCTGCCCGAGTCCCCAGAGCGGGGCACTGCGGAATTCGCGTGGGCCCGCCTGACCCTGGCTGACGCCGTCCGCGAGCCCGACGCCCATGTCGTGGATCAGCAGGTCCGAGTACAGATTGACGGGTTGTTTGCGCATCGCCACTATCGATGTATTGCCGGTCGTGAACGACGCGGTGTGACAGAACACGCAACCGACGTTCGTGAACGCCGCCTTGCCCGCCGCAATTGACGTC
>DASXGC010000187.1:0-3428 GCA_036489235.1 Vicinamibacterales bacterium
CGCGAGTGCGTCGCGGCCGGCTTTCTGCGCGAGCCAGAACAACGCCTGACCGCGGACTCTGGTGCTGCGGTTACCCCGTGCCGCCGCGACCAGCGTCGTCAACGCCAGCGGCGACTTGCTTACCGACAACCCGAACGTCACCTTGTCCCGGACCTTGTCACTCGGATCCTGGACGATCATTCGCGCCAGCACGGTCGCGCCCGCTTCGCCGCGCGTCGAGCCGAGCCAGAACGCGGTTTCGCCGCGCAGCCATTCGGGGCGGCTGGACGCGACGAAGTCCTCGAGGACGCGATCGGCCGCGCCGCCTTCGTGCAGCGCGATCGCCGCGAGTGACGTCTTGCCGACCCGATCGTGTCCTTCGCCGGTCTCAGCCGAGGACGTGACCAGCGACGCGAGCCAGGCGAGACTGTCGTCCGGTCTGACCGCGGTCAGCCAGGCAAACGATGCGCCGGACGCGTCCACATCGCAATCCGGTGAGAACGTCCGGATGCGCGTGACCGCGCCGTTTTCGAGCCGGGCAAGGATCAGAAACTCGGTCGGAGGCTCGAGCACGATGCGTGAACTTCGAGCATCACGCGAGTCGCCGGTTGACATCGTAAGCCCGCCGCTTTCGAGGCGGCAGCTGCTCGCGCCGTCAGCGTCGGTGCTCGAGACCGAGTCGTAGCAGCACATCTGCCTCGGGCCCGCGACCATCGGCATCCGATAGCCGATCCAGCTGCCAGTGGTGCGGCCGGCTGTGGCGCGGACCTCGGCTGCCAGATTCTGCACCACGGGCCGGGTGGTGATGGTGGCGCCGCTGATCCGGCCTTGTGCGAGTGCTGGTGCGGCGGCAAGGGCCGCACCCAGCACGATCGCATTTCGCAAAGACGGAATCACTTCAAGAGCTCCATCAGATAGTCGGTGGCTTCCTTCGACTTCATGATCGACAGCTTCGAAACGATTTCCTTCTTCAGCTCAGGATTCTTTTCGTTTCGCGCCAGCGTCACCAGCGCGGTCGCGTTGTTCTGGATGAATAACGCGTTGACGACCGTCTTTTTCACATCGACCGAGGCATCGGAAGCGTAGATCCCGGTCAGGGCTCCGACCGTGCCTTCGCGCTTCATCATGCCGAGGTTGCGGATCGCCGTCTTGCGCAGTTCGGGATCAGTCTCCGTCTTGGCGAGCGCAATCAGCTTGTCCGCATCGCCGCCGACGAACATCGCCTGGATGATCTGCTTCTTCACCTCCACAGAGGACTCGGTCTGATAGAGCTGGCTCAGCTCATTGCTGCCGTGCATCATCCCCAGCTGACGCACCGCTTCGCTGCGCAGGCCGGCGTCGGTTTCCGTTTTCGCCAGCGTGAAGAGCCGGTCGCGATCGCCGCTCATCATGTAGCCGCGGAGGATGGCGCGCTTGACCGCCGGGTCGGTGGAGCCCTTGTAGATATCCGCGAGCACCTGTCGGTTGTCGCCGCCGTTCATCATGCCCATGTAGCGGATGGCCTTGAGTTGCAGGTCGGGATTGGCGTTGCCCTTGGCGACGCCCTCGATGATCTCCCTCGCCTTCGCCGAGTGGCTCTGACTGAGGACGAACAGCGCGCGGTCCTTCACCTTCGGCGAATTGGTGCTGCTCAGCATCTTCTCGAGCACCGGGAACGCCTGATCGGGATCGCTCTGCATGATGCCGCGCAGCGCCATCAGTTTCAGTTCATCGTCATCCTGCGACGCCGGCGACACGGTCTGGCCTGACGCCTGGCGCAGTTCCACGTCGAGCGCTTTGGCGTCCTTGATCCAGCGGCTGTCGGCGAAACGCTTCTGCAATTCGGCCAGCGTGTTGAGCGCGTCGGGGCGCTGCGCCAGCTTCGCCTGGCAGTAAGCCTTCCAATAGAGCGCGGCGTCAGTGCGGCTCGACTTCAGGTCGATCAGCGTATTGAAGCGCTGGATGGCCCGATCGTAGCGGCCTTCTTCGATGGCGTCGCGGCCCTCGCTGTAAAGGTCGTCGGCGCGATCGTCCGCCGACGCGTCCGTTTCGACGCCGACGCGTGACGACCAACTGTGCACCGCCGCCGTCCGTGCGGTGATCGCTGCCACTTTGGCGGCCATCGCCGCCTCGGATGGTTGCGCCTGGGCGCCAACCGCACCCGCCAGCATCGTGGTGGCGGCAAGAAGAGTCTGAAAGCTGCGTGTCATGTTCATGTGATTAGCTGATGGTCTGGGTTGACGTTCGCGGCCGTGAGCGTTCCGGCGGCTGCTCGCGCTGCCGCAATTCGTCGCTCATCACCCGCACCTTGAAGAGCAGCGCCGCCGCGTCGATGCGCCGCCGCATTTGTTCGAGATCCGCCGCGCTGATCCGCGACGGGCTGTGGACGATTTCGAGCAGGCTGCGTTCGAGCTCGTCGAGCACACCGGCCACCGATTGTTCGCCGGCGTCGACGGCGTCCTGACGATAGAGCCGGCTGGTGTCGAGCAGGTCGCTGGCCCAGCGCTGCTCGGTCGAGATGTCGGCGTGGCCCGCGGTATTCATGATGTCGGTGAGCATCCGCTCCGAGCGGTCGAGATGATCCGCCACCGAGGTGTAGAGAATGCGCTGGCGGCTCTCGACGCCCGCCGCCGACTCGGCCCTCGACGCCGGCGCCGCTGCGCTGCCGGTGTCACCGCGCGCAACCAGCGGCGCGTTCGACGCTGCGCCGGGCGCGCTTTCCGGCGCATGCGGCCACACCCGTCCCGCGACAAACGCCGCAACCACGAGCACTGCGGCGGCTCCCAGCAGTGCCAGGCGCTCCCATCGCAGGAGTGCCGTCCACCACCGGGCGTCTTTTTCCGGCAGCTTGTGCCGGAGCCGCTGCCACACCTCGGCGCCGTACTGATCGCCGCGCTCTGGCGTCTCTGCCTCGGTCAGCATCGCCAGTGTCCCGGCGATTTCCCGATACAGCGTCGAGCAGGCGGCGCAGTGGTCGACGTGCCGTTCGATCGCGTCGCGGCGCCGGCCCTCGCCGTAGTAGTAGAGCGTCAGGTCGTCTTCGCTGATATGTTCGGTCACGATTCCAGGCTCCGCAGCGGGGCGAGCGCCACCCGCAGTTTTCTGACGGCGCGAAACACACTGTGCTTGGCCGCGCTGGTGCCCAGTCCGAGCGCGGCGCTGATTTCGTCGATCGATCGGCCTTCGTAGTGGCGGAGCGTGAACGCGGCGCGTTCGAGCGGGCTCAATTCCCGCAACGCGGCCTGGACGCGCCGATCGATCTCCGCACTCTGCGCCAGCCGATCCGGTCCGGCGACGTTCGCGTCCGGCAACTCGGCGGCGGCGGCGTCATCGAGGCTGTCACCGCGGATCTGATCGTGGCGGGCCTGTTTCGAGCGCATCAGATCCACCGAACAGTTGGCGACGATGCGATAGAGCCAGGTGCCGAAATTCGCGCGCGACTCGAAGCGTCCGAGCTGTCGGTAGGCGCG
>DASXGC010000196.1:0-1740 GCA_036489235.1 Vicinamibacterales bacterium
GCCACGCCAGCTCTCGGGACGCGGTGTCTCGTACTGGACCGACGGCAAGGGCGACGACCGCATCGTCTACGTGACGACCGGCTACCGGCTGGTCGAGTTGAACGCCAAGACCGGTGCGCCGATCGCGTCGTTTGGCAAGGAGGGCATGGTCGACCTGAAAGTCGGCGCGGTTCTCGGCAAGGGACAGCAGATCGATCTGGAAACGGGCGAGATCGGCATCCATGCGACGCCGACGGTCGTGAAGGACACGATCATCATCGGATCGTCGATGCGCGAAGGCGCGACCGTTCCGACGCACAACAACACAAAGGGCCTCGTCCGCGCGTTCGACGCGCGCACAGGCAAACTGATCTGGACCTTCAACACGATTCCGCGCCCCGGCGAATTCGGCAACGATACCTGGGAGAACGAGTCGTGGGCGAACAACGGCAACACGGGCGTGTGGACACAGATTAGCGTCGACGAGGACCTCGGCCTGGTTTATCTGCCGGTCGAAACGCCCACGTCGGATTATTACGGCGGCCATCGCCCGGGCAACAACCTGTTCGCGGAGACGCTCGTCTGCGTCGATCTCAAGACGGGTCAGCGAAAATGGTTCTACCAGTTCGTCCACCATCCGATCTGGAACTTCGACATGTCGTCGGGTCCGCTGGTCGCGGACATCACCGTCAGCGGCCGGCCGGTGAAGGCGGTCGCCGTGCCGAGCAAGCAAGGCTGGCTCTACGTCTTCGATCGCGTCACCGGCCAGCCGGTGTGGCCGATCGACGAAAAGCCGGTGCCGCAGTCCGATGTGCCGGGAGAGAAGACGTCACCGACACAGCCGCATCCGCCCGACACGTTGCGGTATGCGCGCAATTACGTCAGCGTGCCGGACGATCTGATCGACTTCACGCCCGCGCTGCGCACGGAGGCGCTCGATCGCATCAAGCGCTACAAGGTCGCGCCGACGCCGTTCAACCCGGCAGTGCTGGGCAACGTCAACGGCATTCTGGGCGCGCTCGGCGGTGGCACCGCGACCAACTGGCCCGGCGGTGGCTACGATCCCGAGCTCCACATCGCGTTCGCGCCCGCGGCCAATACGGGATTCGCGGTCCGCTCACTGGTCGAGCCGCCCGCCGGGTTCTCGGACATTCGCTACGTCACGGGCATTGCGGGACAGCAGTTCCGCGAAGTACTGGGACCGGGCGACTGCTGCGCGGCGGATGCGCCGCGCACCGCGGAACGCGCGCGCACGGCGGTTGCGCCGCCGCCGCCGAGCGGAACCCAGCCGGCGCCCGAGGCAGGCGGACCGAACGTCCAGGGCCTGCCGATCGTCAAGCCGCCGTACGGCGTGCTGTCCGCGATCGATCTCGACAAGGGCCAGTTGAAGTGGAGCGTGCCGCACGGCGACACGCCGGATAACGTCCGCAATCATCCGGCGCTGCGCGGCTTGGACATCCCGAAAACCGGACAGGCGGGCACCGCCGGCGTCGGCCTGCTGATTACGAAGACGATGGTGGTGATGGGCGATCCGCAGGTGACGACGACGTCCGAGCATCCACGCGGCGCGATGCTGCGTGCGTACGATAAGGCGACCGGCCGTCAGTTCGGAGCCGTCTGGATGCCGGCGATCCAGAGTGGATCACCGATGACTTATGTGCTCGACGGCAGGCAGTACATTGTCGTCGCCGTCAGTGGCGGCAACTACTCGGGCGAATATCTGGCGTTCGCATTGCCTGCCAGCGACCTGCGGAGAACTCA
>DASXGC010000227.1:0-26706 GCA_036489235.1 Vicinamibacterales bacterium
CGGAGGACGCCAAAGGTATCTTCGGGCGTTGCGAAAGCCGCCGCGGCAATCTCGGAGACGGCGGCGCTCGCGACACTGCTGCCGCCGCTGGCTCGCGACTTCACGATCGCCGGCAGCTTGGCCATGGCCCGCGCCTGATTGGGATCGAGCGCGGCGCGCGCGCCCAGGTCATTGATGACGCCCTCGAGCGACTGAATCTGCGTGGTCAACTCGCCGGTCGCCGCGCGATAGCTGCCGTTTTCGACCAGGAGCATCGAGTTGGCGCCTCGGAGCTGGTCGATTTCCTGGTGGGCACTCCATCTGGCGCCCAGGCCCATCAGGACCGGAAGGGCGAGGATGCCGGCGACAACGAGAATCGTCGTACGCACGTGAACCGTCACGTGGCGCATTGCGCCACTCGAGCGGTCGGCTATCACTACCGTGTAACGACGAGAACTCATAGCCTCCTGAAGGCAGTCGACGGGAAACCCGCGATTGACTGCTATCGAATTGCTCAGAAAGGGGATGGACGCGAAACCGGCGCGTCCGACGCTCGAAAACTCTATCACACGGATTGACAGGTCTCCCAGTCAAGAATTTCGCGAGCGAACATCAGGCGAAGCCGAGCTCGGCCGACAGAAATGGATGTTTGGCGATACTATGCGCCGGTACCGTTCCTTATTTGAGCGAGCATCCCGAATGACTTTCAGAGCGCGTCATACCCTTTTCGCGGTCGCAGTGTTCGCGACCCTAGCCGCTGTATCGACCGTCCGGGCACAGGACATCAGCACCAAAGACCTTCTCGACGGCCTGGCCAATCCAGCCCGCTGGTTGACGCATTCGGGCGACTACAGCGGTCAGCGGTTCAGCCCGCTGACCCAGATCACACCGGCAAATGTCGGCACCCTGGCGGCGCAATGGGCGTTTCAGACCAATGTGCCGCTCAAATTCGAAGCGACACCCATCGTGATCGACGGGACCCTGTACGTCACCGGGTCGCTGAATCACGCATGGGCCATCGACGGCAAGACCGGTCGCCAGATCTGGCACTATCAGCGAACGCTGCCGGAGGGATTGAAGGTCTGTTGCGGTCTCGTCAACCGCGGATTTGCCGTCTACCACGACCGCTTGTTCATGGTCACACTCGACGCGCACTTCGTGGCGCTCGAGATGAAGACCGGCAAGGTGATCTACGACATCGAGATGGGCGCCGTAAAAGACGGCTTCGCCGCCACCGGCGCGCCTCTGGTCGTCAACGACAGAGTCATCGTCGGCATGGCCGGGGGTGAGTACGCCAATCGCGGCTTCATCGACGCCTACGACCCGGCCACCGGTCAGCGCGCGTGGCGTTTCTATACGATTCCCGAGCCGGGCGAACCCGGCGCCGACTCGTGGCACAGCGACATCTGGCAGCGCGGCGGCGGACCGACGTGGCTGACGGGCACCTATGATCCTGCGCTGAACCTGCTCTATTGGGGCGTTGGCAATCCCAACCCGGATTGGGACGGCGAGAGCCGTCCCGGCGACAACCTCTATACCGGTTCGCTGGTCGCCCTCGATCCGGACACCGGCAAACTGAAATGGCATTACCAGTACACGCCGCACGACACCCACGACTGGGACGCGAACGAAGTGCCGGTGCTGGCGGATCTCACCATCGGCGGCCGGCCGCGCAAGGTCGTGATGATGGCGAACCGCAACGGCTTCTTTTATGTGAACGACCGCGCCACCGGCGAGTTCCTGCTGGGCAAGCCGTTCGTCAACGTCACGTGGGCCAAGGAAATCGCGGCCAACGGCCGGCCCGTGCTGTTGCCGAACACCGACCCGACGGATGCCGGTACGGTGACCTGTCCCGACTGGTACGGTGGCACGAACTTCATGTCACCGTCGTACGACGCCGCACGGGGGCTGTTCTTTGTCACGGCGAGAGAAACGTGCGCCAAGTTCGTGCGCCGGACGCCGACCAGCGCCGGAGTCGGCGATCGCACGATGGGCGGAACGGTCGCACCGGTTGCCGATCCGAAACGCTACGGCGCACTGCGGGCCATCGATCCGATGACCGGCGAGCGCAAGTGGGAGATTACCTACAGTGACGCCGGGTGGGCCGGCGTTCTTGCCACGGCCGGCGGCGTGGTATTCAGCGCCGATCATCAGGGCGTGTTCTTCGCGGCCGACTCGAGCAGCGGGAAGAAGCTCTATGAATATCAGACCGGCGCCCAGATCTTTGCACCGCCGACCAGCTATGCGATCGATGGACGGCAGTACGTGGTGATGCCGTCCGGGACCACGCTGACGGCGTTTGCGCTTCCTGCCAGTCGATAACCGTGCGCCTGAAAGCTCTCGCCGGAGCGTCGATCTTCGCGGCCCTTGCGCTGTACGCCTCGACCGAGCCGACGCTCGCGTCGACCCGACCAGGAATTGCGGCGCTGCCGTGTCCGGTGCAGACGTGGCAGCCTGGCGACCCTGCGTTCGACGCGTTGCCGGGCGCGAAAGCCTACTTCGGCAAATACGACGGCGGCCTCTATCGAATTGAGATTCCCGACAATTGGAACGGCGAGCTTGCCCTGTACGCCCACGGGTTCGTCACCAATGGAGGCGCTGAGGGCTCTGCGCTTCGCGTCGGGAACTCGCCGATTCGCGATCACCTGATACGAAGCGGATACGCGTGGGCCTCGTCGAGTTATCGGTGCAACGGCTACGTGCCCGGTCAGGGACTGGTCGACACGATGGCGCTGACCGACCTGTTCACGAAGTTCAACGGTGGGCGAGCCCCTCGGCGCATTTACCTGACCGGCACCTCCATGGGTGGGCATGTCACTGTGCTCGGCATGCACCAGTTCCCGGCGACGTTCGCGGGCGGACTGGCGATGTGCGCGGCGGGTCCCGAGCTGTTCGACTTTTTCGCTGCCACCGGCGCGGCGGCCGAAGTCGTCACCGGCGTGCAATTCAAGCTCGACGAGATGGCCGCCAACCTGGCGAAAATGACGGAACTGCTCGGCACACCGCCGGACTACACCGAGAAGGGACGCCAGCTCGCGAGCATCGAGATTGACATCAGTGGTGGACCGCGCCCGTTTGCGGTCGAAGGACTGGCGTCTCGATTCGTCGGGAATATCAGCGGGGCCGCGATTGCCGGTAGTACCACGCCATCCAGTCGCGCGGTGATGACGACTCAGATCCGTTACCTCATAGACGAGGGACTCGGCCTGAGCGTCGAGTCGCTGAACAGCCGCGTCAGGCGCAAGACATTGGACCCTGCGATGCGCAGCGCCGCCGGTCCGTACGACGAGCTCGTCCCATTCGACGGTAAGATCGAGCGTCCGTTGCTCACGATGCACGGCACCGGTGATCTGTTCGTGCCGATTTTTCTCGAGCAGTCGCTGAAACGAACGGTCGAAGCGGCGGGGAAGAGCCAGCTGTTGCGCCAGCGCATCTACCGGATTGGCGGGCACTGCCGGTTCAGCGAACCCGAGATGATCAAGGCGTTCGACGATCTGGCGGCCTGGGTGCACAAGGGAACGGTGCCAGAGGGCGACGAGGTGCTCGGCGACCTCTCCAAGGCCGGAATGAAGTTCACCGATCCGCTTCGGCCCGGCGATCCTGGCGGTCTGCGTGTTACCCCGGCGGCCAGGTAGAGCGCGCGGATTACGCGATTCGGAATTGCAGCGCCTCCGCGAGGTGGTCCGCACCGACGCGATCCTCGCCGGCCAGGTCGGCAATCGTTCGCGCGACTCGCCGGACCCGATCGTACCCTCGCGCACTCAGCCTCAGACGGCTGACCGCCGCCGTCAGCACCCGCAATCCAGCTCGATCCGTGTCGCAATGGAGGCCGATCAGCGCCGGCGTCAGCTCGGCGTTCGTCGCCACCCGGCCCGGCGCGTATCGCCGAGACTGACGCGCGCGCGCCGCGACGACCCGAGCGCGTACTGCGGAAGAAGGCTCGCCTCCTGGTGTGCCGGCAAGCGCGGCCGCCGGCACCGCGGGAACCTCCACCGTGAGGTCGAGACGATCGCGCAGGGGACCTGACAGACGGTCGCGATATCTCGCGACCTGCTGCGGTGTGCAGCGGCACTCGCGTGTCGTGTCGCCGGCGAAGCCGCAGGGGCAGGGATTCATCGCGCCGACCAGCATGAAGCGGGCGGGGAAGATGGCCGAGCGCGCGACCCGTGTGACTGTCACCCGACCTTCCTCGAGCGGCTGGCGCAGCACCTCGAGGACGTGACGATTGAATTCCAGCATCTCGTCGAGGAACAGAACGCCATGATGGGCGAGGCTGACCTCGCCAGGACGCGGTTGCGATCCGCCGCCGATGAGCGCAGCGTTCGAAATCGTATGATGCGGCGCCCGAAACGGCCGCTCGCGCAGCAGGCCGCCGTCCGTATTCAACAGACCCGCGACCGAATGGACCGATGTGGCTTCGAGTGCTGCGTCGAAATCGAGCGGCGGCAAGATGCCGGCGAGACGCCGCGCCAGCATGGTCTTGCCGGCGCCTGGCGGTCCGACCAGCAGCAGATTGTGGCCACCGCCTGCGGCGATTTCCAGCGCCCGGCGCGCCAGCAACTGCGCGCGCACGTCCGCGAGGTCGGGGACGAACTCCGGAACCGTCTGCTCGGGTGTGGTCAGCGGATCGCGCGGATCGCGCGGCCGCGGCGGATTCGCCCTGAAACCGGCGGGATCGTTCAGCGCGCGGACCGCGTCGGCCAGGACCGTCACCCCGATGACGTCGAGTCCGGCCACGATTCCGGCCTCCCTCGCATTCGCGAGCGGAAGCAGAATGCCGGCCAGGCCGGCTCGCCGCGCGGCCGCAGCAATCGGCAGGACGCCGCGGGTCGGGTGGATCGAACCGTCGAGCGACAATTCTCCCAGCAGGACGATGTCGGCGATCTCGCGCCGGGTGACCGCGCCGTTGGCGGCGAGGATGCCGAGGGCGATCGGCAGATCGAAGGATGCGCCCGCCTTGCGCACGTCCGCGGGCGCCAGGTTCACTGTAATCCGATGCGGCGGGAACTCGAAGCCGGAGTTGCGGATGGCGCTTCGGACGCGATCCCGGCTCTCACGGACACTGGTGTCGGGAAGCCCGACCATGGTGAAGCCGGGCAGACCAAACGACACGTCCACTTCGACGTGGACGGGACAGGCCTCTATTCCGAAGACCGCGGCGGTCCGAAGGCTCGCGAGCACCGCCTTCCGGTCTGCAAGCCACACCCCATCCGGGCCTCCCGTGTCGTCAACGACTTGCAGGCGAGAGGCCGGTTTCAATGGAAAGGACTGCAACCTGGCCCTCGCAGGCACTGGCAGAAATTCATCCGAACAAATCGCCGAACGCGAGGATGCTGGGGTTATCGAAATTCCTGTCGGCGCCGATACCCTGACTGGACTATATTCCCGAGCGTTTCTTCCTCTCTGACGTGGAGTGGTACTGACATGTTGGATGCCTTCAAGAACATCACCGGCGCCAAGGGTAAAACGGCGCAGAAGCAGACCGAAGATCTCGAGCAGCTGATCGCTACCTCTCGCGAGGAGAGAAGCGCCATCAGCGCGATGATGACGGCCTTGACCGCGAAGAGCGCCAAGCTCTCGCCGCTCGGCAAGTCGCTCGAGCAGGTGTCCGAGAAGGCTTCAAGTGTCACCGCGCAACTCGACGAGATCACCAAGCGTCTGACCACGCTCGATGACCGCACCAAGGAACTGGCTGAGGTCGACAAGCGCATTGAGGCGCTCAAGGACGCGGCTCGCCAGGCCGAACAGACCACCCAGAAAGCCATCGGCCCCGACGGTGAACTGCAGAAGCATCGTGAGGCGGTCCAGCACCTGTCATCGCAGGCGCTTGGCACCCAGGCGACGCTCGAGACGCTGAGGAAGGAGCGCGCCTCGCTTGAAGAACTGCGGGCGCAACTGCAGAAGTCCGACACCGACGTGAAGCAGTCGATCGGACAGTCGGCAACGCTCAAGAGTGAACTCGATCAGGTCCGCGCCCTCACGACCGCCCTTGCACAGGATTTCGCGAAGGTCCGCGAGAGCTCGCGCGAAGCGCGCGAGGATACGACCGCGGCAATGACGACGGTGAAGGAGGTCGAGAACAAGCTGGGCCCGCTGGCGCGGCTTCACGAACTGAGCCAGAGCACCGAAGAGCGGTTGACGTCGCTGAACGCGCTTGCCGAGCATGTCTCGCACAAGGCCAAGGCGCTCGAGAGCCAGCAGCAGTCGATCGAGCATGCGGTAGTGCAGGCCAACCGGGTCAACGAAATGGTCTGGGCGATGGACGTCCAGATCGGTAAGTTGAACGAAGGCATCAAACAGATCGCTCGTGCCGACGAGACGCTGGCGCGGACGGAGAAGGTCGCGGCGGAGACCGGCGCGCAGCTCGATAACGCGACCACGCTGCACCAGGAAATCGAGCGCGAAACCGGCAAGCTGAAGAAGGATGCCACGTCACTGCTCGATTCGGTGCGCGGTCAGGTGGACGCGCTGGCCTTGAAGAAAAAGGAATTCGAGGCGTTCGACGAGCGACTGAAGACACTGCAGTCCGGGGTCGGCGACGCTGAGTCGCGCATGACCGCACTGTCGGCCAAGGACACGAACGTCAGCGAGTTGACCCAAAAGGTGGACGGCCTTACCAAGCGCTTCGAGACGATGTTCGTTCAGGCCGACGACCTCACCAAGAAGCAACTGGCGCTCGAGACGCTGCACGAGAGCCTCGGACAGGTTGACGACCTGGCGAAGCGCACGTCGTGGCAGATGGACTCGCTCCGTCAGAGCCGGACCGATCTGGAGGTTCTGCGCACCGATATCCAGGCGTTCTACAAGTCGCACGCCGAGGCGGCGAAGCTGGCGGAGACACTGGGCGCCGATCGCATTGGCCTCG
Source organism: Vicinamibacterales bacterium (assembly GCA_036489235.1). Classification (GTDB taxonomy): domain Bacteria; phylum Acidobacteriota; class Vicinamibacteria; order Vicinamibacterales; family CAVVIG01; genus CAVQFC01. Next base: position 6,845 of record DASXGC010000227.1, read on the forward strand.
AAGCATTTGGCGAGCGCATGACGGCGTTCGCGGGCCAGGCGCCTGAACTCGAATCGAGGATGAACGCGATCCTCGGCAAGCTGGCGCTGGTCGAGGACGGTACACAGAAAGCAACCCGGCTGCATGAATCGGTGGCCGAACTCGACGCGCAGATTACCCGCGTCAGCGCCCGGTTGCCGTTCGTCGAACAGCTCGAAGGCCGCCTCAACGGCCTCAACACCCTCAGCGCCGATGTCGATCACAAACTCGAAGGGCAGCTGGCGCGTCGCGTGGAGCTCGAGAGCCTGAAGGCGCAGTGCGACGGCCTCGCCGCTCAGATGGTGGATGCACAGCACAAACTCGACGCCGTGCGAACGCTGCAGGGAAGCCTCGTGCCACTGCTCGCCGGCGTCAAGCAGTTGAAGGTGGACATCGCGGCCGCGGAAGAGCGCCTGAATGGTGCGCAGTTCACGCAGGCGGCCACGCTCGAGCAGGAGAAGCGCTTCGCTGAACTGGTCACCGCGAGCAAAGCGGTGGCCGCCGACGTTGCCGATCGCACTCGCCAGATGCAGATCCTCGGCGAGGAACTGGCGCGATCGACCAAGGCGAAAGACGAACTGGTCGGCGAACTCGATCGCGTTCAGGGGCGGCAGCGCGACGCGCTCAGTCAGGTTCAGGCATCGGAAGATCAGCTGGTCCGGGCCGAGAACATGTTCAAGCAGCTCGAGTCGCGGCGATCGCAGGTGGCGTTTGGCGAGAAGAAGCTCGCGACCGTCGAAACGCGGCTGGCCGAGATCAAGCAGACGGTCACCGAACTGGACAAGAGCATTGCCTCGATCGCCGTCCGCGAGACGCTGGTCAACGCGGTCAAGGCGGAAGTCGAGCACGTCCACGATATCAGTGCGCGCAGCAAGGCCGACCTGATGCACGTCACCGAGCACCGCGGCGAGGTCTCAGCCCTCAAGACCCAGGTCGACCTGCTGCTGTCTCGTATCAGTGAAACCGACGAGCGCATCGTCGCCATCGATGCCAAGCGGAAGGTGGTCGACGAAGTCGAGACCAAGGCGAACGCGATGGTCCATGTGCTGGACGATGTGCGCCTCAACCTGGAGACGCTTGGAGAGCAGAAGTCCGTGATCGATCACGTCGCCGAGAAGGTGGCCCAGCTCGAGTTCATGCTGCAGGAGGCACGTAACACTGTGCGGACCTTGCAGCACGAGCGGGAACTCGCCGAGCGGATCGAGAAGGGCATCAAGCAGCTGCGATCGAAGACGTCGAAGTCTTCTGACGACAAGCGCACGGCGTAGGTGTCACGGCCGGTCCAGCATTTTCAGCGCCAGCGACGGCCGGCCGCCATCAGTGAGGGTAATTCGCGTCGAAGCAGCCAGCAGCGATTCGAGGAACTCCGGGTCCTCGATTTCGCTGCTCACGTCGGCGACCCGAGCCTTGTCCACAACCGCGACGTGATAGTCGCCCGGAGCGAGCAACGGAATCGTGAAGGTGCCGTTGCGCCTGACGTCACCCCGCCCGACGAATCGCGACCCCGGATACCACACCGAACGATCCGCCGAGAAAGCGACCACCGCCGCGTCGATGGCGGGTGTCCCGCGGCGATCCGTCACCGATCCGCCAATCGCCGTGATCGCTCGCGTCATCACGACTTCGACGTCCGACATTGACTGCTCGCTGGTGCCGAAGTTCTGAACCGCATCGGTGATGTCGATGCCGTCGTGGAGAATGCGTCTCAGCATCCAGCCCTCCGGCGCGCGAGTGACGCGCAGCCGCCGCGGCCCGTTGATGCCCCGCATTGCAAACGTCCAGTTGTCATAGGCGTCCGCACTGGCAGTGCTCCGTCCGATAGACGAGGTGAGGTCGAGATCGACTGGGGCGGGCTGCAGCTCGAACCCTCCAGGCTTCGGAGGATCGCCATCCTCGAATGTGACGCGGCCGGAAATCTCGGACCCCGCGGACATCTGGACGATGACGCCGTCCACGTCCGTTCCGCTGACGGTCACGAACTGGGCGCCGAACTCGCCCTCGGCTGACTGGCTCGCGCGCGCCCGCGAAGCCTGCACGACATACTCGCCAGGCGCGACGTTTTCGAACTCGAATGATCCATCCATGCCGGTGCGCGCGCCGACCGGATCGGTGGCGACCGCGCCGGATCGATAACTCGGAATCATGGCCAGGTTCTGCACCGGTTCGCCGTCGCTGCTCAAGGCGATGCCGCTCACGCGCGCGGTCGGACCCCGCACCAGGGAGAAATCGATGTTCATCACATCCTGACCGGGCCGCACGTCCACGATTTCCGCTTCGGTCGGGTTTGTCGTCCCGGGGAAGTAGGTTCGGCTGTAACCGGGGACATCGAGCGTGGACTGATCCGGCAGCAGCTGGCCGACAACAGCACCGACGAGATAGCGTCCGGGCTGCAGGCCGAACAATCGATAGCGCCCGCGATCGTCGGTCTTGCGGGTCGAGGCGCCCGGTACGCCGGTCAACCGCCGGCGACCGGCCGAAAAACGAATCTGCCACACCGAGACGGCGGTGTTCTCGACCGGCTCGCCGTTCTCGTCGGTGACGACGCCCGCGAGGATTGCCGCGCGAGGCAGCACCAGGTCGATATGCTCGACGGTAACGCCAGCGGCGGCGGCAATCGGTTCGCCGCGATCCGACGCCCGCCGCTGTCCGAATGCGACCGTCAAATAGCCGGTCTTACTGGCCAGCACGTAGTAGCTGCCAGGACCGACCTCCGTAAACTCGTAGCGGCCATCGTCGTCGGTCAGGACCGGAAAGCCAAGCGGGCGCCCGACGGCTGACGTCAGGCGAACACGAGCGAGTCGAAGGGGAACGTTATCGCTCCGCACGACGCGCCCGCGTATGGTGGCCGGTGCCGGCGGAGCGGGTTGCGTCGCCTGCCCTGATTGCGGCCCGGCGGACAACAGCAGGGTGAAGAGCAATGCGATCACGATTCAGATACCAGATCGAGTGCCACGTGCCTGGTCTCCCGATCGCCGAGGGTCACCGGCGTCGCGCGCGAACGAAAGCGTTCGAGATAATCCGCGTTCTGCCACTGCGTGTCGTCGACGTCAGCGACTGCTACCGCCAGATAGTCGCCCGGCAGGAGGTCGTCAACCGCGAAATCGCCTCGAAGGCCCGGTCGAGCCCAACGCGCCCAGCGCTCCGCGTGTTGCAGCCGCGCCGGATCGGCCGGAAACACGAGCACGGAGTAGTCCGCCACCGGCGCGTTGTCGACCGTCGTCACGTTTCCCGTGAGGGTTGATTGATGATTGGAGAGGATGACTTCGGCATCCGCAATGCTTTCGTTGCCCTTGAAAACCAACGGCGCGTCGAGCAGGCTGCGTCCGTGCGAGACGACGTCCTTCAGCACCCACCCCTTCGGCGCAGCGCGCAGACTGAGCTGACGAGGACCGAGCAGGTTGGTCAGGACGAAGGTGCCATCGGCACTCATTCGCCGCGAACGCAGAAAAATGCCGGCGGTGGCCATGCCCGGGTCGGACGGTGCGGCTTCGATGTCGACGATCGCGTTGGCAGGGAGCGGTGAACCATCACTGACGACGCGCCCCGAGAGACGCCCGCCCCTGGTCATGACGATCGTGGTGGATTCGTCGTCGCCGCCGAGCGTGAGGCGGGTCATGCCGACACCTTTGGGTCCGACCGCCAGCACGACCCAGGTGCCGGGCTCGAGACGCGCGGTGGTGGTATTGCGCGTCGGAGTGATGCCCATTCTGACCTGCATCGATTGCAGCCTCGACTCGTTGCCGAACGTCACCTGCGCATCGGTCGGTTCGCCGTTTGGATCGACCACCGTGACGGAAAGGGATGGCCGTCGCGTGGGGCTTGACGTGAAGTCGATGCCTGGCACGTCTGCGCCGGGAACAATCGTGATGGGTTGTGCCTGTGCGAGCGACGGTACGCTGGGGTAGAAGCTTCGACTCCAGACGATGTCGGTAAAGCCGGGTGTGTTCTGGAGACTGTCCATGCCGGTGTTGATGATGCCGATCACGAATCGGCCCGCAGGCAGGCCGAAGAGGCGATATTCGCCGAGGTCGTCGGTCTGCGCCGTCGCGACCGTCCGAGTATCGAGCCGCCCGTCGACGCGAACGATGCGTGATGCAGATACCGTTGAATTCGGCAGCGGATCGCCGGCGTCGTCCACGACGCGACCAGAGATCGCGCCGCTCTTCGCAAGGCGAATGTCGATGCCATTCACGATGGTGCCGGCCACGACCTCGACGCGACGCGCGGGGCCGGATCCGCGGGCGCCAAACCGAGCCTCCGCGTAGCCGGTCTTGACTGCCGTGATCTGATGCGCCCCGGCCGGCACTCGTGTCAGCACAAACCGTCCGTCAGCGTCGGTCAGCACGGGATGAACCACTGTGTTCACGGTCCCGAGAATGGTGACGCGGGCATTGCGGAGCGGATCCCCACTGGCGGCCGCGAGGACGCGGCCGCGAATCACGGCGGTACCGGGCTGAAGCGATGTGGTATCCGGCGGAGGCGGAGGAGGCGGCGATTGATAGCCGCCGATGACCGTCGTCGAGACGAGAACAAGGATGAGCGCGGTCGCGCGCCGCATCGGCGAACCTCTAGTTGGTCAGTCGGTAAACAGTCAGGTGCTGGCCGGCGGTCAGCTTGCTGCCGGGAAGCCGGGGATTCCAGGTGCGAACGGCCGCAACGCTGGTTTTGAACAGCCGCGCCACGGAGGCGAGCGTGTCGCCACGCTTCACTTCGTAGTTCAACCTCGTGCGGTTCGAGGTTGCCGCGCTTTCCGCCAGCTGACCAGAGTCGGCCGCGGTGCGGCGCGCCTCGGTCGCCGGCACGGGACGATCGGCTCGCGCCACCATCAGGGCCGTGGCTTCGTGCGGCACCATCAGCTTCTGGCCGGCGCTGACACGTGCAGTTGCCGACAGGTAGTTCGCTTCCGCCAGGTCCGCCTTCGCGACGTTCAGCTTCCTGGCGATCAGCGGGAGTGTGTCGCCGCGCTTGACAGTGTAAAACTTCAGGGACGCGAGGTCCGTGTTGACCGAGCCGGCGATCCGATCGCGCACCACATCCGCCGTGCCGACCGGTACCTTCAACTCGTACTGCGTATCCTTGACCGGTGTCGTCCATCGCCGCAGTTCGGGGTTGAGCGACTGGATCTGATCGATCGAGGTGTCGGTCCATTCCGCGACGCGGCGAAGGTCCACGGGGCGTGGCAGCGTGACCTTGTCGAAGGCTGTCGCGGTCTCGGTTTCGAAATCGAAGCCATATTGCGACGGATTGCGGGCGATGACGATCGCCGCCAGAATCATCGGCACGTACTCGCGCGTCTCGCGCGGAAGCAGTTTCGGCTTGGCTGCAAGATCCCAGAAATTGTCGAGTCCGGCGGTTTTGACGGCACGCTGCATGCGGCCCGGTCCGCCGTTGTATGACGCCAGCGCAAGGTACCAGTCGCCACCGAACAGCTTGTTGAGCGTCCGCAGATACTTCGCCGCCGCGACCGTCGCCTTTTCGGGGTCAGAGCGCTCGTCGATGTACCAGTCGTGGCGAAGGCCGTTTTCGAGACCGGTGCCTGCCATGAACTGCCAGACACCCTTGGCCTTGGTTCGCGACAAGGCATTTGGCTTGAAGGCGCTCTCGACCAGCGGCACGTAGGCGAGATCGAGCGGCAGCCCTTCGGAGCGGAAGACGTCCTGGATCATCGGCAGGTAGCGGCTGCCGCGCTTCATGCCTTCTTCAATGAAGTCGTGGAGCCTGCCCTGAAACAGTTCCACGTAGGCCAGCACGCGCTGGTTCACGGGAATCTCGATGTCGTGGGCAATCGTCTGCAAATCGAGCTCGACCATTTCCCTGAGAGACGCCGGCGCTGTCGGCGTGACGAAAGTGGTCGAGATGGCGAGTAACTCGTCGATCGAGGCGGCTTCGTACTTTTTCTCGGTGAAGCCGTCACCCGTCGCCAGCGCGCGGACCTCATACGTGCTGATGCGATCGATCAGGCGATCGAAGTGTTCGCGGATGCTGGGCTCGGTGCGGGCCCCGTACGGCGACTCCAGCAGAACATCGACCGCGCGGTCGAACGCCTGCCTGGCGGCCTCGACATGTCCTTGTTCGAGCTCGCTTTCGCCCGTCTTGAAAAAGCGGTTGGAAGTCGCAATCAGCGTGGCAACCGGGTCTTCTGCGGGGGGGGGCGGCGAGGGAGCCGGCTCAGGAATCGGTGTGGTAACGGGAGCGTGTTCGGCGGCCTGCGCGACGCTCGGAGTTGCCTCCGGAGCCTTCGCGTGCAATCCGGCTCCGCAAGCGGCGACCAACGGGAGCAATGCGACGAGGAGAACGCACCGCCACTCGGATCGAAACATTCTGGGCGCTCCGCGATTCCGACCGGTCTATCGAAGCGCCGGCGGCGTCGTAAGTCGCCCCCACTGCGGGGGCTCCCTCCGAAATGCTCGGGCAGTCCGAGGCACGTCGAAGGCCGTGTTCGTCACGCGGGAGGGCTGCCGCGCCCCCGCACCATGGAACAGTCAGTGTAACAAAGGTCTAACGTACGGTCAACAATAAGTCCAACGGGCTCAGCAGTTGCACGCAGTCTAACCGCGCCAGGGGGCGACGCTGAAAATGCGGTGTTGTTCGCCCAGATCCCGGGCCGAAGGTGTCACAATTGCACGCTCCGACACGACAATTTTCCGGCCCGCCTGGAGTGCGGCGCGGACGTCTTCTTCACAGACGAAGTCGAGCGGCGTCTGGTCGGGAGCAACTGTGGCCGGAGGAGCTGCGGTCGTTGGCTGGAAGGCGGGGCTTTTTGGAGCGGAAGGCGAACCGGCGGCGAAGCCGCGCGATCCAAGAAAGGCGTCGATTCGAGTCGACAGAACCTCCGCGCTGATGCCGGACGGCGCCGCCAGCCGCGCGGGCGCTGATGGTAGTGCCGCGGCACCTGACCGGCCTTTGTCCCAACGGCTCACGACAGGTGACACCTCGTACGCCAGGCGTTTGATGTTCAAGAGGTGGCGGGGCGTGATGTTGTCGGATGTGATGTTGCCGCCGAAGCCGCCGCAGCCGAGTGTCATCGCCGGGTCAAGGCCGGTCGAAATGCCGGTCGATCCGTGGGTGGTCGGCGAGTTGACGATGATCCGGAAGGCCGGCTTGTGGAGACCGAACTCCAGAATGATCTGGTCGTTCTGCGAGTGGATCGACATGGTGTGGCCCATGCCGCCGTATTTCAGAATCTGTTTGCAGCGCTCACATCCCTCGCGCCAGTCCGACACCACGTAGTACGAGAGCACCGGGCAGAGCTTCTCGATCGACAGCGGAAAGTCGCGGCCGACCCCCTCGAGTGGCGCCAGCAGCACGCGCGTTTCGGCCGGTACCGTGATGCCGCATTTCCCGGCGATGAAGACCGCAGACTTGCCGACCAGAGCCGGGTTGGGCAAACGCTGTGGCGTCACCAGTTGTTTCGCCAGCGCGGTCATCTCGCCCGCGTTCATGAAGTAGCCGCCCTGGGCCTGGAATTCGCGTTTCACGTCCTCGGCAATCGGCGCGTCGACGACCACCGAGTTCTCCGAAGAGCAGAGCACGCCGTTGTCGAAGGTCTTGCCGGTGATGATGTCGTGGACGGCTTTCGTGATGTCCGCAGTCCGTTCGATGAAGGCCGGCGCGTTACCCGGCCCGACGCCGTATGCCGGCTTGCCGGCGCTGTAGGCGGCGCGCACCAGTCCCATCCCACCGGTCGCAAGAATGACCGCCACGTCGCGCTGCTTCATCAGCTCCTGCGTGCCCTCGAGCGTGACCGTCATCATGCAGTTGACAGCGCCGGCTGGCGCCCCGGCGCGACGCGCGGCCTCGTCCATGACCTCGGCGACGCGCGAGATGCACTTCACCGCTGCTGGATGCGGGCTGAGCACGATGGTGCAGCGGGCCTTCAGCGCAATCAGAATCTTGTAGATCGCGGTCGATGTCGGATTAGTGGAAGGGACGATGGCCGCCACCACGCCGAACGGTTCTGCGATTTCAACGACCCGTCGCTCTTCGTGCCGCGCCACGACTCCGACGGTTTTCATCGGGCGGATGAACGCGTGCACCTTCTGGGAGGCGAGGAGGTTCTTCTGAATCTTGTCGTCGACGACCCCGTAGCCGGTTTCGTCCACCGCGAGCTGCGCAAATGCCCCGGCCTGTGCGGTAGCCGCAGCAGCCATCGCGTCGACGATGCCGTCGATCCGTTCCTGACTGAATTCAGCGAGCTCGAGCCAGGCCTGTTTGGCTCGGCGCGCCAGGGCGCGCGCCTCCGCAATCGAAGCGAGGTCGCGATCGGTTTGTTGAGGTGCCGCCTGCTCGACCATCGCTAATCAGCCACAGTGGACACGATGGACGCCCGTCAGATCCCTTTGGGCAGGATTTTCTCGACCTCAGCGTGGGGCCGGGGGATGACGTGGACCGAAATCAGCTCGCCGACCCGCCGGGCAGCCGCGGCGCCGGCGTCAGTGGCAGCCTTGACGGCGCCCACATCGCCGCGCACCAGGACGGTAACGTAGCCCGCTCCGATGTACTCCTTGCCGATGAGAGTGACATTGGCGGCCTTGACCATAGCGTCAGCGGCTTCCACTGACCCGATCAGGCCACGGGTTTCGATGAGTCCGAGGGCTTCAGAAGACATGTGGCTTATTTCGCGGAACTCTAACAGATTGCGGGGGATGCGACAACTGGACTATCATCGCGACACTCGCATTTTCACCCTCGTTTCGTCGCCCGGAGACCTACTGTTACTTATGTATGTGAGCAGACCGCACCGCTTCGCGGCACTTGGCTTCTCTGTATTGCTGGGCGCCGGCTGCATCGCCGCGTGCAAGAAGAAGGACGCACCGGCGCCGCCCGTTGCCACACCCAGCGTGACGTTCAACCACGATAAAGCTCCCCTTGGGAGTCCGCTCGTCATCACCTACAAGTTCGTGGTCGCGCCCGACGCGCACTTCACGCAGGACTACCGCGTGATGGTGCACGTGGTGGACGCGGACGAGCAGATGATTTTTGCGTTCGACCACAACCCGCCGACGCCGACGACCCAGTGGAAGCCGGGCGAGACCATCGAATACACAAAGACCGTGTTCATTCCGGTCTACCCTTACGTCGGCGAAGCGTCGGTTCAGATCGGTTTGCACTCGACCGTCGATCAGAAGCGCCTGCCGCTTACCGGTGAGGACGTCGGTCAACGAGCCTACAAGGTCGCGAAGCTGCAGCTGCAGCCACAGACGGAAAACGTGTTTACGCTGTTCAAGGACGGCTGGCATCCGGGGGAAGTGGCCGATCACAACGCCAACGTCGAGTGGCAGTGGACCAAGAAGGACGCGACGCTGGCGTTCAAGAACCCGAAGAAGGATTGCACCTTCTATCTTGATCTCGATAATCCGGGCAGCGCGTTCAATGAAACACAGCAGGTGACGGTGACGATCGGCGGTGAGACCGTGGATCAGTTCGAGGTCCAGCCGAAAAAAGAGGAGCTGAGGCAGATTCCGCTCAAGGCGTCGCTGCTGGGGACGGCGGACATGTCCGAACTGAAGATCTCGGTAGACAAGACCTACGTGCCAGCGACAATCCCGGCCGCCAACAGCAAAGACCCGCGCGAACTTGGCGTCCGCGTCTTCCACGCCTTCATCGATCCGAGATAGCAGGATGCACCAGGGTCACCAACGGGGGAGCCGTCGGACGATGCCTTTCGGCACGGCTGTCTTGGTGTCGGTGGCTACCTTGGCGTCTCTCGCCTTTTCTGCCCGGCCGGCCAGTGCCGAACTCGTGTTCTTCACGTCGGGTCGCACGCTCTCGATCAAAGCGCATCGCGCCGAGGGCGAATCTCTCGTCCTGACGATGCGGGGCGGCGGCGAAATCGTGTGCGACGCCGCGGTCGTCGATCGTTTCGCGCCGGACGAGGTTCCGTACCCCGAGCCGGAGACCGTCGCGGTGGCGACGGCGCCGATCGAGGCGAACGCCACCGTCCCTTACGGAGCGATCATCGACCGGGTCTCCGCGGAGCAGGGCGTATCGGCCAAACTGGTTCGCGCCGTGATTCAGGTGGAGTCCGGGTATCAGGAACGCGCGCGATCGCGAAAGGGCGCGATGGGCTTGATGCAGCTCATGCCCGAAACGGCGCGGAAGTATGCGGTCATTGATCCGTACGATCCGGCCGCAAATATCGAAGCGGGCATCAAGCACCTGAAGGCGTTGCTCGAGCGCTTACCGATGGCGTTGGCACTAGCCGCCTACAACGCGGGCGAGGGCGCCGTCCAGCGGTTCCACGGCATCCCGCCGTACCCGGAAACCCAGCTCTACGTCTCGCGGATTCTTCAGCTCGCCCGGTAGTCCGCCAAAACGCGCAAAAGCCACCCAGCTTTTCGCGGCGCTGCACGGTCTAACCTGTCAGGGGACCGTGCCGAACTTGATACAATTACGGTCAGATTTGGTTCAGCGGAGGGATTAGCCACACCGTGGAGTTTCGCTGCCGGCTGGCATCGCCCAACGGCGAGATCGTCGAAGGCGTGTATGCAGCCGAGAACGAGGCTCGTCTGCGGCACGAACTGGAAGAGAAGGGGCTGTTTGTCCTTTCGCTTCAGCCCAAGCACGCCATCGCGGGGCTGGCGTTCCACCTGCCGCAGCGCCGGACCGTCAACACGCGCGAATTCCTGGTATTCAACCAGGAACTCGCGACCCTGCTGAAGGCCGGCATGCCGCTGGTGCAGTCGCTCGATCTGCTCAAGCGCCGGGTGACGTCGCCGACCTTTCGCGAGGTGCTCACCGACATTCACGAGAAAGTGCGTTCGGGCACCGCGCTATCGGACGCGTTCGGCGCGCACGGCGATCTGTTTCCCCGTGTGTACACGGCATCGCTGCTCGCCGGCGAGCGCAGTGGTAATTTGGATGCGGTCTTGCGTCGCTATGTCGAGTACACCAAGATCATCGCCACGGTTAAACGAAAGACGGTATCGGCGCTGGTCTATCCGGCGATTCTCGTCACCCTGGCGATCGGCCTGGTCTCGATCATCGTGTTGAAAGTGGTGCCAGCGTTTTCGGACTTCTACACCTCATTCGGCGCCCAGTTGCCGCTCGTGACCCGGATTATCGTCAAGGTCTCAGATGTCGCCCGCTCGCAATTCACCTTGATCGTCGCTGTCCTGCTCGGAGTGGGGGTGGCGGTTTTTGCATGGGTCAAGCAACCCGGACAGAAGTCGCGCTTCGATCGCGTGGTGCTCGTCTTGCCGATGCTGGGTGGGGTAGCACGCAAGTTCGCGACCTCGCAGATGTCGCGTACGCTGGCCACGCTTCTGGGCGGCGGCCTGCCGCTGGTCAACGCGCTCGATATCGCCGCGCGCTCGGTCGGCAATCAATACATGGCCGGCCAACTTGACATCGTCAGCGCGCGCGTGCGGGAAGGGGAGTCGTTCGCTGCGGCGCTCGAGGCGCGACGGGCGTTTCCAGAAGTCGCGGTCAAGATGGCCGAGGTTGGTGAGTCCACCGGCGCACTGCAGGAGATGCTGAACACGGTGGCGGACTTCTACGACGAAGAGATTTCGACGACGATGGACCGGTTCATCACGCTGGTGGAGCCGGTGTTGCTGGTATTCATGGGACTCGTGATTGCGGGCTTGTTGCTGGCACTCTACATGCCGCTCTTCCAGCTCAGCTCGGTTCTGTCTTGATACGTCTGCGCAGGTCGTAAGGAACTGATGGCCACAACTCCAAATACGGATTTGCCGTCGCCGCCGCTCGAACTCGGGGCGCTGCTCGGCGTCGACGAGCAGCATGCCGAGATCGAACGCGCGCGCCAGCTGGCGGAACGGTATCGAATCGATTTTATCGACATGGACCGGTTCCGGATCGATCAGGATTTATTCCGGTCGATTCCGGCCGAGCTGATGCTGCGGTACGGGTTCGTGCCGCTGCGTCGTGACGCCAAGGTGCTCGAGATCGTGGTCCCCGATCCGACCGACGTGCCGATGATCGACGAACTTTCTGTCTTGCTGGCCACGCCGATCCGGGTCTCGGTGGGGTCGCGATCCGCGATCGAGTCGATTCTGAAAAAGAGCGAAAGCTCCTCCCGCGTGCTCGAGGATGCGACCGAGAGTTTTCAGCTTCAGCTGCTCAAGGAACAGGACGACGGCGAAGACAGCCTGACGGTCGAGCGGCTGACCAGCGACATCAGTCCTGTGATCCGGCTGGTCGATTCCACGATCTACACCGCCATTCAGCGCCGCGCCAGCGACATTCACATCGAAACCGGGGACGACGCCGTCAACGTCAAGTACCGGATTGACGGCGTGCTGCAGCCGGCGATGCGGCCGATCGCCAAGCAGTTTCACAGCTCGATCCTGTCGCGCATCAAGGTGATGGCCGAGCTCGACATCGCCGAGAAACGCGTCCCCCAGGACGGGCGCTTCAAGCTGCGGATGCCGGGCAAGACCATTGACTTCCGCGTCTCGATCATGCCCAGCGTTCACGGCGAGGACGCGGTGATCCGAATCCTCGACAAGGAATCAATCAGCGAGCAGTTCACCGAGCTGCGCCTCGACATTCTCGGCTTCCCACAGGCCGAGCTGAAGCGCTTCCGGAAGTACATCGCGGAACCGTACGGCATGGTGCTGGTGACCGGTCCGACCGGCAGCGGTAAAACCACGACGCTCTATGCCGCGCTGTCCGAGATCAAGTCGGTCGAGGACAAGATCATCACCATCGAAGACCCGGTCGAGTATCAGCTGAAGGGCATCACCCAGATTCCGATCAACGAAAAGAAGGGACTCACGTTCGCGCGCGGGCTGCGATCGATTCTCCGCCACGACCCCGACAAGATCATGGTCGGCGAGATTCGCGACAACGAGACCGCGCAAATCGCCATCAACTCCGCCCTGACCGGCCACCTGGTGTTCACGACCGTTCACGCCAACAACGTGCTCGACGTGCTCGGCCGCTTCCTGAACATGGGCGTCGAGGCGTATCAGTTCGTGTCAGCGCTGAACTGCGTCCTGGCGCAGCGGCTGGTGCGCAACATCTGTGTGCACTGCAAGCGTCCGGTCAAGGTGTCGCGCGAACTGCTCGAGGAATCGGGAATGGATCCGGCTCTCGAACACAGTCACGTGTTCTTCGAAGGCATCGGCTGCATCGAGTGCGGCGGGACCGGCTACAAGGGACGGACGGCAATCTGCGAACTACTCGATTTGACTGATAGCATCCGCGAGTTGATTCTTGAAAAGCGGCCGACATCGGAGATCAAGAAAGCGGCTCGCGAAGAAGGGATGCGCTTCCTGCGCGAGTCGGCGGTCGAACGCGTCATGGAAGGCATCACGACGCTGCGCGAGGTCAACAAGGTGACCTTCGTCGAATGAGCCTGTGGTCCTCGCTGACCGACGGCTCGGCGCCCGCCGTTGCGGTCGATATCTCCTCGGCGCGAATCGCCGGCGCCAGCCTCGAATGGCGCGGCGGCCGTCCGGTCGTCAGCGGACACGCGACCGAACCGTTGCCGAGCGGCGCCTTGACGCCGGGACTCGGCCAGCGCAACGTCCACGAACGCGCGGCCGTGCTCGCAGCTCTTCAAACGGTCCTCGATCGACTGGGACGACCTCGCCGTATCGGCCTGATCGTCTCGGACGTGGTGGCCCGGGTGTCGGTGGTGCGGTTCGAGCAGGTGCCGGCCCGGACCCAGGATCTGGACCAGTTGATTCGATGGCAGGTGCGGAAGGCTGCGCCTTTCCCGATCGACGATGCGCAGGTGTCTTACGTCAGGGGCGCGCACTCGGCAGAAGGACACGAGTTCGTGGTGTCGATGGCCAGGCGCGATGTGATCGAGGAATACGAGGGACTGTGCAGCGAAGCCGGAACCCACGCCGGCATCGTCGATCTGTCGACGTTCAATGTGATCAACGCCGTGCTGGCCGGCTCGAACGCACCCGCCGCCGACTGGCTGCTGGTCAACGTCAGCGCCGACTGCGCCTCGATTGCGCTGCTGCGTGGAGCGGATCTGATTGTTTTCCGCAGCCGGGCGACAGATACCGACGGCACGCTGGCCGAACTGGTGCACCAGACCACCATGTATTACGAAGACCGACTGAAAGGCGGCGGCTTCTCGCGTGTGATCGTCGCTGGTGCGACCGCTGCGGGCGCGGCATCCGATGGCGTCATTGACGAATTGCGCCGCAGCCTCGAGACCCGTGTGACCGCCCCGGTCGAAACCGTCGACACCCGCACCGCGGCGGCGCTTACCGATCGCATCGCCGTGGCACCAGCGCTGCTCGACACGCTGGCGCCGCTGGTTGGCCTGCTGCTCCGCGACCGCCAACAGGTGCCCGCATGATTCGGTCAAACCTTTCGACGCGGCCTTTCTACAACGAGCGCCTGGTCCGCTTGTGGCTGCTGCTCGTGGGCGTCCTCGTGATTGCCGCGACCGCCTTCAATGTCGGGCGGGTGATTCGTTACTCGAGAAGCGACACGCAACTGGCGACCGCGGCTTCGCACGACGAAGCGCGGGCCGCCGATCTGCGGCGCGAAGCAGTGCGGCTGCGCGCCACGGTCGATCCGCACCAGGTCGATATCGCGTCCGATCAAGCGCGGATGGCCAACGAACTGATCGATCGCCGCACGTTTTCGTGGACCGACCTGTTCAACAAGCTCGAAGCGACGCTGCCAGACGATGTCCGGTTGGTGTCGGTGCGTCCGGTCTATGACAAGGACCGCGGCTTCACCGTCAGCCTGAACATCGTGGCGAAGCGCGAGGACGACGTCAACCAGTTCATGAACAACCTCGAGAAGGCGGGATCGTTCACAGGTATGCTGGCGCGACAGGATCGGGTCAACGAGCAGGGCCTGGTCGACGCGATGGTGGAAACGGTTTATACGCCAGGCGGGCGGCGGGTTCCCGCGCGCAGAGGGACGCGCCGATGACGCTGGCAAGACGCATCCTGGTCGAGAAGCGATCGCTGATCGTGCCGCTTGCGGTCGGCATCCTGCTCAACATCGCGGCCTATGCGCTATGGGTGTATCCGCTGGGGGTGAAGTCGGTTGGCGCGGCCGGCCGTGCCGACGCCGCAGCGCGGACGTTGAAAGCCGCCGAAACCGAGGTCGCCGCGGCGCGCGGGCTGGTCGGCGGCAAGTCGCGGGCAGAACAGGAACTGGCGACCTTCTACGACAAAGTGCTGCCGGAGGATTTGTCCGCAGCACGCCGGTTGACGTTCGCGTCGCTGCCCGAACTGGCGCACAAATCGAACGTGACCTTTCTGGACCGTCGAACCGACGCGGATCCGGTGGAGAAGGGCTCGCGGCTCGCCGTCCTCAGAGCGACGACCAGAATGCAATGCGATTACGCGAGCTTTCGTCAGTTCATGTTTGCGCTCGAGAGCGCTCCGGAATTCGTCATCATCGACAATGTTCTGCTGACGCAGAGTGATCCGACCAAACCACTTACACTGACGCTCGACCTATCGACCTACTACCTCGCGAAGCCCAATGGGAACTAAGCAGCGCCAGGTGGTGCTCGCCGTCGTGGTCGTGGCGCTGGCGGCGCTTGCGTACGTGGTGTGGCCGGTCACGTCTGCCGGTCCGGTTCTGGCGTCTAACAGACAGGCCCAGACGCGGGCGGCTCAGGTTGACGGTGGACCATCGGCCACCGACGTTCATCTGAGCGCACTCGAGGCCGAGCGCGTCAAGCCCGAAGATGGCGGTCGAGACCTTTTTCGGTTCAAGGTGAAGGCAGCCCCGGCCCCACCGCCGCCGCGGATTGTGGCGCCGGTTGTGACCGAGCCCGCGCCAATGGTGGCATCGGGACCGCCACCACCGCCGCCGATCACATTGAAGTACATCGGCGTCGTGGAACAGTCGGAGCACAAGCAGAAGATTGCGATTCTGAGCGACGGGCGGAACGCGCCCTTTTACGGACGTGAAGGCGATATCATCGAGGGCCGCTACCGGATCCTGAAAATCGGAGTGGAATCGATCGATTTGGCGTACGTCGACGGCCGCGGCCGTCAAACCATTCGCCTGACCGGCGGATAACTGAATGCTATGACGAACAGGCTCAACAGGCTCGTGAGTATGCTGGCGCTGGCCCTCGTGGCGAGCGGCTGCGCGGCAGGCTCCGCCTTCAACCAGGGCGAAACCGCGATGAAAGCCGGGAACCTCGACGAAGCCGTCGCGGCCTACCGGAAGGCATTGCAGGCATCACCGGACAACGCGAACTACCAGATCGCGCTGCAACGGGCGCTGCTGGCAGCATCGCGGTCGCATCTCGACAAGGCACACGAATTCGAGCAGAAAGACCAGCTCGAAGCCGCGCTCGGCGAATACAAGCAGGCGAGCGAGTACGATCCGAGCAACCGGGTCGCGAACTCGAAGGTCGCGCAGCTGGATCGCGAAATCCACGATCGAATCGAAGCCTCGCGGCCGAAGCCGGCGATTCAGGTGCTGCGCGAACGGGCGCGAGCCGCATCGGCCGAACCGATTCTCAATCCGGCGTCGCGCGAGCCGCTGAATCTCCGCATCAACAACACCAGCCTGCGCGACGCACTCGCCTCGATCGGCGGCATGACCGGCATCAACTTCACCTTCGATCGCGACATCCAGGATCGTCCGACCACCGTGCAACTGGACGGCGTCACGCTCGAGCAGGCGCTCAACCAGATCATGACGATGAATCAGCTCTCGTACAAGATCCTCAGCGAGCGATCCATCTTCGTGTTCCCGGATACGACGCCGAAGCACGCGCAATACGACGAGCAGGTGATCCGCACCTTCTATCTGTCCCACGCCGACTCCACCGACGTGATGCAGATCCTGAGCACCATCATCCGCCTGCCCGGCATCGCGGTGCAGCCTGCGATTGCCGGCAACAAGACCGCGAACACAATCACGATTCGCGGCACCAGCTCGGTGGTGCAGATTCTCGAGAAAGTCATCGAGCAGAACGACAAGCCGCGCGCGGAAATTGTCGTCGACGTCGAGATCCTCGAGGTCGATCGCTCGCGCAGCAAGAATTACGGTCTCGAGCTGACCGACTACTCGCTCGGAGCGATCCTCTCGCCTGAAGTGTCGCCCAACGGCACCACGACCGGCACGACTGGCGCGACCGGCACTGCGCCGTCGACGGTCAAGTCGCCGCCGACATTCAACCTCAATACCATCTCGCGCGGCGTCAGCACATCCGACTTCTACCTGGCGGTCCCGGCGGCGATTGTGCACTTTCTCGAGTCGGACACCCATACCAAGATCATTGCGAAACCTCAGTTGCGCGGCGCGGAAGGCGCCAAACTGACCTTGAAACTCGGTTCGCAGATTCCGATCATCTCGACCAGCTACACGCCGATCGCGACCGGGGGCGCCGGCGTCAACCCGCTCAGTTCGTATCAGTACAAGGACGTCGGCGTGAACATCGACATGACGCCGACGGTGACGCTCGAGGGCGAAATCAGGCTCGATGTCACGGTTGACAGCAGTTCGCGTGGCAGCGACGTCATCATCGGCGGCGTCAACATCCCGTCATTCGGACAGCGTACGGTGACGACGAGGCTGCGGCTGCGCGACGGCGAGTCGAACCTGCTGGCCGGGTTGTTTCAAGAGACCGATCAGACCGGCGTGACGGGGTTCCCTGGCGCGATTCACGTGCCGTTCCTGTCGCAGTTGTTTTCCCACAACACCGGCCAGAACGACCAGATCGACGTGGTGATGCTGCTTACGCCGCACGTCGTGCGCAACCACGAGATCACCGAGGACGATCTCAAGCCGATCTATATCGGATCGCAACAGAATCTAGGTGTGGGCGGCGCGCCGCCTCTCATCGCTGCGCCCCCCGTGGCGGATGCGCCGGCGCCTGCGGCTCTCGGCACCAACCCGTCGTTTCTGACCCCGACGCCGCCAGGGGTCATCGCGACCGGGCCGGAGGCCCAGCCGCAGGCGGCGGCAAATCCGAACGTCGTCGCCCCGCCGGGCTCGTCACCTGTCCCTGGGACGGTGTTGGTGCAGCCGAACAGCTCGACCGCAGTGGTGACCTTGCCGCAGCAGCCACCCATCGTGGTGCCGGCGGTGCCGGATCCTGGGACGCCAGTCACTCCACCGCCAGCGCCAGCCGCTCAGCCTGCCGCCGGCCCGCCCAGCGCGGCCCGGCCGCCGGCCGGCGATCCGAACGCCGTGCCGACCTCGTCACAGGGAATCGGATCAGCCCAAGTCGTGATTTCGCCGCCCTCGGCGCCGATTCGCGTGGGAGGCGGACCGTACACCGTGCCGCTGTCGATCACTGACGCGGCTCGGATTTCGACGATTACGCTGACGCTGATCTTCGATCCGGCGAAACTGCGCGTGAACAACGTGCAGGAGGGCAGCTTCATGCGCGCCGGCGGCGTGAACGTGGCGTTCACGCAGCAGGTCAACGGCAACCGCATCGACATCACGCTGGCGCGTGGCGCTGACGCCACCGGGGCATCGGGCACGGGACTGCTTGCGGCGATTCAGTTCTCGGCGATCGCTCCGGGGCCGGCGACGTTGACGCTCAGCGGCACGGCAACCGGTCCGGGCGGGACCGCCATGGGGCTGAGGTTCACCCCGGTGACGATCACGGTGCAATAGTGCGACGGCGGGGCCCTTGGACGTTGTCTGCAATGTTAGTCGCTGACACCGGGCGTCCGAGCATCAGCGGCAGTCGTGGCTATACGTTCATCGAGATCCTGGTGGTGGCGACGATCATCATGATTCTGGCCTCCGCGATCATGCCGCTGGCGAAGGTCACGGCGACGCGCACGCGCGAGGCCGAGTTGCGCCGCACGCTGCGCGAGATGCGGACCGCGATTGACAAGTTCAAGGACGCCGCGGATCTCGGTCAGATTGGGTCGCTCGACATCAAGGTCGGCAGCGAGAACTATCCGCCCGACCTGCAGACGCTGGTCGATGGCGTAAGCGCGGCGAACGACGCGACCGGCCGCAAGTTGAAATACCTGCGGCGCATTCCGGTTGATCCGATGACGCACGGCACGGAGTGGGGACTGCGGTCGTATCAGGACAAGCCGGATGCCACCAAGTGGGGCGGACAGAACGTGTTCGACGTCTACACGACCTTCGACGGCACGGCGCTCGACGGCACCAAATACAAGGACTGGTAACGCGCATTGATGATTGGGCGATCGGGTGATCGAAGGATCGAGCGGAGAACCGCGGACGCTGGCTTTACCCTCATCGAACTGACCATCGTCATTGCGATTCTGGTCGTCCTGGCGGCGATCGGGATGGCGCAGTATCGCGGCAGCCTGGTGCATGCGCGCGAGGCCGTGCTGCGGGAAGATCTCTTCGGCATACGCGATGCGATCGACCAGTACTACGCCGACAAGGGGCAGTATCCGGGAACGCTCGATGCGCTCGTCAGCGACGGCTACATGCGGAAGATTCCCGAAGACCCGTTCACGAAGAGCACGACCAGTTGGCAGACCATTCCGGCCGAGCCCGATCCGAACAATCCCACGGCGGAGGCGGGCGTTTATGACGTCAAGAGCGGATCCGATGGCACCGCGATGAACGGTGAAAAGTACGCCGACTGGGACTAGAGTCGCTCCGCGGAACTGGTCTGCGGTGCTTTGTTCTCGGCTCCTGGTCCGTTCTTCGTCCTCAGTCCGTCCCGTCGCGCTGCTCATGCGCACCTCGATTCATCAGTTCAGTCGACATGTGGACGCTCTCAGGGATCGAGCGTCCCGCGCTCCTCAGTGCTAAGCCAGGCTCCGGAGAGGCGGCTGCGAACCCGAACGTTGCGCTTCGCCTCGCTTGTGATTGATCCGGGACACGCTTAGTTCGTAGTCGGTTGGACGATCGCAGCGTCACCAGCGAAAAACAGTGCTCCCGGCTCCGAGAGCGCCAGCCACGAATCCCTCGCCC
Source organism: Vicinamibacterales bacterium (assembly GCA_036489235.1). GTDB lineage: Bacteria > Acidobacteriota > Vicinamibacteria > Vicinamibacterales > CAVVIG01 > CAVQFC01. The sequence continues at coordinate 26,696 of DASXGC010000227.1, forward strand.
ATAAAACGAAA
>DASXGC010000235.1:0-2925 GCA_036489235.1 Vicinamibacterales bacterium
CCATGCCAGGTCACAAATCCCAGGCTGCCGATGATGATCGCGTACGCGAAATCGCGAGACGCGTGCAGGCGCAGTTCGATGCGAGTGTGCGCGCCATGCGCCAACTGCAAGCGGTACTCATGGTAGTAAAGCGTGTCGAAGGCGCCGAGCGAGGCTTGCAGCAGCAGGAGCCAGATCGCGGTTCTCATAGTGCGCGGAGAGTCCCGGCATAGCGGCAAAGAAGCCGCCCGCGCCATTTGACTGCCACCACGACACTCCATCCTTCCGTTGTGGCTGAGACCACGGCACCCACGCTGGGACTCAGTGACGATGGCAACGGCACGCCAGCCATGTGGATGGATGACTGTTGATACAAAAGCGCGCCGCCCTGCACAGCGAGATCAAACGAGATGCGCCCAAGGCCGGAACGCTCGACGATGCTCGAGCCGTTGGCGCGCTGACGCGTCTGCAGTGCTGACCCACCGATCCGTCGCGTCCACACCAGCTCCGGGCCGTCCCCGGCGACCTCGAGCCGCACCGATTGGCCGGCTCCCGCGGCGGGAAGCTTCATCAGCCAGATCATCGGGCGCGTCAGCCACCCCGGGCCATGTTCGACGTCCATGGTGCCTTCCGCCCGAAGGGGCGCTAAGTGGGCGCCGCGGACGTGTGCATGCAGCGAAGCGAACGCCGGTCCGAGAACGGCTTCATACGGAGAACGGCTCGTCGCTGCATGTAGCGTCAATCCCACCGCGCAGAGCTTAACGCAACGTGAGGTGGGGACCCGCATTCGACGTCGAGATTCCTTGACGTCCATGGCAAAGTGACGGAATGTCGATGTTCAAACAATTCCGTGCCTTGGTAACGGCCGTGGTGGCCGTCGCATTGCTGCTGGCGGTGGGTGGCGGGAGTGCCGCTGCACAACTGCCAGGTGTGCCGTCTGTGCCAACTGCGGTGGCGCCGGCCGTCCCGGATCCCCTGGGACGTCAGACGCCACTCGGCACGATCACCGGGTTCAGCGCGGCAGTTAAGGACAGCGATTTCCTGACGGCGGGGAGGTACCTGCAGCGTGGCGGCCGGACCGGACAGGATGTCGAGAACATCGCGCGCGATTTGAATGAACTGCTCGACCGCTATTTCACGCAAGGGATCAACACGCTCAGCACGTCGCCGGCGGGAAAAGTCGACGACGGCCTTCCACTCGACCGCGAGCGGGTGCCGCTGAAGATCGGCGCGCGCTCGGTCGACCTCTTTCTCACACGCGTGCCCGACGCCCAGGCCGGACAGATCTGGCTGGTGTCGTCAGACACGCTGGCGCAGGTCCCTTCGCTCGTTGAGTCGCCCCAGGTCACCCTGGTCGAGCGCGTGATGCCGGCCACCTGGGTGTCGCGGACATTTTTCGATGTGTCGCTGGGGCAGTGGGTCCTCTACGCAGCCTCGATCATCATTCCACTGCTGCTCTTCTGGACGCTGGCCACCGCCGCGAACGCGCTGATCCGGCGCCGCAACCCGGACCTCACGCGCCGCGCCCTGGTGTCGTCGTGGTGGAAGGGAGTGAGCTGGCTGCTCGTTCTGGGCCTCTCGCTGGTGGCGCACCTGGAGTTCATGCCGCTGCTCGGCTTCAGCCTGACCTTCCGCTACACCTATTCGCGCTATGCGCTGACCGCTGGCGTGATCGTGTTCGCGCTGCTCGTCTGGCGGCTCATGACGGTGTCGTTCTATCACGCGCGGCTGCTGGCGCTTCGCCGCGGACGGTCCGACACGCGGTCGCTGCTGCTGCTCGGCGAACGCGTGCTAAAGGTGCTCGTCGTCCTGAGCGCGCTTCTCATCCTGCTGAGTCTGGCCGGCGTCGACACGTCCACCGCGCTCGCCGGCGTGGGCATCTTCGGCGTGGCCGTGGCGCTCGGCGCTCAGAAGAGTATCGAGAATCTGCTGGGCGGCATCTTCCTGCTGACCGACAAGGCGCTTGCGGTCGGCGATTTCTGCCGGATCTCGGACCGGACCGGCTGGATCGAGGACATCACACTTCGCTCGATACGCCTTCGGACGCTGGAGCAGACGCTGCTCTCGATCCCTGCCGGTGCCCTGGCGCAAGGCAACATCGAGAACTTCTCGACCCGCCAGAAGATCCCCGTCCAGACGGTCCTCCCCTTGAAATACGGCGCCACGCCGGATCAACTGCGGTTGGTGCTGAAGGAAGTCCGCGGCCTATTGGACGGGCATGCCCTCGTCGAAAAGGAGACGTCACGAATCCGCCTCGTCAACTTCGGCCCGCAGGCAATCGAGTTGGAGTTGTTCGCAAACCTCGAGACATCCGACGCCATCCGCTTCATGGCCGAACGTGAGGAATTGTTACTGGCTGCGGCGACCATCCTCGAGTCGTGCGGAACCGGGTTCGCCTCACCGCCACAGTTCGTGTCCCTGCCTCTCAATGCGATCCGTCAGCGGCCGGAGCCGGATCCGTCCTGACGCATTCTGTCGACTCGTGACGATCCCGCCTTCAGACGTCCCAGGATGCCGGACGTCATCGGATCTGCCTCGCCGGTGTATCGTGAAGGCATGAGCCCGCCCGCCAGCCAGACGAGGCACGCGCGGCGGATGCGCATCCGCCTGCGCGTCGGACTCGGCGCCGCCGTCAGCGCGCTGGTGACCGTCACGCTCGGCGCCGTCAGCTGGGTCACGTTCGTCAACACCCGATCGGCAATCATCAAGCAGACCAATGAACGCGTGGACGCCGTGCTCCGCGAGGTCGCGCAACGCGTCGACAGTCACCTCTCGACGGCGGTTCCGGCAGTCGAATTCGCGCGAACCCTGCTGCGCGACTCGCTCGTGAGCGGCAGCCCCGACGCGCTGGCGCGGCAGTTCGCGCTCGCGTTGCGCAGCCACCCATCCTTTTCCTGGATGAGTTATAGCGACGAGGCCGGGACGTTCACCAGCGCCTACCGCTCG
>DASXGC010000303.1:0-16555 GCA_036489235.1 Vicinamibacterales bacterium
TGCAGCCGCTGGGCCTCCAGCAGCCGCCCTTCCTTCTCGAGATCGCCGCGCCGTTCGGTCAATTCTTCCTTGATCGTCTCGACTGCCTTCTTGGTCCGCTCGCGCGGCGCCACGAAGTGCGACTTCGGATAGACGGCGGTCTTGTCGTGGCGATGGAGCGTCCTGCCGGTCAGCGGGTCGAACGTCGACAGGGCATCCACATCGTCGCCAAACAGCTCGATGCGCAATCCGGTCTCCTCGTACGACGGATACACCTCGATGATGTCGCCGCGGACACGAAAGGTGCCGCGGCCGAAGTCGTGGTCGTTGCGTTCGTACTGAATTTCGACCAGTTTGCGCAGAATCTCTTCGCGGGTGATGCGCTGACCTCGCTCGAGCGGCAGCAGCATGCCGTAGTAGGCCTCGGGCGATCCGAGGCCGTAGATGCACGAGACGCTGGCGACGATGATGACGTCGCGCCGTTCGAAAAGCGAACGGGTAGCGGATAAGCGCATCCGGTCGATCTCTTCGTTAATCGTCGCTTCCTTCTCGATGTAGGAGTCGGTGGCGGGGACGTAGGCCTCCGGCTGGTAGTAATCGTAGTAGCTGACGAAGTACTCGACCGCGTTGTCAGGGAAAAAGCGCCGGAACTCCTGGTAGAGCTGCGCCGCCAAAGTCTTGTTGTGGACCATCACGAGCGCCGGGCGGTTCACCTTGGCGATGGTCTGCGCCATAGTGAAGGTCTTGCCCGAACCGGTGACGCCCAGCAGCACCTGATGCGAGTCGCCGCGGTCGAGTCCAGCGACGAGCTCGCCGATGGCGCGCTCCTGATCGCCGGCCAGGGTGAAATCGGAGACGAGGTTGAAGCGGTCGTACATGGACGGCATACGAATCTTCCATCGTACCAGACGGCGGGGCCGGGGGCTAGCGACTCGAGGCTTCGCTCCGCGTCTACGCGCTACTTCTGAAACCGCGCGAAGTAGCCCTTCCGCGAGCGCAGCCGCAGTTCGTGACCGTCTTTCCGCGTCAGGCGGACTTCGACTTTTCGCCAGGTGCCGTCGGGCTTGTCGTTCGTGGACAAGTAGCCGAGGGTGTATTGCGCCCGGATTTGCGCCACCACCAACTCGTACGCTTTGTCGAGCGCCTTGACGTCCACCGGAAAGAACGCCTGCCCGCCGGTGACGTCGGCAATCTGCTGGAGCACGGCGCGCTGCATGCTCTTGGTGGAAGACGACTGATGTTCGAGTTCGCCGATGGCGTAGACGGTGACGTCCGACTCCTTGAGCAGGTCGAGGAGCTCACGGTACTGAATCGAGCTGCGGGTATCGCCGCCGTCCGTATAGAGCAGCATGATCTTCCGGCCGTCCTGGCCCGCCGCGCCATCCAGGTAAGTACCGATGGCGTCGTAGAGCGCTGTGGACCCGCCCGCCTTCTTCAGCCGGATGCGCTCGACGAGACGCGGGAAATCGCTCTGGCTGTAGCGGGCGGTCCGCACCTCGGTGTCGAAGTCGACGACCGTCACGTCCACCGCGTCGGTCAGCGTGTTCAGAAACTTGATCGACGCGGTCTTGCTGAAGCGCAGATCCTCGCCCATGCTTTCGCTGACGTCGAGCAGCAGGCCGAGGTGCAGTACCGGCGCATCTGTAACGGCGGCGCCGGCGGCGAAGTAGCGGACAACCTGCTTCGCGCCGTCCTCGTACAGCTCGAAATCGTCCGGGGTCAGCTGCTGGATCAGCGCGCCTTTTTTGTCGGAAACGGTCACTCCGACATTGACGAGATCGACTCGCGACCGGAACGCGTCCTGCGCGGTCGCGCCGGCAGCGGACGCCAGGAAGGCGATCGACACACAGGCGGCGGAGATCTGCCGTCTGGCCTGGCTCGAAAGGGCGCCCTGTGTCCTCACGGACACGCACTCTACACCTTCGGCCGGAACCCGGCCAGCGTCGTGAAGCGTATAATGTGAGGTTGGTACGCTGATGCGGTGTCTAGCTGTCTGCCAGGACGAACTGGTCATCAGGATGCTCGACGAGATCCTGCTGCCGGGATTCGAGGTCGAGTTCATCGTCGAGAACCGGCCGCTCGCGCGACGCCTCCACGAGGCGGGGGTCACCGTCACCCAAGGCGATCCGCGCCGCAACGACACCTACCTCAAAGCCGACATCGGACCCGGCACCTGCGTCATCATCGAGGACAACGGCAGGCGCAATCCGAAAAAGATGCTCGAAGCGGTGCGCGCCGCCGGCGGCGCGCTGGTTTACGTCCTCGGGATCGGCGCGGCGGCGACCGGCAACAGGGCAGAGGAATTCCACGCCGAATTCCCCGACGTCTCCTACCTCTCGATGTCGGAGCTGTTTGGCGGGCCGCTACTCACCGAATTCAGCCGTTCGCTGACCCGCGCCCGCGTTCAGCAGTATCAGCGCTATTTCAGCGACGCCGATCGCGTGCTGATCCTGCTCCACCACGACCCCGATCCGGATGCGATGGCGAGCGGCCTGGCGCTGCGCAACGTGCTGCGCCGGACCAAGACCACCGCGATCATCGGTGCGATTCAGGGCGTCACTCGTCCGGAAAATCTGCGGATGGTCAACCTGCTCGACATTCACGTCGAGCCGATTACCATCGAGGGGCTCAAGGAATACGACCGCATCGCAATGGTCGACGTGCAGCCGCACTATTTCGGCGGACTGATCGATCGCGTAGATCTCGTCATCGACCACCACCCTGAGCAACCCGGCTACACCGCGGTGTTCAAGGACATCCGGCAGGACTACGGCTCGACCTCGACCATCCTCACCGAGCATCTGCGCGCCGTTGACGTCAACATCTCGGAGCGTACGGCTACCGCGATGCTTTACGCGATCAAGTCAGACACCCTGTTCTTCAATCGATCCACGAACCGAGTCGACCTCGAGGCGTTCTCGTATCTCTACCCGCTCGCCGATGCCGCCATGATTCGCAAGATGGAAGGCGCTGAAATCACGCTCGAGCGGCTCGACTACGTGATGAAAGCGTACAAGGGCGGCACGCTCACCGAACAGGTGTTCTGCGCATTCCTCGGCGTCTCCGCGCGCGAAGACTTCATCCCCTACGTGGCCGATTTCTTCCTGCAACTCGAGGACGTCAAGTGGACCGTGGTCGCCGGCATCGTCAACGACACACTGGTGGTGTCAGTGCGAAATCTCGGGTTCACGAAGAATGCCGGCGAGTTCGTGCGACGGTTTTTCTCGGATCTCGGCAGCGCCGGTGGCCACCGCGCGATGGCCAAGGCCGTGGTGCCGATGCGGGCGTTCCGGGAGAAGTTCGGTGACCTGGCCGGAGATCAAATCGGCCCGCGCTTGCAGGAGATGGTCCACGAGTTCCTGCAGCACGAGCCTTCCGGGAAGGTCCCTGTTCACTTTTCGCTGCCGAGAGCCTGATCGAGATCGGCAATCAAATCCGCCGGATCCTCGAGTCCTACTGACAACCGCAACATCCCTTTGGTCACCCCGGCGTCCTGCAGTTGCTGGTCGGTGTGTCCCCATTGCGACGTCAGAACCGGCATGCTCATCAGGCTCTCGACACCGCCAAGGCTCGCGGCGCGCTTGATAATCCCGAGCCGGTCGTAGAGGCGCGCGGCGCGGTCGTAGCGGCCATCCAGATCGAAACAGACCATGCCGCCGAAGCCGGTCATTTGACGCCTGGCGATCTCGTGATCGGGATGGGACGCCAGCCCCGGATAGTAGACCCGGCTTACCCGGGGATCCTGATCGAGGAACCGGGCGACCGTCTCCGCATTGGCGTTGTGCCGCTCCACCCGCAACGGCAGCGTCTTGAGCCCGCGACCGAGCGCGTAGGCTGGATGCGGATCCATCACCGTGCCCAGCAGCCGGCGGGTTTTTTCGATCGGCGCGAGCAGCGTCTTCGGACCCGACACGATGCCGCCGGTCACGTCGCTATGACCGTTGAGGTATTTCGTGGCGCTCTGCATCGACAGATCGATGCCCATCGCCAGCGGCTGCTGGTTGATCGAACTGGCGAACGTGTTGTCGATGACCGAGAGGACGCCGCGCGCCTTGCACGCGTCCGCAACCCGCTTGATGTCCACGCAGCGCAGAGTCGGGTTGATCGGCGACTCGAACCAGACCATCCGGGTCCGGTCGCTGAAGACCGGCTCCAGATTCGCCATCTCGTCGAGTGAAATGAACCGCGGAGTGATCGCGAAGTTCGCCAGCAGATCGTGGAGCAGATGGAAGGTGCCGCCGTAAATCGCGGCGCCACATAGCACCTCGTCGCCCGCCTTGAGATGCGCCATCAGCGTGGTCGCAGTGGCGCCCATGCCCGACGAAAACGTCAGCGCGGCCTCGGCCCGATCCACCGCGGCCACCTTCGCCTCTGCGCTGACCACCGTCGGATTGGTATATCGGGAATACAGATGTTTCGAGGAACGTCCTTCGTTGTAGTCCAGCACCTCGGCGGCGCTGTCGAAGACGAAGGTCGTGGTTTCGTAAATCGGCGTCGTCAGCGGTACCGCCGATTCGCGATCGACGGCACCGGCGTGAATCAATTCCGTGGACGGCCCCTTCATGACACTCCTTGTTCCATGCGTTCGCCGCTCGCGCCGACCACCGGCTCGATGAACTGATGATAGGCGTCCTCGTAGCCGCGGCCCATCAGTTCGCCGAGTCCCTGGCGCCGATGCGATCGGTCGTCGTAGCCGCCGGCGAAGTCGAACGGACCAATCGGGTTGTGCGACGGACGAATCGTGAAGATGCGCACGCCACCCGTGGTGGTCGTCGCGTCGCGGACAATCGCGCACTCCGACGACTGGACGTACTCGCCCAGGCGTCCGCGGCCGTCGCGGCGCCGATTGGCGAGGGTGTGCGGTCCGGGCGCCTCGGCCGATCCGGAGACCAGCAGAATCTGTTCGACATCGAGGTCGATCAACTCGTCAACCAGCCGGATCAGGCCGGCGGGCCGGTCGCTCAGGCGATGCGTCTCGCCGCGCCAGTAGCCATCCGCGGCGAACGTGATGTCGTGCCATTCGGTGGCCAGCGGAATACTCAACGCGCCAGCGATGGCGTCACACAGGTGGTCGCGTGCCAGGCCAGCGAGGTCGAACACCTCGGCGCGGCGGCTCTCTGCGGCTTCGGATGTCGGGCGCCGGAACAGGCGCCGGCGGCGTCCTTCGCCGACCAGCGCGAACGTGAGGTCCCGGTGTGCGTCGATGTCATGGACGGATAGCAGCAGTTCGCGGAATCCCGGCTGCCCGACGTTATCGGCCAGTAGCTCCGTGTATCGCCGGCCCAGTTCCGCGGGCGTGGGCATCCTGACGTTGGCGGCGCCGCGCACCAGATCCCACATCACCTGCCAGCAGTGATCGATCGCCGCGCGGGCCGACAACGGCGAGCGGACCATGAGCCACCAGAACGCGCCCCGCCCGCTGCGATCGCCATGCATCCAGCCATCCGCAAGGGCTGCGGCACCGGCGGCGCCCAGCACCAGCACGGCCAGGCGCGGCAACCACGTCGGCAGCGCCTCCGGCGCGAACGCCCGCTCCGCCAGTTGCAGGTAGTCGCTGACCAAACCACCGGCGCCGCCCAGGCCGATCATCTTCAGCACGAAATCGATCGGGAACACGATCGATCCGACCGCGACCGCCACGATCGGCAGCACGACGATGGCGAGCGCCAGGCCGAGCGTCCAGGCGACGACTCTCGGCACCGTACGCCAGCCGTAGAGGCTTCGCACGGACGGGCGCAGCCAGAAACCCTTGTCGTCCCACAGGCGCTGTGAGCCATCGACCGCAGCGAACAGTGCGGCGACGACGCCGACGCCGCGTCCGGCGACGATGTCGATCTTGACCCCGGCTTCGTGGAGTGCCCGCAGCACGCCGGCGTGGTAGGCACCGGCTGTGCCGGTGCCGGTAAAGGCGAGCGCGGTTCGGCGTTGGGGAGAATAAGACTCTGCGGCGGGAGGCGGTGGCGCCGGGGTGTCGCCGAAGCGATCCGTCATCAGGCGGTTTCGTCGTGAATCGTCGAGAGACTCACGATTTCGAACTCGCGCTGCCCGCCCGGTGTCGTCACCACTACCGAGTCGCCGGGTTCCTTGTTGATCAAGGCGCGGCCGATCGGCGATGTCGTCGAGATCAGGCCCTTGTCAGCGTCCGCATCTTCCGGCATCACCAGCTGGAACACCAGCTTGTGGCCGTTGTTCTCGACCACATGCAGCGTCGAGCCGAAGCCCGAGCGATCCTTGGGAATGCGATCGACGTTGATCAGGGCGATTTCGGCAACACGCTTCTGCAGCATGCTGATGCGCGACTCGACCAGCCGCTGCCGTTCCTTCGCCGCCTGGTACTCGGCGTTCTCGCGCAGATCCCCGAGCTCGCGAGCACGCTTGATTTCTTTCGGCAGCTCGAGCTTCAGCTCGTGGTTCAGCGTCGCGAGTTCGTCTTCGAATTTTTTTATCAGCCGCTCTTTCATGAACTCCAACCCAGGATCGGCGCAATCGTACCACAGTGCTATCCTTCCGCGTGACCATTACGAGCCGTCAAAATCCACTGGTCGCACGGTTTCGCGAGGCGGCGCGCGGCGGCGCTGACAGTCCGCTGCTGCTCGACGGAGCGCACCTCGTCGCCGACGCGTTTGCGAGCAAGGTCACGTTGACGACCGTGGCGGTCACCCCGGCAGCGGTCGAGCGAGCTGACTTGTCGCCGCTCTTTTCCGATCTGACGCGAGCCGGGATCGAGATCACGACCGTCTCATCCGTAGTGATGGCCGCGCTCAGTCCGGTACGGACGCCGAGCGGCATCGTCGCACTCGCGGAACGTCCCAGGCCGGCTGGCGATCGCGTCTACGCCGGTGGTCTGGTCGTGATCGCAGTAGGCGTCCAGGATCCCGGCAACGTCGGCGCCATCGTTCGAGTCGCCGAGGCTGGCAGCGCCTCCGGCCTCGTCGCTGCCGCCGGCACGGCTGATCCGCTTGGCTGGAAAGCCTTGCGCGGCTCGATGGGCAGCGCGCTGCGACTCCCAATTGCCTTCGCCGCAGATGTCGAGGCCACGATCGCCAACGCCCGCCGCCGTGGATTTCGCATCGTCGCGACAGTGCCGCGCGGCGGAACATCGCCGGCGGAGGCGGACCTGTCGGGAGACGTCGCGCTTCTCATCGGTGGTGAAGGCCGCGGACTGGACGAGGCGCTGATCGAGGCGGCGCACGAACGTGTCACGATTCCGATGGCGGCGCCGGTCGAGTCGTTGAACGCTGCTGTCACCGCTGCGCTGCTGATCTATGAAGCGCGGCGGCAAAACAAATAATGCATCCCTTGTTTCCGGAAGAGGAGTCGCCGAAGAGTGTTGCTCGGGCGCCGCTGGCCGAACGCATGCGCCCGCGGACCTTCGACGAGTTCGTCGGTCAGCAGGATCTGCTCGCGCCGGGCAAGCCGTTGCGCGAAGCGATCGAGCGCGACCTGCTCCAGTCGATCATCCTGTGGGGACCGCCCGGTACCGGCAAAACTACGCTCGCACGCATCATCGCGGACTCGACCAAAGCGCGCTTCGTGTCGTTCAGCGCCGTCCTCGCCGGCATCAAGGAGATCCGCGAGGTCATGGCGGAAGCCGAGCGCCTCCGCCGTAGTAGCGGCCGCCGCACCATCGTGTTCATCGACGAGATCCACCGCTTCAACAAGGCTCAGCAGGATGCCTTCCTGCCGCGCGTCGAAGCCGGCGACATCGTGCTGATTGGCGCGACGACAGAGAATCCGTCCTTTGAGGTGAACGCGGCATTGTTGTCGCGCTCGAAGGTGTTCGTCCTGCACGGCCTCACCGTCGAAGAGGTCGCCGCCATCCTGCGCCGGGCGCTGATCGACACCGAACGAGGACTCGGCAACGAGCCGGTCTCGATCGATGACGATGCCTTGAACGCGATCGCGCTGTATTCGAATGGCGACGCGCGATCGGCACTGAACCTGCTCGAGCTGAGCCTCGCGGCCGCGCCGTCCATAGACCTTCGCCGTCACGTGGACATCGGCCGGGTCGAGCAGACGATTCAGAAGCGCGCGCTGCTCTACGACAAGTCGGGCGAGGAGCACTACAACATCATTTCGGCGCTGCACAAATCGATGCGCAACAGCGATCCCGACGCGTCGGTGTACTGGCTGGCGCGAATGGTGGAGGCCGGCGAGGATCCGCTTTACATCGCGCGACGCCTCGTCAGGTTCGCATCGGAAGACATCGGCAATGCGGATCCACAGGCGCTCATCGTTGCTGTCGCAGCCAAGGACGCGGTCCATTTCATGGGGATGCCCGAAGGCAACACCGCGCTGGCGCAGGCGGCCATCTACCTCGCGACCGCTCCCAAGAGCAACGCCATCTACGAAGCCTACAGCCGCGCCGCCGAGGACGCGCACCGCGACGTCGCCGAACCGGTGCCGCTGCACCTGCGGAATGCGCCGACCAGATTGATGAAGGATCTCGAGTACGGCAAGGGATACAAGTACGCGCACAGCGAAGCAGACGCCGTCGCCGACATGTCGTGCCTGCCGCCGGCGCTCGAGGGGCGCAAATACTACGAGCCGAAGGAACGCGGCTTCGAAAAGGAAATCAAACGGCGGCTCGACGGCTGGGAAGAGATCAAACGAAAACGGCGTTCATCCACCTAGCGCACTCGATCCGAACGAACGGTTGAACAGATCGTCAATCGCCCGCTGACCGTTCTCGAGCAGCTTTCGAGTCCCGGTGCCGGTGATGTGTGGGTGCGTGATCACCGGACCGTCCGACGCGCTGCGGGCCTGCCATTCCAGTCCGGCCCACGTGAACCAGCGGTCTTTCTCCTGGTCGAAGACGTGCAACGGCTTGTTGCACAACTTGGCGAACTCGGCGCCCCAGCCGGTGCCGCCGCGCACGGTGCCGTCCGCCAGAATCACGCCGACGACGTAGATTTCCTGGCCGTTGTTGACCTGGTACCACAACGTCTGCAGCACTTTTCGGATGGTCGGCGCGTCGGCGTAACGGCGACCCATCAGACGGGCGACGTACTCGAGGCTCACGTCGCCGGACTGGAGTTCCTCGTGGTTCAGGACGCGGACGCCGCGGTGGCGCGCGATCTTGTGGCCCTCGAAGGTGAAATTCACCTCCTCGACACCGTGCTGCTCCGCGCATGCACCAAATGCGGCTTCGGCCCCACCCGCGCCGCCGCTGAAGAGAATGGCGTCGTCTGCGTTCATTTGTGCCTCTCCCCCGGGTCTGCGATCATAACACCCACGATGGACGCTTCAGCCAGACGCTATCGAGCCGGCGAATCAGTCGAGGACTTCTGCCGGGCCTGCAAGACCGATCGCATGCACACGGTGGTCGCCGCTGACGCGGACGGCAGGCCGATTCGGGTGGATTGCGGCTACTGTCACAGCGAACACAACTACCGCGGCGGCGCGCGCATCGGGCTTGGCGGACCTGAAAGGGCCGCCCCACATTCGAACGCGTCCGCCCAACGCGGCGGCGTTGGCGGGCCCGAAAGACCCAGCTCCCATTCAGGCCCGCAAGACCGTCCGGCCTCGACCAGAGAGCCATTCCCCATCGTCTCCGAGCGCGAAAGGACAGGATCACCGATGACGATCGATCGCGACGCCGATCTTGAATTGCTGCTGCGGCGGATCATCCGCGAGGAGACCGGGATCACGCCGGTGGCGCCGGCCGAGAAATGGCGCGGCGGCACCTTCGTCCTTCGACCGGGCACCGCCGGTCTGCAGGAAAAGAGCTGGCCGATCGAGACGTTCTTCCACAAAGTCGTCATGCTGCGCAATCGCCTGCGCACGCTTGAGCAGCAGGTGAACAGCGCCGAACTGACCGACGAAGCCAAAGTCCGTTTACAGGGTTACATCAGCGGTTGCTACGGTACGCTCACCAGCTTCAACGTGCTGTTCGCGGACGAGGAGGATCAGTTCAAAGGTTCTGGCGGCGACTGACGACGCAGCCCAGGCTGGGCCTTACGGAACACCCATTTTCAACGGCGCGTGTTGAACCGCTTCAGGCGCCTCCATCGTGCGGACTGTCAGTATGAGACCGCCACGCCCAAGCGCGGCGCGATCCGACGGCTGCAGCACCACCGTTCCGCCTGATTCGCTGGCCTTGTTCGTCATCAGGGTCGCCAGCACCGGGCCTTTGGGTCCGCGATGAAGCGACGCCACCAGCGGCTTGGTAGACACGGCGTCCCACGCCAGCGAACTCTGCGATGGATCGAACGTGAAGGTCACGTGGGCGCCGCCGAGGTTGACGACGAAGCTGGTCGCGGCTGGCGGACGTCCGGCTGTCAGCGGCGGCGTCGATGGCGGCGTCTGGCGTGGATGTACGGTCTGCTCATACGCAAATGCCAGGGACAGCAGCCGCGCCTCGCTCCAGGCAACGCCCAGCAGTTCGACGCCGACCGGCACACCGTCATCGGTGAACCCGGCCGGCATGCTGATCGCCGGCAATCCAGTACTCGCACTGAGCTGGCAGTTTTCGGCACCGCGCTGCGGCTCGCCAATCAACGCTGCCTTGCGGCGCAGCGTCGGATAAGCCAGCACATCCAGCTTCTGCTCGCGCATCAGGGCTGCGACGAGCGTCGACAACTCCGTGCGCTTGGCGCGCGCCTGGACGACATCCGGGGTATCAGGCGACGTCCGCGCGTCCCTTCTTTTGAAGTTGGCATCGAGGGCCGCTGCGTAGTCGCCGCGCTCGAGAATCTCGTGGAGTGAGTGCACCGGAGCGCCGGGCCAGCGCGACAGGTACTGCATCAAATCGAACTTGAACTCCGCGTCGATCACGCTCGACAGGCGCATTTGATCATCGACGCCGTGGATTGCGACATCGACAATCTCGGCGCCGGCTTTGGCCATCGCCTCGAGCGCCCGCCGATCGATCGCCGTCACCTCCTCATCGTCCGGTAACACACCGAACATCTCCTTGACCGCACCGATCCTCACGCCTTTCAGTCCGTCGGGATTGAGCAGAGCGCGGTAGCTGGCTGGAATGTGTCCGACGCTTACCTTTGTGACTTCGTCATCGGGATCGGCGCCCACGGTGGCGTCGAGCATCACGGCGAGATCGGTGACGGTGCGAGCCAACGGACCGCCGATGTCCTGGGTGTGCGAGAGCGGCACGATGCCGGTACGGCTCGAAAGGCCGGCGGTCCCGCGGAGTCCGAACAGGTTGTTGTTTGCGGACGGAATCCGGATCGAGCCGCAGGTATCGCTGCCCATGCCCGCCGCGGCGAAGCTGGCGGCCACGGCTGCTCCGGTCCCGCCGCTCGATCCGCCCGGGTTACGGGACGGCACGTATGGGTTTCGCGTCTGTCCGCCAAAGGAACTGATCGTCGTGATGCCGGAGGCGAGCTCGTGCAGGTTGGTCTTGCCGATGATGATCGCGCCTGCGTCGCGCAACCGCGTCACCTGGAAGGCGTCGCGGCCGGTCATGAAGCCGGTGAGCGCCAGCGTGCCGGCTGTGGTCGGCATGTCAACCGTCTCGAAATTGTCCTTGATCACGATCGGAATGCCGTGGAGCGGTCCTCTCGGCCCGCGCGCCGCACGTTCGCGATCGAGCGCATCGGCCACTTCCAGCGCCTTCTGGTTCATCGCAATCATCGAGTTGAGCCGCGGGCCTGCCAGGTCGTAGTCGCGGATGCGCGTCATGTACGCGAGCACGAGATCCCGCGACGTGACCGCTCCGGAAGTGAGCGCCGACTGCAGTTCGGCAATCGACTTCTCGCTGACCTCGAAGACCTGGCCGGACCGGGGCGCTGGAGGCTGGCGCGACGCGTCGATCGCAATCGGACAGACCGCGGCGGTCGCCGCGATCAGTGCGGCCAGGGCCAGTCGTCGCATCAGCGTGCCGCCCATGCGCTGATCTTGGCGTGCAGGAAACTGACCGGCACCGCGCCGTCCTCCAGCACCCGATCGTGAAAGCTCTTGATGTCGAATTTCTGGCCCATCACTCGCTGTGCCTCCTCGCGCGCCTTGCTGATTTCGAGTTTGCCCAGCATGTAGGCGGTCGCCTGACCGGGATAGATGATGTAACGATCGACCTCCGACGCGACATCGTCTTTGTCCTCGGCGGTGTGCGCGAGCATGTAGTCGATCGATTGCTGACGGGTCCAGCCGAGCGTGTGGATGCCGGAATCCACGACCAGACGCGCGGCCCGAAGCGCCTGGCTGGAAAGCATGCCGAGGCGATCGAGGTCGCTCGAGAACAGGTGCATCTCGTCAGCCAGCCGTTCGGTGTAGAGCGCCCATCCTTCGGTGTATCCGGAGCTGCCCAGGTAGCGTCCGATCGGGTGAATCTCCTTCCGCTCGAGCGCGATCGCGCCCTGCAGATGGTGACCGGGGATGGTCTCGTGAAACGCCGTCGATTCCGATTCGACGCGGCTGTGTTTTTCGGCCTGATACGCGTTGATGAAGAACACCGCCGGACGGCTGCCGTCCTCGGCCGGCGGGTTGTACTCGTTGGGGCCGTTCTTCTCCCTGAACTTCGGGTATGGCTGGATGACGACGTCGGCCTTGGGAAGCAGGCCGAACCAGTCGTGCATCTTGCCTTTCGCCCGCGCAAGCGCGGCCTGCGAGTAGCCGATCAGGTCCTCGCGGCTCTTGAACAGATATTTCCGGTCGGTGCGCGCGCGCAACAGCAGCTTCGGGACGTTGCCGGTCTGGAACGACCGCTCGCCGATGGCCTTCATTTCGGCGTCGAGCTGGTCAATCAAGGCCAGCCCGGTCGCGTGCACTTCCCGCGCCGGCACCGGCAGCGAACTGTGATAGCGAACCGAGGCGTCGTAACACGCCGCTCCATCCGGGTTCGCGGAGACGGCGATCGCCTCGCGCGCCGCCGGCAGGTATTCCTGCGTCAGGAAGTCGCGATAGCGCACGAACGCCGGCACGATCTGCTCGCGGACCAGCAGGTCGAAGTGCTGCTGGAACTCCGGGGTCTTGTCTCGGACCGACGGCGAATCGAACGGCGATTCGCCCAGCGGAGTCTTGATCAGCGTGTCCATCTGATCGATGACCAGGCGCACGTTGCCCTTTGGCGCCGAATAGCCGGCCTTGAGGCCCGCTCGGAGGTTGGAGATTTCCGTGTCAATGTAGCGAGGCAGCAGGCTCCACCGCGCCAGCGCCTCCCGGCGAGCCGCATCGGTACCGACCGGCTGAATCGTGATGGTGTAGCCATCCTGGACCTGCCAGCCGTTGACGAACTGGCTGACCATCCAGAGCTCGTTCCGGCAAACCCGGACGCCGATCGAGCTTTCGAGCTGCTCTCTGACGATCGCGTAGGTCGCACGCAGCGGTTCGGCGGTGATCCCGGCCGGGTCGATCGCCCGCGCTTGAGCGAGCCAGCCGTCTTCCTTGGCCTGCCAGGCATTCAGGGCCTCCAGCGAATTGTCGGGCAGCTTGTCCTGCGGCCGTCCCGGGATGCCATAGAGGGTGATCTGATCCGGATTGCGCTGGAAGTAGCCGTCCAGATAGGCGTCGGCGAGGGCCAGGACGCGGGTGTCAACGGGCTCCGGGACCGGCGCGGACGTGGCCGGCGGCGGCTGCCCGGGACAGCGACCGCACGCGGCCACGCCCGCCAAAAGACAAGCCCAGACAAAAGCTCTTGGCCGGTGTCTAACCATGCCGGATTATACTTTCCGCGCGGAGGCCGCATGGAGATCTCGGATCGAACGGTCGGTGATGTGACAATCGTGGACGTGTCAGGGAAGATTACGCTGGGCGACGGCGGTGACGTGGTGCTGCGGGACAAGATGCGCAGCATCATCCACCAGGGGAACAAGAAGGTGCTGCTGAACCTCGGCGACGTGTCGTACGTGGACAGCGCGGGCCTCGGCGAGATCGTCCAGTGCTATACGACCGTGACCAAGAACGGCGGCACGTTGAAGCTGGTCGCAGTCACCAAGCGAATCAAGGATCTGCTCTCGATCACCAAACTGCTGACGGTGTTCGAGTGCCACGATACCGAGGCGGAAGGCCTGGCCAGTTTCGCCTGAACGATCGTGAACCGCCGGCGCGGCTGCAGCCGCCGCCGGCGGCCAACGATCGCCCTCACGTCCAGCCGCCGACAGTTCGCGGCCGGCTATCGCGTCACGCGGGTCAAGCCCCACCCGGCCACGAAAATCGCGATGCCGATGCCGAACAGCTTCGGATCGGGACCCATCGGGCCGGCGGTCAGCACGTCCACCAGCAATTCGAACATCCCGAGCAGCATCGCCAGGCGGCCGATGTAGAAGAGCGTCAGCTTCATATGCGATCGAAGTTCTTCTCGACCTCACGGCGCGTGAGCCGCAGCATCACTGGGCGGCCGTGCGGGCAGATCGTGGAATACGCCGTCGCCCTCAGCTCCTCGAGAATGTGCGCCATCTTCTCGTAGGTGAGGGGATAGTTGGCCTTTACCGCGGCATGGCAGGCGGTCAGCGCCGCGATCCGCTGGAGCGCCTCCTGAACCTGGGCGCCGCGATCGAGCCCCTCCAGATCCTCGGCCAGCGCCAGCAGCGTCTTCGAACTGTCGGCCGCTCCGAGCAGCGCCGGCACCGCGGCCACCGCAATCGTGGCGCTCCCGAACGGCTCGATTTCGAAGCCGAGCCGCTGCAGTTCACTCTGACGGTTCACGAGGACCTGTTGGGCCGATGACGAAAGTTCCAGGACCATCGGGATGAGCAGCCGCTGCGATTCGAGGCCGCCACTGGTGAGCCGCTCCATGACCCGCTCGAACAGCACCCGCTCGTGCGCGACATGCTGATCGATGATCGCAATCCCCTCATCGTCCACCGCGATGATGAACGTGTCGCGAAACTGCCCCAACGGAATCATTGGTTTAATTTCGATCGGTTGCGGCGCGGGATCGTGCGACGGTGCGAGGTGCGACGGTGCGAGGTGCCCGGCCACCTCCGCCAACGTAGTGTCCGGCTTTAGCCGGACCGAATCCCCGGTCTCCACTCCGCCTGATACCGGGATCGGCCGGCTCTCGTTCGGTATCCATCGATTCGGGTACACCCCACCCGACAGGACACCCGGCAGCGACGCGTTGACCGGCGCCGACACGGCGATGTGCTCCGGACGCAACTGCAACTGCGGCGCACCGCTGTGGCCGAGCGCGTCCATCAGCGCCCGCCGCACGACCTGGTGCACGAGCGACTGATCGCGAAAGCGAACCTCCGCCTTGGTCGGGTGTACATTCACATCGAGCGCGTCAGGCGCCATCTCGAGGAACAGGTGCACCTCAGGACTGCGCTCCTTGATCGTCGCCTGGCTGTAGGAGTCGATGATTGCGTGCGCGATGGTCTTGTCTTTGACGATGCGACGATTGATGAAGACGTTTTGTGGACCGCGCGTCGGCCCCTGCTCTGCCAGCGCCGCGATGAAGCCGGTCAGCCTGATGCCGCCCGCCTCCTTCCGCACTTCCATCAAGTCGCTGCGCTCGCCGTAGACCTGATACAGGCGGTCGCGGAGCGACACCGCCGGCGGTGCCTGCAGCACGGTGCGGTTGGCGCTCGTCAGCGTGAACCCAATCTCGGGGTTCGCCAGCGCCAGCTGCGTGACGATGCGCGAAACCTGCGCGGACTCGGCGCCGTCCGACTTCAGGAACTTGCGGCGCGCAGGCAAATTGTAGAAAACATCGTTGACCTCGACGATCGTCCCGACGGCGGCGCCGACCTCCGTCACCGACGCGACGGTGCCGCCGTTGACGCGAATCTCGGTGCCGCTCTGCTGCCCCTTCGCCCGCGTGCGCAGCACGAAGTGCGACACCGAAGCGATCGACGGCAGCGCCTCTCCCCGGAAGCCGAGCGTCGCGATGGACGCGAGATCGTCAGACCGTCTGATCTTGCTGGTGGCGTGCCGCTCGATCGCCAGCCTCGCATCGTCAGGGTCCATGCCTTCGCCGTCGTCCTCGACGCGAACCTGCTGCTTACCGCCCATCTCGACATGGATGGTCAGTCGCCGGGCGCCGGCGTCGATCGCGTTTTCGACCAGTTCCTTGACGATCGACGCGGGACGCTCGACCACTTCTCCGGCGGCGATCTGGTTGGCGAGGTCGAGGGGAAGGCGGTTGATCTTGCCCATGGCGTTGAGGCGATCAGAGCCAGCGCCGGCCAGCGGCCAGGCCGGACGAGGCGGTCAACAGACCCGCCAGACGATCCTGGAGCGCCGAGACCTCGTCGGCCGTCCGCACCAGATGGTCGTCCACGTCGCGGAAGCGCCAGGCCATTTCGCTGCTGATGTCCACGAACTCGCGGCGGGCCATCCGGTCGACCGCGCCGCGTTGCGCCCGGCAGGTGGCGCCGAGCGCGAAGGTCTCGGCCCGAATCGACAGCAGATTTCGCACCAGTGCCGGCGAAGGCTTGTCGAACAGCGCCGCTTCCAGCTGATCGACGCGCCCGCTCAACTCCTGGAGGCGTGGCCGAAAACCGTCGCTCACCGCGTCGGTCACACGATGGAACAGGCCGACCGACCCCTCGGACATCCACTGCGCGTTGTGGCGGGCATTGTCTGCCAGTTCCGCGATTGCCGTCGATGCGCTCCAGTGCACGGTCACCAGAAACGTCTGGCCGACGAAGCAATCGACCTCGTCACTGCCTCCGCCGAC
>DASXGC010000333.1:0-8695 GCA_036489235.1 Vicinamibacterales bacterium
GATCGAAATCTTTCGAAGCAGGTTGAAGTCCGACAGCATCTTGCCGGCGCCGAGCACGACCGACGACAGCGGATCTTCCGCCATTGCCAGCGGCAGACCGGTTTCTTCGCGCAGGCGCTTGTCGAGGTTCTTCAGCATCGACCCGCCGCCGGTCAGGACGATGCCGCGATCGACGATGTCGGCGGAGAGTTCGGGTGGCGTGCGTTCGAGCGCCACCCGCACGGCGTCGACGATGACATTGACCGTCTCGGCCAGCGCCTCCCGTATTTCCTCGTCGGTGATGGTGATGGTCTTGGGGACGCCTTCGATCAGGTGCCGTCCCTTGATTTCCATCGTCAACCGCTCCTCGAGCGGGAAGGCGGAACCGACCTCGATTTTGATCGCCTCCGCAGTCCGTTCGCCGATCAGCAGGTTGTACTGTTTCTTGACGTACTGGATGATCGCTTCATCCATCTCGTTACCGGCGACCCGGACCGCCTTGCTGTAGACGATGCCGGCGAGCGAGATGACCGCGATGTCGGTGGTGCCGCCGCCGATGTCCACGATCATGTTGCCGGACGGCTCGGTGATCGGCATGCCCGCGCCGATCGCCGCAGCCATCGCCTCCTCGACGAGATGGACCTCGCTGGCTTTGGCGCGGTAGGCGCTGTCCTTCACGGCGCGCTTTTCGACCTGGGTAATCTCGGACGGGACGCCGATGACGATGCGCGGTCGCACCATCACGTTGCGGCTGTGCGCCTTCTTGATGAAGTAGGTCAGCATCTTCTCGGTGACTTCGAAGTCAGCGATGACGCCGTCCTTCATCGGCTTGATGGCGACAATGTTTCCCGGCGTGCGGCCGAGCATGTCCTTGGCGTCCTTGCCGACCGCCTCGACCCGCCCGGTCACCTTGTTGATGGCGACGATCGAGGGTTCGTTGACGACGATCCCCTTGCCGCGGGCATACACGCAGGTGTTGGCGGTACCGAGGTCGATCGCCAGGTCACTCGAAAACAACGAAAGCATCGAACGAAGACTCAAGAAGACTCCTTCCACGGGCAACGCGTGCAACCGTGTGAAATCCCGATCAGAATGGTCTGACGGTCAGTTATCGGCTGGAACGACCGCGGCCTGAATACCGTTCTTGCCGGAATCTTTGACCTGGTACATCGCTTTGTCGGCGGCCTGGACCAGCTCTTCCGAGGAGGACGCCACGTCCGGCAGGGTCGCGACCCCCACCGAAACGGTGAGGTGAATGTCGAGGCCCTCGCCAGCCAGAAATTTGTGGGCCGCGATCTTCTCGCGGATACGTTCGCCCACGGCAAACGCGCCCTCGCCGCCGGTGTCGGGCAGGACCAGGGCGAACTCGTCGCCACCGAACCGCGACACCATGTCGGTTTCTCGAGCGCTGCGTCGAATCACCGCCGCCGCTTCGACCAGCGCACGGCTGCCGCATAGATGGCCGTGCCGGTCGTTCACCGACTTGAACCCGTCGAGATCGACGAACAGCAGCGACAGCGGCCGGGCGCTGCGCGACGCCCGCTTGGTTTCGCGTCGCAGCGCCTGATTCAGATACCGCGAGTTGTACAGCTGCGTCAGGTCGTCGGTGACCGACAACGCTTCGGTGTGCTTCACGCGCAGGGCGTTGTCGAGCGCGATCGCAGCGGGTTCGAGCAAAACCCGGACCGCGCGCAACATGCTCGCGGTCAGCTGCGGTGCCCGCGTCGCCGGCGTCGCATCGAAGGCCACCAGCGCGCCAACGCGCCGGCTGCGGCAAACCAGCGGCAACGCCAGCATGGCGCCGACCTCGGCGTGGGTCACGCGCGTGTCGCGGCGCAAGTCCGCCGACGCAAACTCCTGCCCGCGATTCATGACCCAGGTGGCGATCGTCTCCGGCGCGGCAGCCATCGCCGAGACGACACCCCGTTCGCCGAGCACCGAGAGGTGACCTGATTGATCGAGCACCACCACCGCCCAGCACGGCGCCGGCAGCCAGGACGAGGCGCGTTCGACGAGCGCCTCCGCGATCTTGGCGGGATCGAGTGTGGCATTGACCGCGCGCATCAGATCGAGGAGCGTGTCGCGCCGCTCGAGACGGCGGCGCAATTCGCCCTGGACGCCTCGAAGCCGGGCCGAGAAGTCGGGTCGCGGTGCGGTGCGTGACGCGCGGCTCGCGGAGCGGAGCCTCGATCGGTTTTTTCCGGCAGGACCGGCCGCTCGATACAGTGCGACCGGCATCCGGGTGGGTCGAGTGGCTGGTGACATCCGCTAAGTGGTTCTGTAGTCTGTAAATATAGCACACGGGGCGCCGTAACTGCTTGCCACGCCGTAAGTTCATGGCATACGATGATGGTTTGACCCACGCTGCCGGACCACGGCTGCGCGCGCTCAATTCAGGTGTTTTATGACGATGTTAGATAGGATGCGCCGGCACCGCGACTGGCTCAAGTGGAGTCTTGGTCTGGTGTGCGTCGCGTTTGTGCTGTTTTATATCCCGGACTTCCTCCGCGGCACCGGGGCCGACGCGGCCGCCGGCGACACCGTGGCAAAGGTCGAGGGCCACGAGATCACCTCGGGCGAGTTCCGCCGGACTTACCAGGCGCAGGTGCAGGCGTATCGCTCCGCCTACGGCGCGAGCATGAGCGATCAGCTGCTCAAGCAGCTCGGCGTCGAGAATCAGATCCTGCAGCAGATGGTCGACGAGCAAGCGGCCCTGGCGGAAGCCAACCGGGTCGGGATCTCGGTCAGCGACGAGGAAGTCCGTCAGCGCATCTTCGCGACGCCGGCGTTCCAGGAGAACGGCGCGTTCATCGGTGATGCGCGGTATCAACAGCTGCTGCGCGCGCAGCGGCCACCGATGCTGCCGTCGGAGTTCGAGGAAAACGTCCGCAACCAGCTGGTGGTCGAAAAGCTGCGCGGTTCGCTGACCGACTGGATGACGGTCGCCGACAAGGATCTCGAGCAGGAGTACCGCCGCCGCAATGACAAGGTGAAACTCGCGGTGGTCAGCTTCCTCGCTGACACCTTCCGGACCCAGGTCAGCGCCAGCGACGCCGAAGTCGTCAGCTATTTCGACAGCCACAAGAACGACTTCAAGATCCCGGAAAAACGCAAGATTCGCTATCTGCTCATCGACGTCGACGCGTTGCGCGCCAAGGTCGTGGTGCCGCCGGCGGACGTCGAGCGCGCCTACAACAACGGCATCGATCAGTACACCACGCCCGAACAGGTGCGCGCCAGCCACATCCTGCTCAAGACCGAAGGTAAAGACGATGCGGCGGTCAAAGCCAAGGCCGAGGCTCTGCTGAAACAGGCTCGTGGCGGCGCCGACTTCGCCGATCTCGCCAAGAAAAATTCCGAAGACGACGCCAGCGCAAAAAACGGCGGCGACCTCGATTACTTCGGACGCGGTCGCATGGTGCCCGAATTCGACACTGCCGTGTTCGCGATGGAGCCGGGCCAGATCAGCGATCTCGTGAAGACTCAGTACGGCTACCACATCATCAAGCTGGTCGACAAAAAGAACGCGACCACCCGTTCGCTCGCGGAGGTGCGGCAGCAGATCACCGACCAGCTCGCCTACGAGCGCGCGCAGGCACAGGCAGCCGACCTGTCGCAGGAGCTCGAGAAGCAGTTGAAGTCGGCCATCGGCGAGGTCGGTCTCGGCGGGAAGCTGGACGCCGTCGCCAAGCAGGCCGAGCTCGAGAAGGTTGCCAAGGCGCACGGTCTCCCGGTGCTCGAGTCCGGCTTCTTCGCGCGCGACGAGCCGATCCTTGGCCTCGGACCGTCGCCGGAAGCGGCCAACCGCGCGTTCGAGATGCAGCAGGGAGATGTCGCCGGTCCGCTGCGGGCGTCGCGCGGCTTTGTGTTCGAGACGCTGGTCGCGAAGCAGGATCCGTACGTGCCGAAGATCGAGGAAGTGAAGGAACGCGTACACGACGAGGTGATCAAGCAGAAGGCGCGCGACGCCAGCCGCCAGAAGGCGGCGGACGTCGCCGCGAAGCTGCGTAGCGCCCCTGATTTCGAAAAGGCGGCCAAAGCGGCCGGCCTCGATGCCAAGACCACCGATCTGATCGCACGCGACACCCCGATTCCTGACCTGGGCGCCGCGCCGGCGGTCGAGGATGCAGCGTTCAAGCTCCCGTTGGGCGCGGTCAGCGATCCGATCGCGACCGACAACGGCACCGCCGTGATCAAGGTGCTGGAGAAGAAAGAAGTGACGCCCGAGGAATGGACGTCATCGAAGGACCACTTCCGCGAAGAGCTGTTGACCGACCGTCGGAATCGATTCTTCTCCGCCTACATGGTCAAGGCGAAGCAGAAGATGAAGATCGAAGTGAATCGGGAATCGCTGCAGCGCGCCATCGGCTAGAACGCGCCGCTCGTCACGGCTAATGGCTGATTGCTAATGGCTATGGTCTCTGGCTCTTCCAGCCATCAGCCCTCAGCCGTGACGCGAGACTCAGTTTTTACCTCAGGAACGTAAACGGCATCAGCGCCAGGATCTCGCCGCGGCGGAACATCGCAAACGGGCCGCGCACGACGCGGAGCGCCTCCAGCTCTCCTTTCGAGAAGTTCGCCGTCATCCACTGGCTGATCGCAGTCGATTCACTGGTGCCGGCGAACTGATCCGACATCAGCTCGTAAAAACTCTTGCGCGGCGGGAACACCATCAGTTCGACGTCGCTGTCGGCGGCAATCTTGGCGCGCTGCTTGGCGATGGCGACGGCGCGATCGAGGCCGCCCAACTCGTCCACCAGGCCGTTCTGTTTCGCCTCCCGCCCGGTCCAGACCCGTCCCTGCGCCAGCGCGTCGATCTTCTCGGGCGTGCTATGGCGTGAGTCCGCCACTTTCTCGACGAACTGGTCGTAGAACGCCTGCAGCTGCTCGTCCAGCTTTTTGCCCTCGCTCTGGTTGAACTTTCGCGCCTGCGAATTCATCTCGGCGTTCTTGCCGATGCTGGTGGAATCGATTCTGGCGCCGAGCTTCTCGTAGACGCCGCCGGTGACGAACTTGCCGCCGAAGATGCCGATCGAACCGGTCAACGTCGCCGGCTGGGCGACGATGACCTGGGCCGGCATGGCGATGTAGTACCCGCCCGAGGCTGCGAGATCCGACATCGACACTACCAGCGGCCGCTCCGGCTTTTCGTTTTTGGTGAGCATCAGCTCGCGCCAGATGGCGTCCGACGCCGTCGCTGATCCACCAGGACTGTCCACGCGCAACACGATCGCACGCACTGAACTATCGCGACGGGCCTGCTTGATGTACTCGATCAGCGTATCCGACCCGACCACGGCGCCGTTGCCCGGGTCGTAGCCGCTGCGCCCGCTGTTGATGGTGCCGGCGGCATAGATGATGGCGACGCGCGGTCCACGGTTCAGTCCAAGCGATCCGAGGCTGATGCGTCCATAGTCGTCTGCGTCCAGGTGCTGCCGTTGCTCGCCGGCGCGCAGCTTCTCGTCCACCTGGTCCTCGTAGGCGACATCGTCGATCAGGCCCGAACGGAGCGCGTCCTCAGGCAGGAATGGCCCATCGTTGATCAAGGCGCGGACGTCCGCCTCGTGTTTCTTGCGGCTGTCGGCGATGCCCTGCACGATCTGCTCGTAGAGATCGCGGTTCAGCGACTCGTCCATCTCCTTGTGCGCTGCGGTGAAGCCTTTCTCTGTGAAGGTATTCACAGCCGTCTTGTAAGCGCCGATATGGTGCATGTCGGCGTAGGCGCCGATCTTGTCGAGGGTACCGCGGAGGAACAGCTCGTACGTGGCGACGCCGGTGAGATCGAGCGGAGTGGACGGCATCAGGAAGACTTTGTCCGCCGCCGAGGCCAGGAAATATTCGCGATCGCCGCCGTACTCGAGATAGGCGTAGACCGGCTTGCCTGATTTCTTGAAGTCCAGCACCGCGTCGCGAAGCTCCTGGACCTTGCCCCAGAACGGCGACTCGAAGCCGGTCGGCTTGAGCAGGACGGCGCGAACCCGTGGATCGACCTTGGCCTTGCGCAGGTTGTCGACGGTGGCGCGCACCGTCGGCGTCCGCGCGCCGCGGAGGTAGCTGACAACGTCGGCCGGCGCGACCTCGTTGAGATCGCCGCCGATCTTCAACACCAGGGTGGCGTTCTGCGGAACGGCCGGCTCGCGGCCGAACACGAGATATAGCAGCGAGAAGCCGACCACCGAGACGAAGAACGCGATGCCGAGCAACGTGAACAGGACTGCAAAACCGCGCCGCGCCATGCCTAACCTCCCGATCCTTCGAGTATAGCTGCTCGCCGGATGGGATCGGCGGAGACGAGTCGATACAGTTCGGCGCCGATCACCGCAAAGCAGCCGGTGCAGACCAGGCGAGTGCCGTTCGAATCGTGACCGTATACATGGGCTGCAGCCAGAGCCCGAAACTATCGAGGCCATGAATCCCCTCGAGGTTCAGGTTCAGCATCTGACTCGCGAGCACGATATGGATGGCGGCGCGGGCTCCAAGGAGCATGGCATCGCGCCTGGGCCGGGCGCCGGTCATTTCACAAACCGGACGATCGGTCCGTTCAGCCCCAGTCGCATCGCGATGATCAGAACGATCATCTGCATTCCCAGACGAAACGCCTTGATCAGGTCACCGGTGACCGAGCTGGTGCCAACGCGCTCGCGGTAGTTCACTGGAATCTGCACGCAGCGCAGGTGCGCAAGGTATCCGCGAAGCATCATCTCGGGTCCGAAGTAGTTCGAGTCCACGATGAATGTCGGCAACAACGCGTCGAGCGCCGGCCGCCTGATCAGCCGGTAGGTGCACCCGACGTCGGAAAGATAGTTGGTGTTGAAGAGCACTTCCATCATCTTGGCGACGAACCAGTTCCCCCATTTCAGAAAGCGGCCCATGTTCGCTTTGTCCCAGATGAACGCCGCGACGGTACGCGATCCGTAGACGATGTCCACATCGGTGGCGTAGGCGAGGAGCTTGAACAGATCGTCGGCGGCGAAGGTGCCATCAGGTTCACACACTGCGATCAAATCCCCGGTCGCTTCCTGGAATCCTCGCCTGATGGCGCGTCCGTAACCCTGCACCGGCTCCAGAATCTCGCGCGCGCTGGTGCCGCTCACCTCCTCCGAGGTCCCGGCGGCAGCGTTGTTGTTGATGACGAGGATTTCATCGACGACGCCAAGCCGCTCGAAGTCCTGGATGACGCGGCGAATCGAATCCTTCTCGTTGTAGGTGGGCAGCACCACGGTGACGGTCTGTTCGCGAAACACGGCTAGCCCTTCGCTGCGACGACCAGTATCCGGTCCGCCGTCAGGCGGCACCGCAGCGCGCAGTCGAATCCGATCGGGATCTCTTCACCGTCGAGCGGCAATTGATCACGTGCGTGGACTAGAGGGGAGGGCGCGATCAAGTTCTGTAAATATTCACAGATGGCTCGCCATACGAACGGACGGGCACTATCATGCGTGTGACGTGATGCCAAAAAATATCGATTCACTCGGAGCACCGAATTATACGGTACGGCAGTTGCTTGACGCAGGGTCAATGCCGCGCATTCATTTACTCATCTTCTTTCTGATCGTCTGTGCGATCGCCGCTCCCGTCGCCGCTCAGGATCCGAAGGAGCCGCCACCGTTGTGGGATGCCTCGATCGGTGCATCGTTTGTAGGCACCAGCGGCAATACCGACACATCGACGCTCGGCGCCGAAGCGGGGGCACATCGCCGCTGGCCGATCTGGCAGATTGAAGCGACCTTTGTCGCCATCCACACGAGCGACAACGGCGTCAGCACGGCCGAACGCTATCTCGGAACGTTTCGGGCGGATCGCAAACTCTCGACGCTGTTGAGTCTTACCGCCGGGGAGCGTCTCGAGGCTGACCGCCTCTCAGGCATCTCCTTCCGCTCGATCACCGACGGCGGTCTGAACTGGGCGCTCGTGCGCGACCCGCACTGGACGCTGGACGGGCTCACCAGCATCGGCGTGAACCACGAAGTGCCGGTAATTGGCGAGTCCACCAACGATGCGGTCGGCGTACTCGGCGCGGTCAGCAAGATCGTACTGGGAGCGGCGGCGGACACCACGCAGCGGTTCACGTACTACCCTGACTTCACCAATTCTTCGGCGTATCGGATGGAAGCGGCGATCACCGCGCAAGCGGCGATGAACGACCGACTGGCGCTGAAGTTCGGCTATCTCTGGCGCCGATCGAACAATCCGCAGCCCACCTTTCTGAAAGACGACAGCACAGCCACGGCGTCGATCGTTGTCCGCTGGAAGGCGTCAACTCCCGCGCCATAAGGTATACTGAGGTTTCGGCCTGTGGAGTTTTTCACCACTGCGGAAGTGGCGGAATGGCAGACGCGCTAGCCTCAGGACGTAGTTTCGGGTCGTCGGTCTGCCTTCCAAGTTTTCCAATAGCACAAACATAGTCAATCTTTTAGCCAGTTCTACCGGACACCCGCTGTTCGCGTGTTGTCACGTCTGTTGTCAACTTCATCCGTCGTGGTCATCAGCCGAGCGGAAGGGCTACACTGCCCGCAGGAGCGTGCGGGATGTCTGGCATGACCATCGCCTCACAGATGCTTGCTACCTTGCTGCTCGCATCGACCGCTGTGGCGCAGCCCCAACCACCAGTCAATGCGCCACGTCCGCCGGACCACTTTGCGACGGTCAACGGCGTCAAGCTGCAATACGTCGACTGGGGCGGACACGGTGACGTGCTTTTGTTTCTGACAGGACT
>DASXGC010000362.1:0-11948 GCA_036489235.1 Vicinamibacterales bacterium
CGGCGATCTGATGAAGGAGCTGGACCGCCGGCTCCGCGTGCTCGATCTGGTGATTCGACACATGGTCGTTCGCGTGGACGAAGAAAAGAAGGTGGTCGAGCGCACGCGCACGAAGCGCCAGTCCGATTCCGAGCGTCGTCGCGTCAAACGCGGGCTGCCGCCGGTCCGGCAGCCGGGCGAGGGCCGTTCCGCCGAGCCCGACGACTCCGAGGACGACCGCTATGACGGCATGGAGGTTTGAGCGATGCCATTTGGACAAGGACGGTCTGGCGGTGGGCGCGCCAAGGCGGGCGCCAAAGGCGCGGAGAAGCAGCAGGGTCAGCGCCGCACGCTGTTTCGTCGTCGCAAGGTCTGTAAGTTCTGCGCCGACAAGATTGACGACATCAACTACAAGGACGTGAAGCTCATCGGTCCGTTCGTTCCCGAGCGCGGCAAGATTCTGCCTCGTCGCATCTCGGGCACCTGCGCGATGCATCAGCGAAAGCTGCAGACCGCGATCAAGCGCGCGCGCCAGATCGCACTGATTCCATACGTCACCGATTAAACGACGACGATCAACGCACGCGTTGCACGTCCTGAGGAACAAGTCATGGAAGTCATCCTGAGAGAGCACGTCGACAATGTCGGACGCCGCGGTGAAGTAGTCAAGGTGGCGGACGGCTACGCCCGTAACTTCCTGCTGCCGCGCAAGCTGGCGCTGCTCGTCACCGCAGGCAACAAGAAGCAGATCGAGCGCGAGAAGGTGAAGTTCGACGCGAAAGAGCTGGAAGAGCAGAAGAGCGCCGAAGCGGTGGCGGCCCGGGTGGCCGGCGTCGAGGTTCAGATCGCCCGCAAGGTCGGCGAGCACGACGTGCTGTTCGGCTCGGTGACGAGTGCTGACATCGCCGAAGCGCTGGCGGCGAAAGGCTTCGACATCGATCGCCGCAAGCTGCATCTGGTCGAGCCGATCAAGAAGCTCGGCGAGTTCCAGGTGCCGCTCAAACTCCATCGGGAAGTCACGACCAACGTCAAAGTGTCGGTCGTCGCCGAGGCAGCAAAAAGCTAAGACGGAGAGGACTTCGACGAGCGTCGGGAACTCGGAGCTGGCTGACGCGGCTCCGAGTTTTCGTGTTTTTAGGGGTTGCGATCCGAGCGCGTACGTTCTACCTTCTCACTTTCAGCGTCACACGTCAGCCTTGCTTTCCGTCCATGCCCGAAGCCGTCGCGGAACGAACCCTTCCTCACAATCTTGAAGCCGAGCGTTCGGTGCTCGGTGCGATTCTGCTGCACAACGACGCGTTCGACCTCGCCGCGGAAGTGCTCGACTCGAACGACTTCTTTCGCGACGCGCACCGGCGCATCTTCGACAAGATGGTCAAGCTGTCGGAGCGCAACGACGCGATCGATCTCGTCACCCTGAAGGAAGAGCTCGGCCGGTCCGGCGACCTCGACGAGGTCGGCGGGCCTGCTTACATCGCCGCGCTGGTCGATGGTGTGCCGCGTTCCACCAACGTCGAGCACTACGCCCGCATCATCAAAGAGAAAGCGACGCTTCGGAATCTCATTTTCTCGGCCAACAAGATTCTCGCCACCGCATACGCCGGCGAGGACGAGGCCGATCTGATCCTCGATCAAGCCGAGGGCGCCATCTTCGCGATCGCCGACGACAAGGTGCGCGACGGCTTCGTGTCGCTGCGCGATCTCGCGCAGGGCAGCCTCGAGACCATCGAGAAGCTGCACTCGCGCAAAGAACTGGTCACCGGCGTGCCGACCGGCTTCACCGATCTCGACGAGATGACCTCGGGCCTGCAGCCATCAGACCTCGTGATCATCGCGGCCCGTCCTTCGATGGGGAAAACCAGCCTCGTGCTGAACATGGCGCAGCACGTCGGGACCAAGACCGACATGACCGTCGGCGTGTTCAGCCTCGAAATGTCGAAGGAACAGCTGTTCCTCCGCATGCTCACCGGCGAGGCGCGCATCGACGCGCACCGCCTGCGCGGCGGATTCCTCGGCGAGCGCGATTGGGGCCGACTCGCGCAGGCGATCGGCACGCTGAGTGAGGCGAAAATCTTCATCGACGACACGCCGTCGATCGGCGTCCTCGAAATGCGCGCGAAGTGCCGGCGTCTGGCGTCGCAGCACGGCCTGCACATGGTCATCATCGACTACGTGCAGCTGATGCAGGGCCGCGGCAAGTTCGAGAACCGAACCCTCGAACTCGGTTCGATTTCGCGCTCGCTCAAGGGCCTCGCCAAGGAACTGCGCGTCCCGGTCGTGTTGCTCTCGCAGTTGAGCCGCGCTCCCGAATCGCGGTCCGACCACCGGCCCCAGTTGTCGGACCTGAGAGAATCCGGCGCCCTCGAGCAGGACGCCGACGTCGTGGCCTTCATCTATCGCGAAGACATGTACGCCGACAAGAGCCAGCCGCCGACCGACGCGCAGGGTGTCGCCGAGCTGATCATTGCCAAGCAGCGCAACGGCCCCACCGGCGTGGTCAAGCTTGCCTTCATCCGCGAGTTCACTCGCTTCGAGAACCTCGCCTCCGGCGGCGCGTAGCGAGCGGCCCCGCATGCGGGCTAACCCTTCGGCCATCCCTTCCGTCGAAGCAGTCAGCTGATGCTGACGGATTTTCGTTTTGCGCTCAGGCTGCTCCGTAAGCAGCCGATATTCACCGCGGTCACGGTGCTGACGCTGGCGCTCGGTATCGGCGCCACCTCCGGCGTGTTCAGCTTGATCGAGGGTGTGCTGCTGACGCCGCCGCCGTACCGCGATCCCGGCCGGCTGGCGTTGGTGCACGGAACCAGGCCGGACGGTCACGAAGGATCGCCGGGATGGCCGGCGGCACAGTGGCTCGAGTGGCAGACCGAGTCGCGATCGATAGAGTCGCTGGCTGCCTACGGCTGGACCTTCAACTTTCTGGTGCTCGACGAGAGCAGCGAATCGCTCCAGGGTATGGCCGTCACCGGGGATTACTTCGGTGCGCTTGGACTGCAACCGGTGCTCGGCCGTACGTTTTCGGCCCAGGAGTCACAGTACCCGCCAGCGCCGGTCACGGTGATCGGTTACGACCTCTGGCAACGCCGCTTCAACGGCGACCCCAACATCGTCGGCCGTCCGCTGCGAACCAGCCGCACCGAAACGCCGCCGACGATCATTGGCGTGATGCCCCGCGGCGTCCGTTTCCTGCCCTCGCCGGTGGCGTCTCAAGAGCCGAACTACAACATCAACGGGTCGGTGGACTACTGGCTGCCGGCGGCGGCGAACCCGAAAGGGCTGAAGCAGCCGGTCTGGGACGTCGTCGTCCGTCTGCGGCAGGGGGTCACGCTCGAGCAGGCGCAGACCGAGTTCAGCGCATTGGCGGCGCGGGAGGCGCAGAGCGATCGGGATCTCGATGGCGCGGCGCCGCGACTCGCCTCACTCAGCGACGAATTCAACCAGGACGGCCGGCGCATCCTGTTGCCGCTGTTCGGCGCGGCAGCGCTGGTTTTGCTGATCGCGTGTGGCAATGTTGCGGCGCTACTGCTCGTATTCGGATTGCAGCGGCAGGACGAGTACGCCGTTCGCAGCGCTCTCGGCAGTGGGCGACTGGCGCTGTTCCGGCAGGTGGCGAGCGAAAGCCTGCTGTTGGCGCTGATCGGTGGTGCGATCGGCGTGGCGCTCGCGTTCGCGATCGTCCGCGTCTTCAAGGTTATCGGTGGCCACGCCATTCCGCGGCTGGACGCGGTCAGTGCGGGCTGGCCGGTGCTCGCGTGCGGGCTGGCCACGGCTATGGCCGCCGCGCTCGCCGCCGGATTGCTTCCCGCCTGGCGCGCATCGTCGCTGGCGCCGATCGCCGTCCTCAAGAGCGGTGGTTCGAGAAGCAGCGCCGGCCGCGGCGAACAGCGGCTGTTGCGCGGCGTCACCATCGGGCAGACGGCGCTGACCCTGGCGCTGCTCGTCGGCGCCGGTCTTCTGATTCGGACGATGACCAATCTGGCGAGTGTCACGTCGGGCTTCCGTACCGACCACATCGTCACGGCAACAGTGACCGCCGTTCGCGGCGACTGGATTCCCTTTCACCGGCGCGCGCTCGAGCGCGTCGCCGATGTCCCCGGCGTGCGGCAGGCGGCGTTCGCATGGGGTGTCCCGCTGACCGGCAACAGCTGGCCCGGGTCGATCGACATCGAAGGCCAACCCGAGGCTGTGAAAGCGGGCGATCGCTTCTCGGTTCCGCTGCGGGCGGTGACACAGGGTTACTTCACGTTGATCGGCCTGCCGCTTGTCGACGGACGCGACATCCGATCGACAGACGAGATGGGCGCTCCGCTGGTCGCCGTTGTGAATCGAGCATTCGTCGATCGCTACTTCGCGAACGCCAGCGGCGTCGGAAAGCATCTCTGGTTCGGCGGCCGTCAGCGACCGGGGAGCGAGATCGTCGGCGTCGTCGCCAACGGCCGTACCGGCGATTTGAGTAGGCCACCTGAACCCGAGGTCTACCTGTCGCTCTGGCAGAATCGCGCGTTCTCGAAGGATCTCGTGGTCCGGACCACCGGCGATCCGCGATCGGTGATGGCGGCGGTGCAGCGCGCGATCCACGACGTCGATCCAACGGCCGCCGTGGAGCACGTCCGCACACTGGATGACATCCGCGGCGAGTCGCTGGCGTCGCGGATTTTCGCGACCCGGCTCCTGGTTGGCTTTGCCGCGATAGCGAGCCTGCTGACACTGATCGGCATCTACGGCGTGCTGTCGCTCTCGGTCGCAGGTCGGCGACGCGAGATCGCGATTCGCGCCGCCGTCGGCGCCGCCGCAGGCGACATCCGGCGGCTCGTGTTTGGTGAAGCGCTCCGCCTGATTGCCGGCGGCGTCGCATCGGGCATCGTGGCGGCACTCGTCCTCTCGCGCGTCCTGCAGTCATTTCTGTTCGAGGTGAGCCCTACCGATCCGCTCACCCTCGCGGTGATGGGCACGCTGTTCGCGGCGGTGGCACTCGGCGCCTGCTGGCTCCCGACCCGACGCGCGGCTCGCGTCGATCCGATCGAAGCACTGCGCTGCGAGTGACGGCCGGCTCCTCCAGTATGATCGGCGGGTGATTCGCCCAACCGTTGCGCGCGTCGATCTCGCAGCCCTCGCCGCCAACTACCACGCCATAATCGATCATCTTTCGCACGAAGCTGGCACACGACGGACGGGACTCATCGCCGTCGTGAAGGCGAATGCCTACGGTCACGGCGCCGCGCAGGTGGCGCAGGCGCTCGAGAACAGCGGCGCCGATCTGCTGGCGTGCGCCGATATCGAGGAAGGTGCGGCGCTGCGTGCCGCTGGCGTGCGTGCGGATATCCTGGTGTTTGGCGCGCTCAGCGTCAGTGATCTTGATGGTCTGTTCGACTGCCGCCTGACGCCGACGATTTCGACGCCCGGCGCGGCCCGCGCGGTTCAGGCGGCAGCTGAGAAATACAAACAGCGTCTGCGTTATCACCTCAAAATCGACACCGGCATGAACCGGCTCGGGTTTCGCTTCGACAACCTGAAACGAACCCTGCCCGGCCTGCTCGCCAGCCGGAACCTGGATCTCGACGCGGTCTACACGCACTTTGCCACCGCAGACGACGCGGAGTCATCGCTGTTTGGCGACCAGCGCGTCCGCTTCGAGCGCGCGCGAAACGAAATTGGGGAGATGCACCGCAGCGCTCGTCCAGATCGATCGGCCCTTCGACGAGACGAGGGCGCGTCTTCGGCGTCCGACGGCGGGTCGTCGTCATCCCCGGTGTCCGAGGGTACGTTTGCGCCGTACGTTCACGCCGCTAACAGCGCCGCGTTTCTACGAGATTCCCGCGTCTGGTTCGATCGGGTCCGGCCGGGGCTCCTGCTTTACGGCGTCGTCCCGCCGCCGCTCGCTTCGACGATGACGTTGCGACCTGCCCTGTCACTGGTCAGTCGTATCGTGGCAGTGAAGGGGGTGCGAAGTGGAGAAGGTGTCGGCTACGGCGCCAGGTTCGTTGCCGAGGGACCACGGACACTTGCGATCATCCCGGCCGGCTATGCTGACGGCCTCGACCTCCGACTGGCCGGCCGAGGCGCCGTGTTGATTCGCGGCCGCCGTGCGCCGATTGTGGGTGCGGTGAACATGGACATGCTCGTGTCCGACGTCACCGGGCTCGACGTTTCGCCGGGAGACGAGGTCGTGATCATCGGCTCACAGGGCGACGAGCGGATCGACGTGCGCGAGATGGCCGCGCAGATCGGCACCATCCCCTACGAGATACTGTGCAGAATCGGCAGCCGGATTCAGCGCATCTATCAATGATGTAGATCACCAATGACGAATGATCAGTTGACCCGATGAGCAAATCTCCGAAGACCGTCTTTGCGTGCCAGAAATGCGGCGCGCAGTCGCCTAAGTGGCTCGGCCGCTGCGCCGACTGCGGCGCCTGGAACTCGCTGGTCGAAGAGCGGGCCGAGGCATCCGATGCCGCGGGCGGGGTGGCGGGCCCGCATCGCTACGCGATTCCCGGCACCGCGGGCGCCGCCCAGCTGTACGCGGACATCGAGCTTGCACACTACCCGCGAATCACGACCGGAATCGACGAGTTCGATCGCGTGCTCGGCGGCGGAGTGGTGCCAGGATCGCTGGTGTTGCTGGGCGGCGAGCCCGGCATCGGCAAGTCCACGCTTCTGTTGCAGGCCGCGGCGAACATGGCGCGCACAGCAGGGGCCGTGCTCTACAGCTCCGGCGAGGAATCCGAGCATCAGATCAAGTCACGAGGCGAACGCCTCTCGGTCGGTAACGCGCCGCTTTACCTGCTGGCGGAGACCTGCCTCGAACGCATCCTCGAGGAGATCGCGCGGATCAAGCCGGCACTGATCATCGTCGACTCGGTGCAGACCGTGTTCTCGATGAAGTTTCAATCGGCGCCGGGCAGTATCGGCCAGGTGCGCGAGGCCGCGACGCAGCTGCTGTTCGCGGCCAAAGGTCAGAACATCCCGACATTTCTGGTTGGCCACATCACCAAGGATGGCAGCCTGGCCGGACCCAAGGCGCTCGAGCATGTGGTCGATACGGTGCTCTACTTCGAAGGCGAGCGTCATCATTCCCACCGCGTCGTGCGAGCGGTGAAGAACCGCTTCGGTGCCGCGAGCGAGCTCGGGGTGTTCGAGATGACCTCCACCGGTCTGCGTCCGGTGCCGAACCCGTCGAAGATGTTTCTCGCCGAACGTCCCGCCAATGCACCGGGGTCGGCTGTACTCTGCGCCGTCGAAGGCTCGCGGCCGATACTGGTCGAAATTCAGGCCCTGGTCAGCTCCAGCACCTACGGCAACGCGCGTCGCATGGCGAGCGGCATCGATCAGGCTCGCTTGACGCTTCTGCTCGCGGTGCTCGAAAAGCGCGCCGGTCTCAACCTGATTGGAGACGATGTGTTCGTGAACGTGGCGGGCGGGATGACGATCGACGAGCCGGCGTCGGACCTCGCCGTGCTCGCAGCGATTGCGTCGAGCGTCAGGAACAGGGTCATTCCCGGTACCACCGCGATGTTCGGCGAAGTCGGGCTCGCCGGAGAGATCCGCGGCATCGCCCAGGCGCCGCTGCGTGTCCGCGAGGCGGTGCAGATGGGATTCCGCCGCTGCGTCTTGCCGGAGGCCAACATCGACCCCGCCGATCGTGCGCTGGCCGGCGATTGCGAACTGGTCGGCGTCCGCGGCGTCGGCGAAGCGCTCGATGCGTTGTTGTCGTAAGCGCGCCCGCGTCGCAGGGACGAATCGCGCGCGAAGGCCGCGCGGTCGGCCGGTTCGATGATTCGCGGCGAATGGCTCTCGGCCCTGTTCGGGGTCGCGTCGGCGCTTTCATGGGGCGCCGGCGATTTCTGCGGCGGGCTGGCCGCCAAGCGCGCTCCGCTCCTCCCGGTCGTCATCGGCTCGCAGACCTGCGGTCTTCTGGCGCTGGCCCTCGCAGGCGTCATCTTCAAGGATCCGCTTCCCGCCGCCTCGAGTCTGCTGTGGTGCGGAGTGGCCGGGCTGTCCGGCGCACTCGGGCTGCTCGCGCTCTACAAGGCGCTCGCGATCGGCCGAATGGGCCTGGCGGCACCGGTATCGGGGGTGCTCAGCGCCGCGATCCCGGTGATCGCCGGCGGCGCCATCGAAGGTACGCCGGGATGGCTCCGCCTCGCCGGATTTCTGGTCGCGCTGGCCGGTGTCTGGCTCGTAGCGCGCGGGGACGACGCCGGTGGGTTCCGACCGCTTGATTTGGGTCTGTCCCTGTTGGCCGGCACCGGCTTCGGCTGCTTCATCGTCATCATCTCGTGGACGAGCGGAAACAGCGTGTTCTGGTCGCTCGTCGTCGCCCGGCTCGTGTCGCTCAGCACGATGGTCCTTGTCGCGGTGTTCGGCAAACAGGCGCAAGCGCTGTCGAAACAGCATCTTCCGCTGCTCGTCGCTGCCGGGCTGACGGACGCCGGCGGTAACGCCTTTCTGGTCCTTGCGGCCCACGCCGGACGGCTCGACGTCGCGGCAGTTCTGTCCTCGCTGTATCCCGCGTCCACCGTCCTCCTCGCCTGGCTAGTCCTCCACGAACGGGTAACCCGAGGGCAGTTCGTTGGCCTGCTGGCGGTGTTGTCTGCGATTGTCATGATTACAGCGCGGTGATATCGTTGCCACGGAGGCTGGCCGCCCGGCATCCGCACTTCATCCCGTTTGTTTTTGAGGCGGCTGGCGTTTCATAACCGGGGGGTTTCCCCATGGCTTGGTTCGCGCTCGCGCGCATTCTTTTTGTCGCCGCTGTTGCTTACGCCGCCGCGATTCTCCTGCCGCTGCCGGTTGGGCTGAACGCCAATGTGGCGTTCGCGCTGGCTTTGGCCGGTCTCGTAGTCATTTTTGAGAGCCGGCTCCGGGAGACGGCGGCAACCCGCGTCTTCGGCGCACTCATCGGGTGTTTCGTCGGCCTGGGGATCGCACACCTGATTACGACCGGCCTGTTCTGGGCCGACAACGGCGACCGCCGGGTCGAGTTCCTGCACAGCTTTACCCTGATCGTGCTGCCGTATCTCGGCTTGTCGCTCGGTGCCAAGTACGGCGAGTGGCTGGAGCCGGCCCGACTGATGACGCTGTTCCGCGCCGCCGGGCCGCAGCGCCGCTACAAGATTCTCGATACCAGCGTCATCATCGACGGCCGCATCGCCGACGTCTGCGAAACCGGGTTCGTGGACGGTACGCTCGTGGTTCCCCAGTTCGTGTTGAAGGAGCTGCAGCTGGTGGCTGACTCCGGCGACTCCATGAAGCGCAACCGCGGACGCCGCGGCCTCGACATCCTGCAGAAAATCCAGAAGATGGCGGGCATCGAGGTCATCATTTCCGACGTGGATTTTCCGGAGGTCAAGGAAGTCGACCTGAAGCTGATCGAACTTGGCCGCGCGCTGCCGGGAAAAATCGTGACCAACGACTTCAACCTGAACAAGGTCGCGCATTTGCGCGGTGTGGACGTGCTGAACGTCAACGAACTGGCCAACTCGCTCAAGCCGGTCGTCCTGCCAGGCGAAGTGATGAAGGTCTTCATCCTGAAGGAAGGCAAGGAATACAACCAGGGTGTCGCCTACCTCGACGACGGCACCATGGTCGTCGTGGATAACGCCCGCAAGATGATCAGCAAGACGATCGACATCGTCGTCACCAGCGTGCTGCAGACGACGGCGGGGAAGATGATCTTCGGTCGCTACATCGAGGCCGGCGTCTCGACGTCCACGGCTGGCCCCGCGCCGGTCGAGCGCATCCGGCCCGCGGCGCCCGCCGCGTCGGCTGCGCCGATCCTGCGTCCGCAGACATAATTTTCCGCACAGACGAAAACGGCTGGCTGGCGCGTCTTGAGCATCACGCGTTCGCGCGGGCCCGCGACTTCGGGATTCGGATTTCGCACCGCTAATCTACAATGAGCGCACCTTGCGCTTCCCTCCGTATCACTGGTGGCGGACCGTTTTCTATCTCATCCCCGCGATCACGATCTACACGATCATCCTCGGCGCTGCGTCGCTGGTGTCGAGCGTATTCGAGCGCCACGGCTATTTCGCGCACGGCTGCGCGCGGGCCTGGTCGTGGCTGATTCTGAAAACCACGGGTGTTCGCGTCACCATCGAGGGGCTCGAGCGGATTACTCCCGGCAGGACCTACATCTTCGTCTCGAATCACCAGAGCATCTACGACACGCCGGTGATCTTCGCGTCACTCCCATATCAGTTGCGGATCATCGCCAAGGAGTCGCTGGCGCGATTTCCCGTGCTCGGTTGGCACCTCCGTCGCGGCGGCCATTTGTTCGTCGATCGCCGCCATCCCGATCGTGGCGGCATCCTGCGCCGATGGCGCGCGTTGGTCTCCGAAGGGCTGTCGCTCATCATCTACGCCGAAGGCACGCGCAGCGCCACCGGCCACGTCGCGCGGTTCAAGGGCGGCAGTTTTCTTCTGGCAATTGAAGCGGGTCTGCCGATCGTGCCGATTGCCGTGATCGGCACGCGCAAGGTGATGCCGAAAGGGCGGCTCGAGACCCAGCCGGGCGACGTCAGGCTGATCATCCACGATCCGATTCAACCGCCGGCGCTCGAATCCCCAACGCCGAGAGACGCCAAAGCGCTCGCCGACCAGGTCCACGCGATCGTCAACGCAGTCGTAGAACAGCGCCAGTTCGGCGCGGTCTAGTCAGGTGGCAAAACAGAATGGAACGACACTGACAGTGACCGCGGCCCAGGCAGCGGCGTTCCGCCTCGCCCGCCATTGTCTTGCCGCCCGAACGGACCATGGACCAGGGACCAAGGACGGACCAGGGACCAAAGCCCAGGCACCAAGTCCCAGCATGGCAGACATCTGCCGCGCCACCGGCGGCATCCAGGCCCAGGTGATGTCAGCCGCGGAGATGTCCATCTGGACGCGCCGACGCGAAACAACCCGCGCCGAGGTCGGCGCCGCATTGTTCGAACGGCGTGAGATCGTGAAGACGTCGGCGATGCGTCTCACCCTGCATCTCATTCCCGCCGCGGATCTCGCGATGGTCATCAGCGCACTGCGGCCGGCGTCGATGGCGGTCGTCGAGCGCTGGCAGGCGCGGGTCGGAGCCAGGCCGGACCACGCCAGAGCGGTGGTCGACACAATCATGGACGGACTCCGCGACGGCCCGAGGACGCAGCAGGAATTGATCGCGCTGGCGCGAAAAAAGGCGGGCAAGGGCATGCGCGCCTGGCTCGACAACAGCTGGGGTGCCCTACGCGCTCCCGTCGTTGACGGCCTGATCGTCTACGGACCGCCGCAGGGCTCGGCGACGACGTTCGTGCGCGTGGATCAGTGGCTGCAGCGGCAGCCGTCGTTTGGCGTGGACGAAGCGCGAGCGGAACTGTGCCGGCGATTTCTGTCCGCCTTCGGCCCGGCGACCGCGCACGATTTCGCAAAATGGTCAGGACTCAAAACCAGCGAGGCCAGGGTTGTCATCGCGGGCCTTGCGGGCGAGCTCGAGCCCGTGACGATTGAGGGTGCGACCGGATGGATCCGCCACCTCGATCGCAGAACGCTCGGCGAGAGCGTGCTCGACGAGGAATCGGTCCGGCTGCTCGGTCCGTTCGACTCGTTTCTGCTGGCCCACGCGACCAAGGAGCATCTGGTGCCGCCGAAGCACTACAAGCGGGTCTATCGTCCGCAGGGATGGATTTCGCCGGTCGTGATGCGCGGCGGCAGCATCATCGGCGTCTGGTTTCCCGAGACGTCCAGCCAGACGGTCACGCTGGGCGTCGAGTTGTTCGGCAAGACGACGCCAGGCGTACGCCAGGCCATCGAACGCGAAGCGGAGGCGCTCGGCCGCTTTCTCGGGCTGCGAGGCCAGGCGCGCTTCGGCTCGGTCGCGAAGTGATCGTCTGCCGGCCTGTATAATCAGAGATTCGTCCTATGCATGTCACCGCGATCATCGCCGCCGGCGGGCGCGGGCAGCGCTTCGGCAGCGCGCGACCCAAGCAGCTTCTCGA
>DASXGC010000371.1:0-2585 GCA_036489235.1 Vicinamibacterales bacterium
AAGGGGCTCGCCCTCATCGTGCTGGCCGCGATCGCCATCTGGTTGTTTTCCGGCTTCTTCCGCGTCGAGCCCGACGAGCTCGGCGTGGTGTTGCGCTTCGGCGCCGCCGTGCGCGAGGTGAAACCGGGACTGAACTATCACCTGCCGTATCCGATCGAGACGGCGCTGACGCCGAAGGCCTTGCGCGTCAACAAGATTGACGTCGGCATGCGCGTGGTGGAGGACCTGCGCCGCGGCACCACCATCCGCGACGTGCCGGAGGAGAGCCTGATGCTCACCGGCGACGAGAACATCGTCGACGTCGATTTCTCGGTGTTGTGGAAGATCAAGCCGGAGGCGAAAGGGGTCGAGAACTATCTATTCAACATCCAGCAGCCCGAAGGCACGGTGAAGGCGGTGGCCGAGAGCGCCATGCGCGAGATCATCGGCCGCTCGACCCTGCAGCCGATTCTGACCGGGGCGCGGCAGAACATCGAAACCGCCGTGCACGAGCTGATGCAGAAGGTGCTCGACGATTACGGGGCCGGCGTCCAGATCACGCAGGTGCAGCTGCAGAAGGTCGACCCGCCGTCGCAGGTGATCGATGCTTTCCGCGACGTGCAGGCCGCGCGCGCCGACAGCGAGCGCTCGCAGAACGAAGCGCAGAGCTACGCCAACAAGGTGGTTCCGGAAGCGCGCGGAAAGGCGGCGCAGATCACCCAGAGCGCCGAAGCCTATCGCGAGCAGACGGTGGCCGAGGCCAAGGGCGCGACGTCGCGCTTCCTCCAGGTCTACGACGAATACAAGAAGGCGCCCGACGTCACCCGCCAGCGCATGTATCTGGAGACCATGGAGCGGTTGTTCGGAGGCACCGACAAGATCATCCTGGATCAGGGAGGCGGGGTCGTTCCCTATCTGCCGCTCGACCAGCTGACGCGGCGGCCGCAGACGCCGCCGCAGACGGGAGGCAGCCGATGAGACTCAATCTTGTCGGCGGAGTTGTCGCCGTCCTCATCATCGTGGCGCTGGTCATCGCCTACGGCACGCTGTTCACGGTCTATCAGACCCGCCAGGCATTGGTGGTGCGGCTCGGTCAACCCGTGCGCGTGGTCGTCGATCCGGGATTGAATTACAAGATCCCGCTCATCGACAGCGTGATCAACATCGACAAGCGCATCCTCGATCTCGAAAACCCGGCGCAGGAGGTGATCGCCTCCGACCAGAAGCGCCTGGTGGTCGACGCGTTTGCACGCTACCGCATCAAGGACGTGCTGAAATTCTTTCAGACCGTCGGCACCGTCGAGGGCGCGAACTCGCAGCTCT
Source organism: Vicinamibacterales bacterium (assembly GCA_036489235.1). Taxonomy (GTDB): domain Bacteria; phylum Acidobacteriota; class Vicinamibacteria; order Vicinamibacterales; family CAVVIG01; genus CAVQFC01. The sequence goes on from DASXGC010000371.1 coordinate 1,303, forward strand.
CGATCCTGCTCAATTCGGCGTTGCGCCGCGTGCTGGGCGAGGCCACGCTGACGCAGGTCGTGCGCGACCAGCGCGAGCATCTGATGGCGCGCGTGCGCGAGCAGCTCAACAACGAGGCGCAGGCCTTCGGTATCGCCGTCGTCGACGTTCGCATCCGCCGCGCCGACCTGCCGGAGCAGAACAGCCAGGCGGTCTACCAGCGCATGCAGACCGAGCGTCAGCAGGAGGCCGCGCAGTACCGCGCCGAGGGTGCCCAGAGGGCGCAGGAGATTCGCGCCAAGGCGGATCGCGATGTCACGGTGTTGCTCGCCGAGGCGCAGTCCAAGGGCGAGCGGACCCGCGGCGAGGGCGACGCCGAGCGCAATCGCATTTTCGCCGATGCCTACGGACGCGATCCCGACTTCTTCTCGTTCTATCGTTCGATGCAGGCCTACGAAACGGGGCTGAAAGCCAACGACACGCGCATGCTGCTCAAGCCCGATTCGGAGTTCTTTCGCTACTTCGTGGATCCATCGGGCAAGCCGCGCGAGGGTGGCGCTCAGCCCGGCAATACGCCATCTGCGAAATAGACCTTCGCCGCCACGGGGGCTGGTTAGGCAAAGATGGCCGAGTTCATCGCCGCGATCGGCCTCGTGCTCGTCATCGAAGGACTGCTATTCGCCGCGTTCCCCCGGGCCGCGAAACGGCTGGCGGCGAGCGCGCTCGAGAGCCCGGAAACGTCGCTGCGGATCGCGGGCATCGCCTCCGCGGTGCTCGGCCTGCTGCTGATCTGGTTCGTGCGCGGCTGAGTTGACGTGCGGACTCATGGCCGCGCGGCGCGCGCCGGTCCCGATTCCGCCCTAATCGCAAGCCTAATTCGCCTTGTCGAGACCGCCCTTGCGTCCATACTCGGACGGGAGCACTGTCTCGCCCTCACGCCGTCCAGGAGGTCAGACGCCCATGCTCGGCACGCTTGTTCAATTTGCCCGGCAGATCCGGCAGCCAGCCGTAGCCGCGATTGCCGCGGCGGCGATCGCCGTGCCGGCGCTCTCGATTGCATCAGCCGCGCGTGGGCCCGATACCATCGCCGATGTCTCCGAGAAGGTGATCGACGCGGTGGTCAACATCTCCACCTCGCAGAAGGTGGAAGCGCGCAACTCTCCGATGCCGCAGTTGCCGAACGATCCGCAATTGGACGAGCTGTTCAGGGACTTTTTTAATCGGCGCGGCCAGGGCGATCCGCAGAACCGCGAGCGCGGCCCGCGCCGCGTCAACTCGCTCGGTTCCGGCTTCATCATCGATCC
>DASXGC010000100.1:0-2073 GCA_036489235.1 Vicinamibacterales bacterium
CCGCGTCGAGGAGATCATCGACTTTCTCAAGATCCAGCACATCCGCAAGATCCAGGTCGGGAAGCTGCCTTACGGTCTGCAGAAGCGGGTCGAACTCGGCCGCGCGCTTGCCATGGAGCCCGACCTGCTCTTGCTCGACGAACCGATGGCCGGGATGAATCTCGAGGAGAAGGAGGACATGTCCCGCTTCATCCTCGACGTCAACGCGCACTACGGCACCACCATCGCATTGATCGAGCACGACATGGGCGTGGTGATGGATCTGTCCGATCGCGTCCTCGTGCTCGATCACGGCGTCAAGATCGCCGACGGCACGCCGGCGGAGGTCCAGGTCGATCAGGCCGTGATCGACGCCTATCTCGGTCTGAGCCACTGAGGGCGCGCGATGCTGGGTCCGGTTCTCGAAACGCTGATCGGCGGCCTCATGACCGGGGTGCTCTACTCGCTGGTCGCGCTCGGATTCGTGCTGATCTTCAAGGCTTCCGGCGTGTTCAACTTCGCGCAGGGGGCGATGGTGCTGTTCGCCGCGCTGTCGTTTGCGCGGCTTTCCGAGTTCATGCCGCTCGTCGTCGCATTCGCGTTCTCCGTCCTCATCATGATTGCGCTCGCCTATGCGATCGAGTTCCTGGTGCTGCGCCACCTGGTCAATCAGGAGGGCATCATCCTGTTCATGGCCACGCTCGGGATCGCTTACTTTCTCGAAGGCTTCGGGCAGACCGTCTGGGGCAGCGACATCTACAAGATCGGGCTGGGGCTACCGACGAATCCGATCTTCATTTTGGAATCGGTCTTTCCCGGCGGGCTGTTGATCGATCCGGCCGAGCTCATCGCCGCGATCATCTGCGCGGTGATGGTGCTCGTGCTGGCGGTATTCTTTCAGGTGACGCGGGTCGGCCGGGCGTTGCGGGCGGTCGCCGACGATCACCAGGCCGCCCAATCGGTCGGCATCCCGCTCAACCAGATCTGGTTGATGGTGTGGGCGGTGTCGGGGCTCGTCGCGTTGGTGGCCGGTATGATGTGGGGCGCCAAGCTCGGCGTGCAATTTTCCCTTTCGCTCATCGCGCTCAAGGCGCTGCCGGTCCTCATTCTCGGCGGCTTCACCTCGATCCCGGGCGCGATCGTCGGCGGGCTGATCGTCGGCGCTGGCGAAAAGCTCGCCGAGGTGCTGCTTGCCCCCGTCCTCGTCCGCACCTTCGATCTCGCCGGCGGCGGTATCGAGAATTGGTTCGCCTACGTGCTCGCGCTGGTGTTCCTGCTCTTCCGTCCGCAGGGCCTCTTCGGCGAGCGCATCATCGAGCGAGTGTGAGGCCCCGTGTTCTACCGCGAAGTCGGCCAGTTCAAGACCTCTTACGACGCCGACGAGGCGATCTTTCCGATCGCGCAGGATCGCTGGTCCGTCATCGTCCTCGTCGCGTTCGCGTCTCTTGGAGTGCCGCTGTTCGCCGGCCAATATCTTTATACCGAGGTGCTGATCCCGGTGCTCATCCTCTCGATCGCCGCGATCGGGCTCAACATCCTCACCGGCTATTGCGGGCAGCTCTCCCTCGGCTCCGGCGGCTTCATGGCGGTCGGCGCCTACGCCGCCTACAATCTGGCGCTGCGGCTGCCGGAAACCAACATCATCCTGGTCTTCCTGTTCGCCGGCCTGATGGCGATGCTGGTCGGCCTCTTGTTCGGGCTGCCCTCACTGCGCATCAAGGGATTTTATCTCGCGGTCGCGACGCTGGCCTCCCAGTTCTTTCTCGAGTGGGCCTTCGCGCGCGTCAAATGGTTCACCAATTACGCGCCATCGGGTTCGGTCGCGGTCGGCCGGATCGAGCTGTTCGGCATTCCGATCGACACGCCGGGAAAGACCTACATCTTCGTGCTCGCGATTACGGTGGTGCTCACCCTCGCCGCCAAAAATCTGGTGCGCGGCCGCATCGGGCGCATGTGGATGGCCATTCGCGACATGGATATCGCGGCCGAGATCATCGGCATCAGGCCACTGCATGCCAAGCTCTCGGCCTTCGCGGTGTCCTCGTTCTATATCGGGGTTGCGGGCGCGCTGTGGGCGTTCCTGCGGCTCGGCTC
>DASXGC010000450.1:0-4217 GCA_036489235.1 Vicinamibacterales bacterium
AACGCTCACCACCATCGCTCTTGACGACAGCAGCTCGCGGTGGCTTGAGACCTGCACCTGACTGCCGGCCTCGAAGGGCCCTCCTTCATCTCTCGTACAGTTCCGCACCATCGTACTCAGACAGTGCGTTCGTGACACACGACCCCAAGCAGACCTGTTGCCCAATCGCCAAGGATTCGTGCTTTGTCATCCTGAGATTTCTACCCTCAAGCGTCCTCGTACCACTTCCGTAGGCGCGGGCGCAGCGGGGTTCACAAAAGCGTTCAGCGTCTTTGCTATTCAATGATCTCTTTCTTGAGACTCCGAACAAACGCGACCACGTCGCGCTGTTCGGCCTCGCGCACCTGGAACTTCGCCAGGGTCGCGGCGGCATGACCGAGGAACACGTTCCAGTCGCTATCGCTGATGCGCATGCCTCGGTGGGTGAGCACCATGTCCCTGCCGCGATAGTACATCGGTCCGCCCGCGCTCGCGCAGAGGAAATCGATGAGGAGCTGCTTCTCGCGCATGACGCCGTCTTCCCCGCGACGCGCCCAGAACCGACCGAGCTGCGGATGGGCCCGGAGCCTGGGCAGCAAATCATTCGCCACCGCCGCGATCGCGTCGTACCCACCAAGGCGCTCGTAAAGGGTCTTCTTGTCGTTGCTCATCGTGTTCTCCTCAAGTCCGGGAGAGCTGGGGAGCAGGCTTCCCGGATCCCTCGAGAGCTTTACTCTGAACCAGATTGAATAGAGCACCGGCAGAAACACGAGGATCAGCACTGTCCCGCCGGCGGTGCCACCAATCAGCGTGTAGGCCAGCGGACCCCAGAAAACCGACTGCGTCAGCGGGATGAAGGCCAATACCGCGGCGAGCGCGGTCAGCAACACCGGGCGAGCACGCTGGACCGTGGCCTCGACCACGGCATGGTAGTTGTCGAGGCCATCTGCGTGGTTGGTGTGAATTTGGCCGATCAAGATCAGCGTATTGCGCATCAGGATCCCGGACAGCCCGAGCAGACCCAGGATCGCGTTGAACCCGAATGGCTGGTGGAAGATCAGGAGGATCGGCACGGCACCGATCAGGCCCAGCGGTGCCGTAAGGAACACCATCACCATCGCCGAGATCGACCGCACCTGGAAGACGAGCACCACCAGCGTGAGCACCAGCATGATCGGGAAGACCGGCGCCAAGGCGGTGTTCGCCTTGAGAGAGTCTTCGATATTGCCGCCCACCTCGATGTGATAGCCGTCCGGCAGCGTCGCCTCGAACGGTTTCAGCGCCTGCTCGATCTGCATCGAAACCTCGGGCGGCTGAAACGCCTCGTCAATATCGCTCTGCACGGTGATGGTCGGGATGCGGTCGCGGCGACGCAGGATCGGGTCCTCGGGGCGCGATTCGATGTGCCCGACCTGGTTTACCGGGATGATCTTGCCTTGCTTGTTGATCAGGGTTAGCTCGCCGAGCTTCGCGGGATCCAGCCGATCGGAGCCCGCACTGCGCGCAACCAGATCAACCGTGCGGATATCTTTGCGGATCTGCGTGACGCTCGTGCCGGTGAGAAGGAACTGCAGCTGGTCCGCGGCCTCGGTCGGGGCGAGCCCGATCAATTGCAGCCGCTGCTGGTCGAGCACGAAATGCATCGTCGGCACGCGCTCGCCCCAATCCTGGTTGACGTCCCGCGTGTTCGGATTCTCTCGCATCACGGCGTCGACCTTGTCGGCAATCCCGCGCAACACGCTCGGGTCCGGCCCCATCACGCGGAACGCGATCGGAAAATGCTGATAGGGACCGAAGACGAGCTGAGCCACGCGGAGCCTCGCCTCCGGCGCCAGCCCTTGCTCAATACGGTCGCGCAACCGCAGCTTCAGGCGATCGCGGGCCTCGGCGTCCGGCGTCAGGACGATGATCTTGGCGAAGGACGGATCGGGCAGCTCCGGATTGTAAGCGATGAAGAAGCGCGCCGCGCCGCCACCGACATAAGTCGTGACGATCTTCGCCTCCGGCTGCTGCATCAGCCATGCCTCGACTTTCTTGGCCACGACGTCTGTCGCCTCGATGCTGGTGCCTTCAGGCATCTGCACCTCGGCCAGAAGCTCGGGGCGATCGGAGTTGGGAAAGAATTGCTGCTTCACTAAGGTCATGCCGAGGCCCGCCAGGAGGAACGCGCCGATGACCGCTCCCGCCACAACGATTTTGTGCTGGACCGACCAGCCGACGAGCCGACGGAAATGGTCGTAGCGCGGCGTCGAATAGATGTGCTGGTAGGCGTGATCGAGCTTCTTCATCTCCGGCAGCAGCGTCACGCCGAGATAGGGCGTGAACACCACGGCGACGACCCATGACGTGATCAGCGCATAGCCCGTCACCCAGAAGATGTTGCCGGCGTATTCGCCGGCCGTCGACCGGGCGAAGCCGATCGGCATGAAGCCGATGATCGTCACCGCCGTGCCCGCCAGCATCGGCGCGGCCGTGTGGCTCCAGGCGTAGGACGCGGCGGCGATCCGATCGAATCCTTCCTCCAGCTTCACGACCATGATCTCGATCGCGATGATCGCGTCGTCGACCAGGAGGCCGAGCGCGATGATCAGCGCGCCGAGCGTGACGCGGTCGAACACGCGGCCGGTGAACAGCATAATGACCAAAACTGTCGCGAGCGTCAGCGGTACGGCTGCCGCGACTACGATGCCCACGCGCCAACCGAGACTGAGCAGGCTGACCAACATCACGACGCCGAGGGCCACGAAGAACTTGATCCCGAACTCGTCGATGGCGTCGCGGATGACCGCCGCCTGGTCGGTAACTTTCGCCAGCGTGACGCCGGCCGGCAGATCGGCGCCGAGCGTTCTCTCCGCCGCATCGAGGGCGCGCCCGAGATCAAGGCCGTTCCAGCCATCCTGCATGACGACGGTGAGGATCAGCGCCGGCTCGCCGTTATGGCGAACGAGAAACGTCGGAGAATCCTCGTAGCCGCGTTCGATTTGGGCGATGTCGGACAGTTTCAGCACGCGACCGCCGGCGACGATCGGCGTGTCGCGAATTTTCTGCAGGTCGTCGAGCGCGCCGTCGAGCCGCACGAACACCTGGGGTCCGCTGGTGTCAATCGATCCGGCCGGCGTCACGACGTTTTGGTCTTTCAGCGCGGCGAAGACATCCCGCGGGTTCACGCCCAGATTCGCAAGCCTATCATAGGCGAAATTGACGAAGACACGCTCGGGGCGTTCGCCGAGGATATTGACCTTCTTGACGCCCGGGACGTGCAACAGTCGCTCGCGCAACGACTCGGCCTGTCGAGCCAGAAGCCGCTCCGGCAGCCCTGGCCCGTCGAGCGCGTAGACGGCAAAGTCTACATCGGAATACTCGTCGTTGACGATCGGGCCGATGACGCCCTGCGGCAGGTTGTGCGCCTCGTCGCCGAGCTTCTTGCGCGCCTGGTAGAATTCCTCCGGGATATCGCGTGGCGGCGAGCCATCCCTCAGGACCAGCGTCATCAGCATCAGACCCGGGCGCGTGAAGGTCTGAACCCGATCGTACCAGCGCAGCTCCTGCAGGCGCTTTTCCAACGGGTCGGCAACCAGATCCTGCATCTCCTGCGCCGTCGCGCCCGGCCAGGCGGCGCTGACGGTCAGGATCTTGATGGTATAGGGCGGGTCTTCAGCGCGTCCTAAATCCAGAAATGCGAAAATGCCGGCCAGCGTGAGCGCGACGAGCAGGAAAAGGGTGATCGAGCGCTCACGGACGGCGAGGGCGGAGAGATTGAAGCCGCTCATCGCATTGCCGCTCTCTCGCCGACGATCCGAATGCGCTCGCCCTCATGCAGGTAGTGCCCGCCAGCGGCGACGATCTGAAGGCCCGGTTGGGCGCCTTTGGTAAGGATCGCGGTCTCGCGACCAAATCGCGTGAGGTTGACGGGCACGAAACTAACCTGCGAGGTCTTCGGATCGATGGTCCAGATTCCGGGCCCTTTGCCCTCGTCATCGATGGCACCGAGCGGCACCTCTACCATTGGCGCCGCTGCGGGGCTCGAGAGGTGCAGTGTCACAGTGGCCCCGAGCGGTGCCTGCGCCCCCTGACTGTCCAGGACGTAGCGCGCCTCAAAGGTACGGGTCATGGGGTCTGCCGCGTCCGAGAGCTGCCGAAGATGCGCCAAAACCGTGATCGTGTCGCCGTAGAGGGTCGCCTGTGCCTTCGCGCCGAGCGCCGGTCTTTCGGTCTCCGGCAGGTTCACCAGCGCTTCG
>DASXGC010000038.1:0-70260 GCA_036489235.1 Vicinamibacterales bacterium
ACGCCCAATTCGTCCCGCAATTGTCCCGAGCTACCGCCGCTGTCGAACATCGTGACGACGGCGTTCAACTGCAGCCATGGATTGTGTTTGAGCCCGCCGAGCAGGCTCGGCAATCCCGTACCGCCGCCGAAGCAGCCGATGTTCACGCGACGAAGATTCATTGGCGCTCAATTGTAGTCCTTGGTGCTTGGTTCTTCGGGCTTGGTCCGTTCCTGGTCCCTGGTCCGTCCTGGTCCGTGTCCATGGTCCGTGGTCCCCGCCATGACCGCGAAGGACCAGGACGAAGGACCACGGACCAAGGACCAGGAACGGACCAAGAACCAGGCCCCAAGTCCCAAGGACCGTACAATACGACCATGAGTATTCCCGATGCGGTGCAGGGTCTTGAACGCGAGCTCCGGCGTGTCTTCGGCAGCCGGCTCCAATCGCTGTCGATGTACGGACTCCGCGCTCGTCCGGCGCACGACGCACACGATTCGCATGGTGGCCACGGACACGCCGCGCCGCCGACTCGAACGCTGGCGGTGATCGAGTCGCTGACCGCTGACGATCTGCGCGCGTGCGCGACGTCGGTCGAGTCATGGCACGAGGCCGGTCTGGCGACGCCGCTGCTGGTCGCCGCCGGCGAGTTCGAACGATCGCTCGACGCCTTTCCGCTCGAGTTCGGCGCCATCCTCGCCGATCACGTCGTCGTTTCCGGACGTGGACCGTTCGATTCGGCGACCGTCGATCCAGCCGACGTTCGCCGGGCGTGCGAGGTGCAGGCGCGCAGTCACCTGATTCATCTGCGGGAGGGCTTTCTCGAAACGCGAGGAAACGGCGGCGCCCTCGCCGTGCTGGTTGTGCGATCGGCCGCGGCGTTCGCGGGCCTGGTCTCGAGTGTCGCGCGGCTCGACGGCCACGCCGCGAACGACGAGGCGACGGCCGCCCGTCATGTCGAGCGGATGTTGGGTGTGGCCGGCGGACAGATCACCGAAGTGACCCGGCTCGCCGGCACTGACGACATCTCGTCGGAGGAAGCGGCGCGCATCTTCCCGGGCTATCTCGACGCAGTCCAGCGTCTCGTCGCTCGGGTGGACCAGTGGAGCGCACGGTGATCCGTCCCCGAAGGCTGGCGAAATACCTGCTCGCGGCACTGTTCTGCCTCGCCGCGAGTATCAACGCGGGCATCGTCTCGGCGGCGGCGCCCGATCCGACGATCCCTGAGCTCACCCAGCCGGTCAACGACTTCGCTCATGTCATCGACGCCGGCAGCGCGTCGCAGATGGAGCGGATGATCCGCGTGCTGCAGGCGGCGAGCGGCGACGTCGTGGTGGTGGCGACGGTGCCGACGATCGAGCCGTACGGTGACATCCGCGAGTACGCGGTGAAGATGTTCGAAAACCGCGGCCGCGGCATCGGACAGAAGGGCAAGAACAACGGCCTGCTGATCCTGCTCGCGATGAAGGAGCGCAAGGTCTGGGTCGAGGTGGGCTACGACCTGGAGGAATGGATCACCGACGGCTACGCCGGTGAAACCAGCCGCCAGTACATGACGCCGGAGTTTCGCAACGGGCGTTACGGCGCCGGGCTCGCCGCGGGCACCGAACGCATCATCGGCCGCATCGCGCAAGGCCGCAATGTCACGCTCGAAGGCGTTCGCGTCCCGAGCGGCCGGGTCAACCGGGGGCGTTCGGCGCCAGTCTGGCTGCCGATCCTGGTATTCATCATCATTCTGATCCTGAGCCGCATCGGCGGCGGGCCTGGACGCCGCGGCATGTTCATGGGCGGCTTGGGCGGCTGGTCCAGCGGGGTCGGACCATTCGGCGGCGGGTTTGGCGGTGGCGGTGGCGGCGGAGGGTTCGGCGGCGGTTTTGGCGGTTTCGGCGGCGGCAGCAGCGGTGGCGGCGGCGGCGGCTCGAGTTGGTAGAATGCAGGTTATGAAGATGACGCGAAGAACTCTCATTCAGACGGCAATGCTCGCGATCGTCGCACTGCCGTTGACCGGTTGTTCGTACAACAAGTTCGTCGGACAGGAAGAGGCGGTCAAGGCGCAATGGGCACAGGTCCAGAACCAGTTGCAGCGCCGCAACGATCTCATCCCCAACCTCGTCGAGACGACCAAGGGCTACGCGCAGCACGAGGAAGCCGTCTTCAAGGAGATCGCGGATGCACGGTCGCAGCTGCTGGCGGCGAAGTCGCCCGAGGAAAGCATCGAGGCGGCAAACAAGCAGACCTCCGCGCTCGGCCGGCTGCTCGCGGTGGTGGAGAACTATCCGAACCTCAAGGCGAACGAACAGTTCAATCGCTTGATGGACGAGCTCTCCGGCACCGAAAACCGGCTCGCCGTCGAACGCGGACGCTACAACGACAAGGTTCGCGAATACAACACGTCGCGACGCGAATTCCCCGGCAACCTGACCGCAAGGCTGTTCGGCTTCAAGGACTATCCGTTCTTCGAGGCGCCGGCCGACGCCAAGCAGGTGCCTAAGGTCAATTTCGGGAAGCCGACATCATAGGGACGCCGTGCCGGGTCCGGTTCTTCTGCCATGGGAGCGGCTGCTGTGGAGCAGCCGCCCGTGGCATCTCGCGCGGTGTTTGGCGGGCGAGTGTTACCGGCTGACCGACGCCCGGCTGGTCTGTCGCTCTCGCGACGCGATTGACGAAATCGCGCTCGCCGACATCGGCGAAGTCCAGTGCACCGAGACCCCCGCCGATCGCGTCTTCGGCACTTCCACCCTGATCGTTGGCTCTCAGCGCCGGCACGTTCCACCGCTCACACTCAGCTCAATCCGCAGAGGCCCACAACTGGCGGCGCTCCTGGAATTGCTTGGCAGCGATCCGGCCGCGCCGCGGGACGCCAGGGCCGTGCGCGCCGCACTGGCCTGGGAACCGAACCCGCGACCGTTCCGTGCCAGCCAGGCCTTTGCCGGATTCGCCGGCGTCCTGCTCACGATCACCGGGTTGTTCATCGGCCTTCACGTCAAGACCGCGGTGGCGGTGTACGCCGCCGACGATCCAATTGCACCCGGCGGCGAGAAGCGCGATCTGGCGGACATCGCTCAGTTCATGGAGCAGGATGTGATGCCCTGGGCGCGCAGCGCGCTCGGGCGGCTCAAGGGCGGCGCCGATCGCATCACCTGCGACACCTGCCACGGCGGACAGCCTGAAGCCCGCGCGTGGCGGATGCCTGCGGTGGCGGCGCTGCCCCAGCCCGACCTCAGACTTCGAGGCTGGGAAACCTACAACAGCGGGATGGACGCCGAGATCCGCAATGCCATCTATGGCTATCTGGCAGAGTCGGACAACCAGGCGAAGGCCACCTACATGCGCGAAGTCGTGCTCCCCGGGATGGCGCAGATTCTCCGGCGCCCGCCGTACGATTTCGCGCGATCCTACGAGTACAACCGCGCCCGCCGCGCGGTCGGCTGCTATCACTGTCATCAGGTGAAATGACACCGCGCTGGCTCGCTGTCGCATTCGCTTGCGTACTCGCGGTCTCTGCGCCTGCCGCTCAGCCAGCGCCACCGGCCGATCCGATCCTGATCCTCGTGTCCTTCGACGGCTGGCGCTGGGACTACACGACGAACGAGCCGGCGCCGAATCTGCGCGCATTCGCGGCGCACGGTGTGCGCGCCACCGAACTGATTCCGTCATTTCCGTCATTCACTTTCCCGAACCACTACACCATCGTCACCGGCTTGTATCCCGGGCACCACGGCATCATCGCCAACGTGATCGCGGATCCCGGTTTTCCCGAGCGGTTCACGATGTCGGCTCAGACGTCGCACGATGCGCGCTGGTGGGGAGGCGAGCCGATCTGGGTGACGGCGATACGCCAGGGCAGACGAGCGGCCGCGATGTACTGGCCGGGGGACGAGGCGCCGATCGGCGGCGTGCGGCCGACCTACTGGCGTCCGTTCGACACCAACGTCACCGCTACCGCACGCGTACAGCAGGTGCTCGACTGGCTGGCACTGCCGCCTGAGCAACGGCCGTCGTTCGTCGCCCTCTATCTCGAGGACGCGGACCATGCCGGTCACGACTTCGGTCCCGGTTCACAGCAGCTGCGAACCGCGGTGTCGCATCTGGATATGGCGCTGCAGCAACTGCTCGACGGGGTGAAACGGGGCGGCCTCGCCGATCGCACCACGGTCGTCGTGGTCTCCGATCACGGAATGGCCGCTTCGTCCGAGCAGCGGCTGATCTTCCTCGATGACTACATCGATCTCGATACGGTTGACTTGATCGAGAGCGGTGAGTTCCTGCAGGTTGCGCCGGTCTCGGGGACGGTGGACACGCTCTACCGAAGTCTACGCGGCAAGGTGCCGCACCTGACTGTCTACCGGCGGGAGCAGATACCGGCGCGTTTTCATTATCGCGACAACCCGCGAGTCGGCCCGGTCGTCGCGCTTGTGGACGAAGGCTGGATTCTGACCTCACACCGCGCCGACGCGAAGCGGAAGCCGGACGCGAAGCAGCGGAACGGCTCTCACGGATACGATCCGGCACTCCGCTCGATGCATGGACTGTTCGCAGCCGCTGGACCCGACATTCGCGAAGGCGTCATCGTCCAGCCATTCCAGAACATTCACATCTACGACTTCATGTGCCGGGTGCTGAATCTGAAACCAGCGCCGAACGACGGCGACCCTGCGATGACCAACGGCTTCTTTCGGTAGCACCTATTTCTTTATCAGCATCAGCGTCGTTTCGGCCGCCGCGTCAACGGCCTTTTGACTGAATGGCAACAGGATTGTCGTGCCGGCTGCCCATGCCTTCGCGAGATCGGCGAAATGCTCGCTGAGGGGAGATTCGGACTGACCGGGAGCGTTCATGGCGCGCGTGCGATCCCAGTCAGACAGATCGGAGAGGATCTCGAACGCCGGCATATCGCCATGCGGCGAAATCGGTCCGATGTTGAATCGCGCGCGCGCCGCATCGGTCACCGCCAGCGGATGCGCGAAGGTGACGTTGGCCACTGACGAACCGCCGCCTGCCGCTGGCTGGCGGATCGCATCGACGATGAGTCGCTGCTGCACTTTGAGGGAATCAGCAGCGCTCAAATTGCGAAGCAACTCGTCCACACGCTGGGGATCGGCTCTCGCCATATCGAGAACGCGTGCAGCCGTCGATCGGGAACTCGAGGGTCGGCTGCGTGTCACGACGGTGGAGGACTCGCCCACCGGTCGCCAGCCACTCCAATCGTAGTCGTGATTCCAGCCCGGCACCGGAAGCGCGCCGCTTCCAGGCGCGCGCCGCGGGATCAACGCGGCGACCTGCGAGCCTGACCTGCCATCGACGTCCTCGAATCGGAACTCGCGTGCCGGCATCCGCCAACGGTTGAGGGCAACGGCCAACTCGTTCGACGACCCGGCGAGGTCCAGCGAGAGCGCCGCCAACTCAGGCGCCCCACCGGGCTCGGTTCCACTCCACCGGACGACGAACGCCAGATTCCGCGCTTTGTCAGACGTCACAATCGGACCGTGGCGCGTGAATTCGTGCTCGAACGTAAACGGCTTGGGCCGCCCCTTCACCAACACTGAATCGCTGACGATGGTCGTGTCGACCCATCGGCCATCGTCTTCGACCTGATGCGGGTTCGAGGGGTTCACTTTCTCGACGTATATGTCCTGTGTGTCAGCGTCAAATGGCACCGCACGCCAGGCGACGCGCTGGTTGTGACCGATCGCGACCCCGGGCAACCATGGTGCGGTTGCACCGATGACGCTCCAGCCGGGCGCCTCGAGGTGAACCAGATACCGCCGCGATGGGTGGTCGGCTGTCCGTCCGGGACCGCCGTCAACTGCTGACGTAGACCCGGATTCTTGGCCGACGTCTGGCGGCATCTGAGCGAGCGGCGGCGGGACTGGCGCGGCCAGTCCGACGAGAAAGGGCGGTGCACCCGCGCGGCGGATCACATCGCCGACCATCGGGCTGATGAACGCGAGGTCCAGGCCAGGCGCCTCGATCAACGCGGGCTCGCCCGGCAAGAGCGCATCGACACGGGTGGCGCCGATCGCCGCGACCAAACGTGCGCGAAACACTTCATCAATCGCGTCGCTGCTCGCAGCAAAGGCGTCGGTCCGATTGAGAAGATCAGCTGGCGACCAGATTTCAGGAAGCCACCCGGCGAGGACGAACGCCTCGGGCGGCCGCTCGCGGGCCAGTGTCACCCAGGCGTTGATGCCGGCAACGAACGCAGTCGCAATCGCTCTCGCATCCGGACCGTAGCTCGCCCACTCGGCGTCGAGATTGCCGCGATACTGCACGCGGCGGCTCATCACATCCCGGGCAACGAAATTGGGGCCGAGGATCTGGGCGAGGCGGCCCTGGCCGGCGCGACGCCACAGGTCCATCTGAAACAGGCGGTCCTGTGCCTGGACAAAGCCCTGCGCGAAGAATAGATCGTCACGATTATCGGCGTAAATGTGCGGTACACCCGAGCGATCGCGGACGATGCGAACGGGGGACGAAAGACCGGACACCGCGAGCGTGCCGGACACCTGCGCGACTAAGGGTGGTTGCGGAGGGGATGTGCGGCGGCAGGCCGCGGCCGAGAGTCCCACCAAACAGGAGATACCGAGAGTGAAAAACCACCGAGGCACGGAGGCACAGAGAATATTTTTCTCAGTGTTCCTGTGTCTCGGTGGTAGACATCTTCTGCGACTCTCTGCCTCCGTGGTAGTTCGCCTCTCTGTCTCAGCGGTCCTGTGGTGCAGACGCGGCGGCCGGCGTCGCGACGACGGTCGAGTAGAAACAGATCGTCATCTCTTCCCAGGTCTGATCGCCCTAGTGCACGTCAGAGGCACCGACGCAGAGAGAATTATTTTTCTCAGTGTCCCGGTGCCTCAGTGGTCGACATCCCCTGCGACTCTGGCGTCTCCGTGGTGACCGCCTCTTTGTCTCAGCGGCCCTGTGGTGAGGACACCGCAGCCGGCGGCGCGACGACGGTCGAGTAGAAACCGATCATCATCTCTTCCCAGGTCTGATCGCCCCAGTGCACGTCCTTGGTCGGGTCGGGATTGAACTTGTTGGCCGTCGAGTTGTCGTAGTGCGCGATGACCTCGAGTCGCGTCCCCTGCGGCAGCGTCTTCGGCTGCGCGAGTTCGTAGGTGATCTGCCAATTGAAGTCGTACCGCGGCACTGACAGAATCGTCTCGGATGTGCCGTCGGGATAATGCGCGATATAAGTCATGTCCTTGCCGCGCACGTGCATGTGCGGCGTCAGCGTCGTCACCACGGTGTCCTGACGGATCATCGTCACGCCTTTCACTTCAGCATTACCGTCGTTGGCGGGAATCGTGAACCGCGGATTGACGACCAGACCGCCGGCGACAAGTTTGGTCGGCGGCTGCTTCGCGTAAATCACGCCGACCGTCGTCTTGTCCGAGGCTGCGGTGCCATTCGTCGTGTAGTGCACCTGCATGACGATGTCGGTGTTGCCGCGAAGGAGGCGCGCGACACCAGGCTCGAACGTGATTCCCGGCTTATTCGGCGTCACGCCACCGATGTAGCCGGGGCCCAGGACGCCGTTCGGGTTGATCGGCTCACCAGCCTTCTGCGTGAAAGCGATGACGTGGTGGACATGCGAGCGCGCGCCAGGATTGATCTCGATCGCCTGAATCCATTTGTCTTCCGTCAGGTGGGTCGGGACGCGGAAGTATTGGTACTCGATGGCTCCGGACGCCGGAATCGTGAACTCCTCGTCCATCGTGAAGATCGCGTCCGGTTTACCGATGGTCCAGCCGTCGGCAAACTTCGGGACAACCGGCAGATCCTTGTCGTCGCCCTTCGGCGCGCCGGCATCGACCCAGGAACTGATGGTCTCGACTTCTTTCTCTGTCAGCCGCGGATCGTTCTTGAAGACCCCGTGCGGGTTGTCGGAACCCCACGGCGGCATCGTGCCCGCGACGACTCGCTGCTTGATGGAGCGGGCCCATGGGCGCGCGTCGTCGAACGACACCAGCGACATCGGCGCGAACATCGTCGGTCGATGGCACTCGACGCAGCTTTTGTAAAAGATCGGGGCGACGTCCTTGGTAAAGGTGGGCGCCGGCTTGCCGTCGGCGGCAAATACCGAGGTCGGGACCGCAAACAGCACCGCCAGGAGCAGCATTCTCATGGGGTCTATTTTACGGGCGCCAGCCCCTCCGTCCAACATCTTTGCGACGAAGGGGCCGTTTGGCGCGATGAAGGGGACTACCTGACCGTCGGATATGAAATTCCGAGCTGTTCCAGGTAGTTCTTGTACTTAGTCGGGTCGTAGTAGTACTTTTTCATCTCCGGCCGGTATTTCGCCATCGTCTCGGTATTCAGCCAAATCGCCGGCTTGTCGTCCGGACGGATCAGCGGGACGTACTTCGTCGTCTTGGTCTGGACGTTCTTGAAGTAATCCCACGCCTGCGTCGTCAGTTCCGGCCGCATCAGGAAATCGATCACCGTCAGCGCCACGACTTTCGCGCCGACCTGAATGCCTTTGTGCGCGATCGGCGTCGCCATCGAAATCGCGTTGGCCCAGTTGTGACCCGGACCGGCGGCCATGTTCGACGGATAGCGCAGTGTCACCGTCGGCACGTTCCACGAGATGTCGCCGATATCGTCCGAACCGCCGCCGCGCTTTTCGTCGTCTGGAATCAGTTCGCGGCCGCGCAGCGCCGGCAGCTTCGTCGGCAGGCCGATCTCCGGCACCTTCAGCTCGTGCTGCAGCGAGTGCGCCAGCTTCTGATCCGCATCGGACCACGTCGGCAAGCCGACCTTCTCGATGTTGGCCTGCATCGTCTCGGCGATGGTCTTGTTGAAATGACCGGGCCATGCCGAGCCGAGCACGGTCGAGGTAACTTCGGTATCAGTCATCATCGTCGCCGCCTTGGCCATGCGGTCGCCGATTTCCCACAACTTCTTGATTTCCTCGTAGCTGGTTTCGCGAAAGTAGTACCAGACCGACGCGTTCGGCGGCACCACGTTCGGCTGATCGCCGCCGTTGGTGATGACATAGTGCGAGCGCTGCTGAATCCGCAAATGTTCTCGGCGGAAGTTCCAGCCGACGTCCATCAGTTCCACCGCGTCGAGCGCCGAGCGTCCGCGCCACGGTGCGGCAGCGGCGTGGGCGCTCTCGCCCTTGAATGCGTACTGAACAGAGATGAGGCCATTCTGATTGCCATCACCCCAGCTGACCGCCAGGTTGTCGCCGACGTGCGTGAAGATTGAGATGTCCACGTCTTTGAAGACGCCGGCGCGCACGTAGTAGGCCTTGGTGCCGACCAGTTCCTCGGCGACGCCAGGCCAGAGCATCAGCGTGCCCTGCAGGTGCTGCTGCTCCATCACTTTCTTGACCGCCAACGCTGCGGCAATCTGCAGCGGCATGCCGGAGTTGTGACCTTCGCCGTGTCCCGGAGCCCCCTCGATCATCGGATCGTGGTACGCGACGCCGGGCTTCTGCGATGCCTGGGGAATGTCATCGATGTCGGAACCGAGCGCGATCACCGGCTTGCCCGAACCCCACTTCGCCGTCCACGCCGTCGGAATCCCGGCGATGCCGTGGACGATCGTGAAACCGTTCTGGGCGAGGATGTCGGTCAGATACTTCGACGTCTCGAATTCCTGGAATCCGAGTTCACCGAAGCTGAACACCTGATCGTTCATCTTCTGGATGTTCTCGCCCATCGCGTCGACTTCCAGGCCGACGTTCTGCTTGTACTGATCCAGACGCGGATTCGACTGCGCCGGGGCCGACACCACGTTTCCTCTGGCAGAGACGGTTCCGACGCTCAGCGGAGTGCCCGGACTCGGCGCCTGCGACACGGGGCTGGCGGCAAGGGACACGGCGACGAGCGCCACACCGCCGACGACCGACCACTTCACGAGGGATTTCACGCTCATCGAGGCTCCTATTTTGTCGCCGGCTTCACCGTCGTCGGATACGTGATGCCGAGCTGTTCGAGATACGTCTTGTACTTCGTCGGGTCGTAGTAGTACTTCTTCATTTCGGGGCGGTACTTCTCCATCCGCTCCTTGTTCAGCCAGATCGCCGGCTGATCTTCGGGCCGGATGAGCGGGATGTACTTGGTCTCCTTGGTCTGGACGTTCTTGAAGTAGTCCCACGACTGCTGCACCAGCGCCGGCTGCGTCAGCAGGTCGATGACCGTCAGCGCCACGACTTTCGCGCCGTATTGAATGCCCTTGTGCGCGATCGGCGTCGCCATCGAAATCGCGTTGGCCCAGTTGTGACCCGGACCGGCCTGGATGTTCGACGGATAGTTCAGCGTCACCGTCGGCACGTTCCACGAGATGTCGCCGATGTCATCCGAGCCGCCGCCGCGCTTCTCATCGTCTGGAATCTTCTCGCGTCCGCGCAGCGGCCGAATCGTCGTCGGCAATCCGATTTCCGGCACCTTCATCTCGCGTTGGACGGCCTTCGCCAGCGACAGATCGGCTTCGCTCCACTGCGGCAGGCCGACCTTCTCGATGTTGGCGTGCATCGTCTCGGCGAGCGTCTTGTTGAAGTGACCGGGCCATGCCGAGCCGAGCACCTTCATCGTGTACTCGGTGTCGGTCATCATCGTGGCGGCCTTCGCCATGTTGTTGCCGATGTCCCAGAGGTGCTTGATCTCTTCGTAGCTGGTTTCGCGGAAGTAGTACCAGACCGACGCGTTCGGCGGCACCACGTTCGGCTGATCGCCGCCATTGGGAATGACGTAATGCGAACGCTGCTGAATGCGCAGATGTTCGCGACGGAAGTTCCAGCCGACGTCCATCAGTTCGACCGCATCGAGCGCCGAGCGTCCGCGCCACGGTGCGCCGGCGGCGTGCGCGCTCTCACCCTTGAAGTCGTACTCGACCGAGATGAGTCCGTTGCCGCCGCTGTCGCCCCAACTGGTCTGCATGCCGGCGCCGACGTGGACGAAGATGCAGGCGTCCACGTCCTTGAACGCACCGGCGCGCACGTAGTACGCCTTGGTGCCGAGCAGTTCCTCGGCGACGCCCGGCCACAGTTTCAGCGTGCCCTGAAGGTGCTGCTGCTCCATCACCTTCTTGACGGCGAGCGCGGCCGCGATCTGAAGCGGCATGCCGGAGTTGTGGCCTTCGCCGTGGCCGGGCGCGCCTTCGATAATCGGCTCGTGCCACGCGACACCGGGCTTCTGCGACGCCTGCGGAATGTCGTCGATGTCGGAGCCGAGCGCGATGACCGGCTTGCCCGATCCCCACGTCGCCATCCACGCCGTCGGAATGCCGGCGAGATTCTCCTGAATCGTGAAGCCGTTCTGCTTCAGGATGCTCGTCAGGTACTTCGACGTCTCGAATTCCTGGAACCCGGGTTCAGCAAAGCTGAACACCATGTCGTTCCACTGCTGGATGTTCTCTTTCATGGCGTCGACTTCGAGCCCAACGTCGCGCCTGTACTGATCGGATTTCGGATTCTGCGCCGCGGCCGGCGCCGGTGTCGGCGATTGCGCGGCGGTCAGCGAGACGGTGGACGCAAGCGCGACACCGATCAACAGCAGTCGAGACGTACGCATCAGGAAGCCCTCCGGGAATGCGCGATTGTAGCGCATGTATGATCGACGACATGACCGGTTTCGTGCCGCGCGCGTCCTTACAGAATGGTCACGCCATGACGTTGTACGGGTGGGGCAACCCGCGATACTTCCCACAGCTGCCGGCACCGGTCCGCCGCTACTTCGACGTCGCGCGCGCGACGCGTGTTGTCGCTGATTGTCACTGGCAGGCGAAACCATGGACGTGTCCGACAATCGTGTTGCTTCACGGACTGAACGGATCGAGTCACGCGCACTACATGCGGGGCATTGCCGCGAAGGCGTTCGCGCGCGGCCTCAACGCCGTGCGCCTGAATCAGCGGAACTGCGGCGACACCGAGCACCTCGCCGACGGCCTCTTCCATTCGGGGCTGACCGGCGATGTCGCCCAGGTGGTCCACCAGCTGATCAACGTGGACGGACTGACGATGATCACCGTGGCAGGCTATTCCCTGGGTGGAAACCTGGCGCTGAAGCTGGCCGGCGAGTACGGTGACTACGCGCCGGCCGCGCTGCTCAGCATCGCGGCGGTGTCCCCGATCATCGAAATCGAGGAATGCACGCGGTCACTCGAGCGAAAAGAGAACGTCGTGTACGAGTGGAACTTCATGCGCGATCTAAAACGGCGCATTCGGCGCAAGAACCAGCTGCAGCCCGGTCAGTACGATCTGAAGCGCCTCGATTCCGTGAAAACCGTTCGCCAGTTCGACGCCACCTATACCGCGCCCTATTTCGGGTTCCGCAGCGCTGAGGACTACTACCATCGCGCGAGCGCGCTTCGGGTGATCGATCGCATCAGGGTCCCGACGCTCATCATCACCGCGGCAGACGACCCGTTCGTCCCGCCGTCGCCATTTCGCGATGCCAGACTGACCGGCAATCCGCACATCGACCTCCGGCTCTGCGCCCACGGCGGGCACTGTGGCTTCATCGGCGATCGATCGGGGATGGACGACGGTTACTGGGCGGAGGGACAGATACTCGACTTCGTCGACCGGAACGCAAAATACAGATTGCAAATTGCCGATTCCGGCCGCCGCGAGGAGCGCTCGTTACCGGCTACGGCTTGATCCGCCGAGAATCGATCCCAGCGCGCCTCGGAGGATCGCGCGACCGACGCCGGAACCGACTGAGCGCGCGGCGCTTCTCGCCGCCGAGGTCAACAACCCATCGTGATGCCCGCCGCGCGGCCCGGTGGTACCGAGCAGGATGCCAGCCAGCGCGCCCGTGATCGCCGCGCCAGCGGCAGAGGCCTCGGCGCCGAATCCGCCGGTGGTCGCCGGCTGAGCTGTCCCACCGGCGCCAGTACCAGCCGGCGCAGACGGTGCGCTGACGGCCCCGGCCGCCGCCCCACGCGCCTTCAGCTTCTCGTACGCCGATTCCCGATCGATCGCCGTCGCGTAATGGCCGTAAAGCGCCGCGTTTTGATCCTGGATCGCCTTACGCTCAGCAGGTGTAATCGGACCGATACGCGAGCCCGGCGCGGCAATCCAGGCGCGTTCGGTGACGGTGGGGCTGCCCTTCGCATCGAGCATCGACACCAGCGCCTCGCCAACGGCCAGCTCGCTGATCACGCGTCCCAGGTCGAGCGACGGATTCGGACGCAGGGTATCGGCAGCCGTCTTGACCGCTTTCTGATCGCGCGGCGTGAACGCCCGCAACGCGTGCTGCACCCGGTTGCCGAGCTGACCGAGCACGGTATCGGGCACGTCGGCCGGACTCTGCGTGACGAAATAGACGCCCACGCCCTTCGACCGGATCAGTCGGACGACCTGCTCAATCTTTTCGATCAGCGGTTGCGGTGCATCATTGAACAGCAGGTGCGCTTCGTCGAAGAAGAACACCATCACTGGCTTGTCCTGATCGCCGACCTCCGGCAACCGTTCGTACAGTTCTGACAGCATCCAGAGGAGGAACGTCGCGTACAGCTTCGGCGATCGGATCAACTCGTCTGCCGCCAGCACGTTGACCATGCCCCGGCCATGACTGTCGGTCTGGATCAGGTCGTCGATGTCGAGCATCGGCTCGCCGAAAAACGCCGCACCGCCCTGCTGCTCAATCTCGAGCAGCGAACGTTGAATCGCGCCGATCGACGCGGTTGAAATGTTGCCGTAGGCGGTTGTGAACTGCGCCGCGTTGTCGCCCGCGTACTGCAGCACGGCGCGGAGATCCTTGATATCGAGGATCAACAACCCCTGATCGTCGGCGACCTTGAAGATGAGTGCGAGCACGCCCTGCTGAATGGGATTGAGGCCGAACAATCGGCCCAACATCAGCGGACCGAAGTGAGAAACCGTGGCACGAATCGGCGTGCCCTGCTTGCCGAACACGTCCCAGAACGCCACTGGATTCGCCGCGAACGCCGGCTCGGGCACGCCGGTGGACTTGAGCCGCTCCGCCATCTTCGGCGACATCGCGCCGACCTCGGCCACGCCCGATAGGTCCCCTTTCACGTCGGCGAGAAAGACCGGAACGCCGATCTGCGAGAAATGATCGGCGAGGACCTGCAGCGTCACGGTCTTGCCGGTGCCGGTCGCGCCGGTGACGAGTCCGTGACGGTTCGCCAGCGCCGGCAGAAACAGTACGTCCTCGCCAGCCTGAGTGCGCGCTACGACAAAGGGTTCAGCCATCAGCGCAATGATAAACCGAAGGTCATGCTGGTGCTGCTGACGGCAGTCCGAGATGCTGCATCAGAATGCGGGCGAACTCCGGTCCCTTGCCTTCGTCCTCGTGCTTGAAATAGACGAAGACGTCGCGGCAGGTCGAGGTCTCGCGCGCGATGGTGTCAGCCCAGCGCTTGATATCGTCGGGCGTGTAACCTTCGTCGCGCAGCCTGAAATAGGCGTAGTCAGCGGTAATCCTCACCGGCGCGGATAACTTCTCGCTGTCTGCGACGCACAACGCGAGGTTGCGTTTCGCGAGGCGCTCGAAGATATCCTCCTCCAGCCATGACACGTTCCGGAACTCGAACGCCGCGCAGACTCTCGGCGGCAGCTCTTCGAGAAATGCGTCGAACAGCGCAACGTCCTTCTTGAGATTCGGTGGCAGCTGAAACAACAGCGCGCCCAACTTGTCGCCGAGCGTTCCCGCTACCTGGCAGAAGCCGCTGACCAGCGACCCGCAGTTCTTGAGGCGGCTGTCATGCGTGATCCGCCGGGGCGCTTTCAGTGTCAGCTTATACGGCACCGGTGTCTGTGCCGCCCAGCCAGCCACCAGCTTTTCGGTCGGCATGCGGTAGAACGTGTAGTTGATCTCGACTGTGGGAAATCGGGCCGCGTAGTAGGGCAGCATCTTGGCCGCCGCCAGATCGGCCGGATAGAAATGGCCCTTCCACTCCGGGTAGTTGTAGCCAGATGTACCGGTCCAGATCATCGCTGCTCGTCCCCCAGGTCGGCCGACTGTAGACTAGATGATATGCGCGCTCCCATTCTTTTATTTCTCTGCCTGGCGGTCGCCGTGTCCGGGTGCAGCAAGGCGCCAGACCAGCGATCGTTCACCATGCAGGGCCAGGTGCAGTCAATTGATGCCGCTCGAAAACTCGCAGTCGTCAAGCACGAGGAGATCAAGGGCTTCATGCCGGCCATGACGATGCCCTACGAGGTGCGCGAGCCGAAGGTCCTCGACGGCATCGCCGCAGGCGATCTCATCAACGCGACACTGGTCGTGGAGTCGAACGGCGCGTTTCTAACCAACATCAAGAAAGTCGGATCGGCGCCGCTCGAGAAGCCGGTTGCCGACGCCAGCAATCCGCCGACCGCCTCGTCGGGTTTCGAGCTGCTCAAACCGGGCGATCAGGTCCCGAACGGAACGTTCAGGGACCAGGATGACAAAGTGCGGCACTTCAGCGACTTCAAAGGCACGCCGGTGGCGATGACGTTCATCTACACCGAATGTCCGCTGCCGACTTTCTGCCCGCTGATCGATCGCCACTTCGCCGCGATTCAGACCAAATTGAAAGAAGACCCGGCACTGAAGGCGGTTCATCTCGTGACCGTGAGCTTCGACCCGGTCACCGATACGCCGGCGGTCCTCCTGAACCACGCGCGCCGGCTCGAGGCCGACCTGAATCGCTGGACGTTTCTGACCGGCGATCGCGACGATGTCGACAAGTTCGCGTCACGATTCGGCGTGCAGGTCTCACGCGCGCTCGACAACCCCAAAGACATCACCCACAACCTGCGCACCGTAATCATCGGCGCCGACGGCACGCTGCTCAAGACCTACACCGGCAACGACTGGACCGTGGATCAGGTGGTCGCCGACCTCAAGAGCATTGGCTCGTAAACAGGATTCGACCGCCGCGTTCTCGCCGCGAGAGCGACGGCTGATCGCGCGACTGAAGACACCGGCAGCGGTCCAGCGCTACCTGAATGCGTTGCCCTACAACCAGGAGCCGCACGGACGCGCGACCCTGCGCTCGTTCCGCGGGGTGGTCCGTGAAGGATGCGCGCATTGTCTCGAAGCCGCGCTCTTCGCTGCGGTCGTCCTCGAACAGCACGGCTACCCGCCGCTGGTCCTGAGCTTCGAGTCCATCGATCAGCTCGATCACGTGATCTTCGTGTATCAACGGCGCGGCCGCTGGGGATCGATCGCACGGTCGCGTGATCCCGGTCTGCACGGTCGCAAGCCGGTGTTCGCTACACCGCGGGCACTGGCGTTGAGCTACGCGGATCCGTACATCGACTTCACCGGGCGGATCACTGGGTACGCGGTCGTGAACCTGGCCGACTCGATGGACGGCTACGATTGGCGGACGGCCGCCACCAACGTGTGGAAGGTGGAAAGAGTGCTGCTCGACTATCCGCACCGGCCGATTGCCTCGTCCGACCGGCGCGTCGACGCCTTGCGCGCCCGCTACCGCGCCTTCAGGGCCCGTTACGGCCGCAAGCCGTTGTACTACTCAAGACGGGACCGCTGGACGCCACTGCCGTCGGAATTTCGTTAGCCGTTCAGCGGGTTGCAGCGGCCGGCTTCAGTCGGCAGGTCGTAGTGGCCCGGCTTCAGCCGGCCTTGAGGTCCGCCTGAAGGCGGACACTACGCACAGGTGGATGGTTGTAGTGGCCGGCTTCAGCCGGCCTTCGAGGTCCGCCTGAAGGCGGACACTACTCGTAGGTGGGCGGACACTTCCGCGTAGGTCGATCGCGTCGACGCGATCAGTCGAGATCGAAGTCGCGCATCGGCTTGGTGACGGGTTCGGTACGCGCCTGCTGCAGCGCTTCGTCAAACCGCTTGGAAAGCACGTCGCCGCGGTTCTTCTCCGCCGTCACCGAACTCTGAAAGATCGCTTCCCGTCGCGCGGCTTCGTCGGCCAGAATGCGCTGCGCGTCGGACAACTCCGGCTTGTTGCCGCGGTCGGGCGCCTCGTGCGACACGACGCGGCCGAGGTTGGTGTCGATGACCAGGGTGGAATTGCAGCACGGGCAGTTCACTTCGATTTCCGACTTCAGGCGCGCCATCAGCGTTTTCCTCCCACGTCCCCGAGAGCGCCCTTCAGGCCGCTCACCTCGAAGGCTTTCTTGATCTCGAGCGGCTTGCCGTCGGGCAGTGTCGCCGTCAGCCTCAGATCTTTGATCTGAGCGCGGCGAAAGTCGAATCGGTAGCCAAATCCGTTGATGAATGTGTTGAGCGGCGCCGTCAGCCGGCCACCGGCGGCGATCGACGGAATGGTGGCGCGGTAATAGGTGTTGAGCCAGATCTCGACGCCGGTCCAGTCCTGCGCCGAGCGGTTGTTGACGATCAGAGTGGCGCCGTCGAGAACCAGTGGATCAGGCGGGATACTGCGGCAGGAGGCGACTGCCAGGACACAGGCAATAGCGGCGAGGAACCCGCGGAGGCCGAGCCGGTCGGTGACGGTCACGCTATTCCGGCTCTTCGGCCAGTCCCATCGCCATCGGTCCGGCATCGAGGACGCTGGTCACCGGCTGAGCGGCCCGCTGCGCTTTCAGCTGGCGCGCTTCCTCGTAAATCCGCGCCGGCACCGGCTGCATGTCCCAGACCAGCCCGAGCGCGGCCATCGCCTTCATCGTGTACCAGGTGAGATCGAACTCCCACCAGTAGAACCCGTTGCGCGCGGCGCGCTGATACCGATGATGGTTGTTATGCCAGCCTTCGCCGACCGCGAAGAACGCGGTAATCGGGTTATTACGCGAATCGTCCATCGTCTCGAAGCGGCGCGATCCGAACAGGTGGTTGACCGTGTTGATGCAGAACGTCGCGTGCGCCAGCGTCATGGTCGGCAGACAGAAGCCGTAGACCAGCCACGGCCAGCCGCCATAGAGATACATAGCCACCGCCATCACCGTCGGCGGGATGATGAAATATTTCTCGAGCCACGCAATTTCGGGGAACTTGCCGAAGTCGCGCACCACGGGATTGCTGGCGTCGAGCTGATCGAACTTGGTGTCGTGGAGGAACCAGCCGACATGCGCGTAGTAGAAGCCGCTGATCATCGGACTGTGCGGATCGCCCTCACGGTCGGCGAATTTGTGATGCATCACATGATGGCCGGCCCACCAGATCGGTCCCTTCTGCATCGCTGCGGTGCCGATCAGCGTCCACACGAAGCGGGCGCCGCGGTTCATCTTGAACGCGCGATGCGCATAATAGCGGTGGTACATCAGGGTCAGGCCGAGCGCGCGGACGAAATGCGACGCCGCCCACAGGCCGATGTAGGCCCAGCGGAACGGCACGGTGAGCACCAGCAGGGCCGATGCCTGGACGATCCAGAAGAACGTCATCTGGACGATGTTGGGCAGCACGATCAGATCTCTCGCAAGGCTCGGGCGACGGGAATTCGGGCCGCGCGAATTGCCGGGAGCAGGCCGCCAACCGCCCCCATCAGCGCAGAAAACACCAGCCCGCCCGCGAGCAGGGCCGGAGTTATCTTAAACTTGAACGCCACTTCGCTGAAGCTGCTGAAGTTGGTGGTGCCGGTTGACAGGCCATGAATCGGCAGCGCCAGCAGACAGCCGATCACGCCGCCAATCACGGCCAGCGCGATCGACTCGACCATGAACGCCGCGACGATTTTGGATCCGGAAAAGCCGAGCGCCCGCAGGGTGCCGATTTCGCGCGTCCGGTAGGCCACCGCCGCATACATCGTGTTCATCGCGCCGAACACCGCGCCGATCGCCAGAATCAACGTGACGAACGTCCCGAATACGCGAAGCACGGTGGTTAGCGCTCGGGACTGTTCGTCGTAGTAGTGCTGTTCGGTCTGGGCATCGAGGTAGAGTCGAGGGTCGCCTGACACCGCCGCCTCGAACGAATCGATCATCGACGGATCGGCGAGCTTGACGGTCATGGACTGGTAGCCGTTGCGCTGAAACGCCGGCTGCATCAGCTCCGCGTCGCCCCACACTTCCGACTCGAACGAGGCATCGTCGGCGGTGAAGACACCCACCACTTTCCAGACCGCCGCGCCGAACTTCACGTCGCTGCCGAGGGTGAGTCCCTTGAAGCGGTTCACCGCGGCCTTGCCGACGTTGATCTCGCGAGTGCCGGGAGCGAAGCGGCGGCCTTCGACAAATTTCAGATTGTCGCGAACCTCGAAGGCCTTCGGTCCGACGCCGCGCGCCGGAACATTGGCGGGCTGGTTGTCGGATTGGCGCGGCAGCGCGATGATCACCAGAAGTTCAGGCGACGCCAGCGGACGGCCGTCGCTGCCGCGTGCAACCTGTGGAAGCGCCTCGACGATCGGCACGTCAGAGCGCAGCAGGGCGCTGGTCGTCTCGGCGGTCGATCCTTTCCGCAGCACGATGGCGTTCTGCGGCGAGCCGCTTGCTACCAGCGTCTGCCTGAATCCCTGTGCGAGGGACAGCGTCATCACGAACACCGCCACGACCATGGCGATGCCGCCGGCGGTCATCGCCGCGGTCCCTTTGCGGACGATCATCGAACGCAGGTTGTAGCTGGCGATCAGTCCCACTGGCGCATCCTCACGCGACGCGACGCAGCGCGTCGACGATTTTGAGCCGTGACGCCATCGTCGCTGGAATCAGGCCGGCGAGGACGCCGATGAGGACGCTGAGGCCGAGCGCGGCGACGATGTTGGCGGTGTTGACGCTGAGCGCCGGAATCATGGCACCGGCCTGGAGGACATCCGGGTTGACGATCAGTCTGGCCACGCCGACACCGACCAGACCGCCGACGATCGACATCAACAGTCCTTCACCGGCGATCAGCACGAAGATGGTGCCGGCCTGGAAGCCGAGCGTGCGCATCACCGCGATTTCCGTGGTCCGTTCGCGGACTGACATCGCCATGGTGTTGCCGGCCACGAACAGCGTCGTGATCACGACCGCCAGCGCGATGCTGCTGAGCAGCAGGTTGATGTTGCCGAACATCGAGACGAACGAGCTCTGGAACGCGCGTTCGGTCTCAGTCTTGGTTTCGTCGGTCGAGTTCGCGAATTTCGCGTCGATCGCGCCGGCGATCTGCGCCGCCTGGTCCGGGTTGCCGATCTGGGTGATGAACCAGCCCGCCTGGCCTTTGTTCAGCGAGCGCTCGTCGGCGTATTTCCAGTGGAAGAACATCGACTGGTTATCAACCGCAGAACCGCTGGTGTGATAAATGGCGACGACGTTGAAGTCGAAGTCCTGCTGGCCGTAGGTCGGAATGCCCACCTTCAGGGTGATTTTGTCGCCGACCTTGAAGCCATAGGTCTTGGCCAGGCCCTCGCCAACGATGCAGGCGGTGCGATCGGTCAGGAACGCCTTCTTGTCCTCCGGAGACAGCACCACTTCGGGGTACATCCGCAGGTAGCTTTCAGGTTCGATCGCGAATTGGGCAAAGAAGTTGCGCGGATCCTTGTAGATGCCGCCGAACCAGTTCGCCCAGGTGACGTCCTGAACGCCCGGAGTCGCCCGGATCTGCTCGGCGTGACTGGTGGGCATCGAAAAAATCAGCGAGGTCGATCGCTGTGTGACGATCCGTGTCGACGAACTCCCCTCGGTACCGGCGTTGAAGCCGTCGAGCACGGCCCGAAGCGCCGAGAACAGGAACACCGCGATCGCCACGCTGACCACGGTCAGCAGCGTGCGGCGCTTGCTCCGACGCGCGCTCTTCAGCACCAGGCCGACGAACTTCATGCGCCGACCTCGACCGTGCCGACCAGGCTGCCCTTTTCGAGATGCAGCAGGTGCGAGGCACGCTCGGCAGCGTGCGGATCGTGCGTCACCATCACGATGGTCTTCTTGAATTCCTGATTCAGGCGCTGCAGCAACAGCAGCACTTCGCCCGCGGACTTGGCGTCCAGGTCGCCGGTCGGCTCGTCTGCGAGCAGCAGGGTCGGATCGGTGACAATCGCGCGCGCGATCGCGACGCGCTGCTCCTGGCCGCCGGACAACTGCCGCGGGTAGTGCTTATCCCGGTCGGCCAGACCGACGATGCCGAGCGCGGTCATGACGTGATCGCGGCGCTGCGTCTTCGACAGGTTGGTCAGCAGCAGCGGCAGTTCGACGTTCTCGAACGCGGTCAGCACGGGAATGAGGTTATAGAGCTGGAAGATGAAGCCGACGTGGCGTGCGCGCCACGACGCCAGCGCGCGTTCGGACAGCCCGCTGATCTCGGTGTCGCCGATTCTGATCGAGCCGCGCGTCGGCCGATCGATGCCGGCCAGCAGATTGAGCAACGTGGACTTGCCCGAGCCCGACGGACCCATCAGCCCGAGAAAATCGCCGGCGGCGACGGAAATCGTGACGCGCTCGAGCACTGGAATCTCGATGGCGTCGCGCTTGTAAGTCTTGGTGACGTCCTTGAGTTCGATGAGCGCCATGATTCGCCTTACGTTCCTTTCACGCGGACGCGGGCATGGTCAGCGAGACCGGGGGGCGGATTCAGAATCAGCGCCTCCCCGGGCACGACGCCGCTTTTCACTTCGACCTGATCGATGCGTTCGGCGCCGAGCACCAGCGTGCGGCGGAGCGCGCGACCGCCGGCGACGACCCAGGCGGCGGGCTGGCCGGCTTGCTCCGTCACCGCGCGTTTCGGCATCAGAATCACCGGCGCGGTATTCGCCGCGGATGTCGCGCCGGCGGCGTGCGGCTCCTGGAACGTGACGCTCGCGGTCATTTCCGGCTTCACGTGTTCGTCCGCATTGAGAATGGTGACGCGGACTTCGACGATTGCCTTGGCGCGATCGGCGGACGGGAAGATCTGCCGGAGGCGGCCCTTGTAGATCTGATCCTGGTAGGCCTGGAGCTTCACCTCGGCCGGCATCGCCTGCATCAGCTTAGCCACGCTGTTTTCGCTGACCTCGGTCTGCACCTCGAGTTCGTGGAGGTCGGCGATGGTCGCGATGGCGCCGCCCTCGCGCGTCGACTGGCCGGTGACGCCGTAGGGCGAGACCGTTTCGCCCATCTCCGCCCGCTTCTTGATGACGACGCCGTCGAATGGCGCGCGGACGTTGGCGTTCTCTAGGGCTTCTTCGGTGACGCGGACGCGAGCGTGGGACGATGCGATTGCGGCCTCGGCCGCCTTCACGCGCGCCGCTGACACGCCGGCCGCCGATTCGGCGCCGGTCAGCGCCGCGGTGGTAGTGATGCCGTCCTTGATCAGCAGACGCTGGCGATCGAGATTGCGGACATCTTCGTCGCGCGCGGCGATCGCCTGACCGAGCGCGGCCTCCGCCTCGGCCACCGCGCGCCGTGAGGCCTCGAGTTGCGCATCGATGTCGGCGTGCTCGATCTCGGCGATGATTTCGCCCTTGCGGACGCGGGTGCCTTCCTCGAACCCAACCCGCGCCAGCCGGCCGCCCATCTTCACGCCGACGTCACTGCTGTGCCGGGCCACGACGTAGCCGGTCGCAACCAGCACAGGGAGTTCGGTCGAGCCACCGGCGGAGGCGACCACCTGGTTGACGCGGCCGACCTCGACTTCCGGTGCCCGCCGGTCTTCGACCGAGGAACGGATCGTCGGATACGCGGCCGCGGCGCCGGCCGCGAGGATGAAGACCACGAGCCACGGCAGCCAGCGCCGACGCGGCGGCGCATCGCGATCGATGCGAAGGCGCTCGAGGTCGTGAACGGGCGCAAGACTCATAAGGAACCGATGGGCCGAACTATTCTAGCGGAGCCAGATAACTTAGTGACTAAGATTATTAGCGTGTGAGATAATTTGTCAACCGCCCATGAACCGCAGCCGCCGTCACCAGCGCATCGACCGGCTCGGGGCCCAACTGGGCCGCGAGCTCAGTACTCACACCATCATGTTTCACCAGACCGTCGCCGACTGCCTCGGGGTGGCGCCGACCGATCACAAGTGCCTCGGCTTCATCGCCGATTCCGATCACCCGGTCACCGCCGGCGAGCTCGCCACCCTCACCGGATTGACGACTGGCGCGATCACGGGTGTGCTGGATCGGCTGGAATCCGCCGGACTCGCCAGACGCGAACGCGACCCGGGCGATCGGCGGCGCGTGGTCGTCACCGCCGCGGCGACGGCGCGCGATCGGGTCTGGCCGTTGTTCGAAGGGGTGGCACGGGCGTCGGCCAAGCTGGCCACACGCTATTCTGATCACGAACTCGAAGTGATCGAGCGCTACGTGATCGACAGTATCGAGATGATGAAAGAGGAGACCAAGCGGCTGCGCGAGGCGCAGACGGCTCAGCTCTCCTCTTCGAACTCTTCTTCTTCGGGCGGACCGAGCCGGGTGGACGGACGCAAGGCCTCGCGGTAGTCGAACAGCGGCAGATCGCGCACGTGCAGCGGCAGCGTGCACGCCGGCGACTTCAAATCGACCACGACGGTGACGGGACTTCCCTCGACGCCCTCGCGAAACGCGATGCGGCAGCCACAGGCGAGCCGCGCGTGCGTGAATCCCTTCAGCATGCGGCGATCATACTACAGGAGCGACTTGATCTCGTTCTCGAACGCGTCCTTCGAGTTCAGGCCGGTGTGCTTCGCGCACACCTTGCCGTCGCGCGAGATCACCACCGTCACCGGGATACCGAAGAGCGGACCGTACGCGTCCTGCATGTCGTCGTGATCGAGCCCCTGCAGCACCAGGTAATTCATCTTCATCTGCGCGACGTACGGCTTCAGCTTCGCAACGGTATCGTCCACCGACACCCCCACCACCGTCAGCCCCTTGTCGCCGTACTTCTGCTGGAACTCGATGAACCACGGAATCTCGACCTTGCACGGGCCGCACCAGGTCGCCCAGAAATCGAGCAACACGACCTTGCCCTTGAGCGTAGCTAGGTTGACCGGCTTGTTGTCGATGTCCTTCAGCGTGAAGTCGAGCTTGGCCGGCTTGGCGTTCGCGGGACACGACGTGGTGCCCGGCGCGTTGGCCGCGCCAGCCTCGGAGAAATGGAACGGCCACCCGGGATCGGCGTTCAGCGTCAGCAACGCGAGCGCCAGAGCACCGACCGTGGCAATCACCCATCGAATATTCATGCGCGTCATCCCCTGCCGCAATATCGAACCTGAAAACGTCTTGGGCTAGTGCATCGACGCGCGGACATACTCCGCGAGCCGTTCGACATCCTGGCGCGGTTCGCGCGCAATCAGGACGAACGTGCGGTCGCCGGCACACCACACCGCGGCTTCGTGTCCGAACACCTCGAGCAGTTGCTGGGTACGCGGGGTCTTGGGCAACATGAAGAGCGACACCGGGTGTCCCTGGTGGCGATACATGATGTGGGCGATCTTGCCTTCGGCGTAAACGCAGGGCCGCGAGCCGACCAGCTCGAGTCCCGCGCGCGCCGGCTCCGAGGGCAGGTGCATGCGCCAGTCGAACGACGCCAGCATCGAACTCTCGACCGCCTCGGTTTCGTCGTGGGTGCCGAGTACGCCATTCATCGCGAAGCACTTCATGTGATCCGCCGTCAGTTCGGCGGCCATCACCCGCGCCGACTTGTCGGTCGCCTGATACAGGAACGCGCCGCCGACGCCAACCACGAGCGACGCGGCGAGCGCGTACGGGGTGAACCGCGCGCGCCACGAGGGCGACGGCATGGACGCCGCCGCGCCGGCGACACCGCCCCGCGGCGCCGCAGCCGAACGAATCTCCCCCGGTTGCGCTGCCGTTGCCCGCGCCATGCCCGCGCACGTCGCGTGCAGTGAATCGGGCGCCGACTCGCGGCACAACCCGGTGCGCTGACGATGCATCAGCTGATGCACGGCGCGCTCGGCCGACACGCGCGAATGACACGGCGGGCACTGCAGCAGGTGGATTTCCACCAGGCGGCGATCGGCGTCCGACAACGCCTCGTCGACAAACGGCGTCACGAGCGGATCGATGAGGTCACAGTTAGGCATTGACTGGTCGCAAATGATTCAGCTGATCGAACAGTAGTCGGCGGCCCCGCGAGATCCGTGACATCACCGTGCCGATGGGCACAGACAGCATCTCGGCGATTTCGGCGTAGGAAAATTCTTCCACGTCTCGTAACCAGACCGCCTGCCGGAACGCCTCCGGCAAGTCGTCTATGGCCGCCTGCAGCTCCGGCCCGAGCGTTTCGCGCAGCAGCAGGGACTCCGGGGTCTCGCCCCGTCCCGACACGCTTCCGATCGGCGTCGGCGCATCGGCGGCGCGATCGACCAGCTCGCTGTCGATCGCGACCGTATCGCGGGCCCGGTCCCTGGCGCGGTTCCGCGCCGTGTTGTGGAGGATCGTGAACAGCCACGCCCTCAGGTTCGTCCCCGGCTCGAAGCGGTCGGCCGCGCGGAACGCCTTCAGATATGTTTCCTGCACCAGGTCCTCAGCGTCTGCCGGCACGCGCGTCAACCGCCGGGCCGCTCGATACAGGCTATCGAGCGACGCCAGCGCCTCGCTTTCAAAAGCGGGCGACACCACTCGTAAACCCTGGCGGGGCGTCATTTATTCCAGCCTTCGCGCGTCCGACCTCAGCGTGCGCCGGGCCCAGAGCTGAGAGACGTCCGCCGTTACAAACGACACCGGGGCGGAGGCGAACAGTATAGCCCTGTCGCCCAAAATGGTCGGGTTCCGGCGTCACCAGAGGACAGCCGCCTGGATCCGCACCGGTATCAATCGAGCACAACGTTTGCAGGCACCTCGGCGTCACAGTAAGATCGCTGACAGTCCCGTCTGAAGTCCTGGTCTTTCCGAGGTACCGCATATGCGCCGCCGCGTGCCGCTGACGTCCGTATTTGTGGTCTTGATCGTGGCACTCGCAACCGCTCATGCGAGCGTCGCATCCGCCCAGACCTCGATGGTGCCGTACTACGGCAAGAACAACATCCATTACGACACGTTCAAGTGGCAGGTCTACACCACGGACCATTGCGAAATCTATTACTACCCCGCAATGCAGCAACATCTCGAGCGCGTCGCCGGCTATCTCGAGAGCGCCTACCAGCAAATCAGCGCCGACCTGAAACACGACCTGTCGTTCAAGATTCCGGTCATCCTGTTCAAGACGCACAGCGAATTCGAGCAGGAGAACGTCGCGCCGGGCGCGGCAGACGAAGGCGTCGGCGCGTTCGCCGAGCCGGAGATGCATCGCATGGTGCTGCCGATCGACGACCCGCCCGACCAGCTCTACGGCCTGATCGTCCACGAGATGACCCACCAGTTCGAGTTCGACATCATCCCGACCGGACTGATTCGCCGCAGCACGCCGCTCTGGGTCAACGAGGGCTTGTCGGACTACGAACGCGGACAGTGGAGCCCGATCGACCTGATGTCGGTGCGCGACGCCGCGGTCGCCGACATCGTGCCGAAGATGAGCGAGCTCGAGGGCTACGCCGGCAACAACCCGCGACTGATTTACAACCTCGGCCACGCGGTGTTCGAGTTCATCGAAGCGAAGTTCGGCAAGGAAGGCATCCGCCAGTTCATGTTCGCGCTGCGCAAGAGCGTCATCGGCGGCGGTGAAGACGCCTACGAAGAAGCGCTGAAGATGAAGAAGGACGAGTTCGACCAGAACTTCGAACGCTACCTCAAGGAACGCTTCAAGCCGTTCCGCGACAAGGAGCGTCCGGCCGATTACGGCCGCGACCTCGCTCCCAATCCCGAAAAGACCGCGTTTATCGAGGCGCTGTCGATTGCCCCGTCTCCATCCGGCGATTTGATCGCCGCGGTCACCGTCAATCGCAGCGACCGCGAATACGACATCATCCTGCTGTCCTCGAAGGATGGCTCGGTGGTGCGCAATCTGACCCGCGGCTTCGACAAGGACATGGGCTTCGATCACATCGTGCAGCTCGGCGAACGCTTCGAGATGCCGTGGATGTCGTGGTCACCGAAAGGCGACCGGCTCGCGTACTTCGTCCGCACCGAGAAAGAGCGGACGCTGATCATCCAGAACGTGCTGACGGCGAAGATCGAAGTCCGGGTGCCGATGAAGACGGTCGACGAACCGGAGTCGCCGGCCTTTTCGCCGGACGGCAAAACCGTGGTGTTCGCGGGGTTGCGCGGCGCCGTCGGCGACATCTTCACCGTCGACCTGGCGAACAGCAACATCACCAACCTGACCAGCGACGCGTTCGCGGACTCGGGGCCGACCTACTCGCTCGACGGCACGTTCATCATCTACAACGCGCGGATCAGCGGCAACCAGAAGCTATTCCGGCTGGATCTCGACACCAAGAAGAAAACCCAGATCACCTTCGGCACGCAGGACGAAACCGCCGCCCAGTTCATCAGCAACGACCTGATCGTGTTCTCGTCCACCGCTACTGATCCGGCGGTGCCGCTCGAGCCGGAAGTCGCGAAGAACGGCAACATCTACAACATCTGGACGCTCGATCTGAAGACCAACGAGCTGCGCCAGTACACCGATGCGCTCGGCGGCAACTGGTCGGCGGTGGTGCTCAACGAAGGCAGCACCAACCGCATCGCCTTCATCTCGTATTACAAGGGCGATTTCGGCATCCACACGCTCGAGCGCAAGGAGCCGCTGCACACGGCGGTTTCCTCGGACTTCGGCGCGCCAGGACCGGTGATCGACTTCCAGGCGCCGCTGCAGCACACGCTGGTGCAGGACAACATGCACCCGAAAGGCGCCTTCGAGAAGATGTTCCTCCAGGGCCGGCCGCCGGTGAACGTCGGCGTGACCAGCAACGGCGACATCTTCGGCGCGACCCAGATCAGCTTCGGCGACGTGCTCGGCGACAAACAGGTCAACTTCTTCGCCTCCTCGATCTCGCAGTACCGCACGCTGGCGCTGTCCTATCTCAACATCGGACAGCGGTTCCAGTATGTGTTGCAGGGATTCTCGCAGACGCAGTTCTACTACGGCACCGGCACCCAGTTCTACGCGTCGGTCTACAGCGACCTGGTGCCGCGCGATCAGGCCGTCGCCACCCGCAGCATCGTCGGCGGTTCGGCGACCGGCATCTATCCGTTGAGCCGCTATCGCCGGCTGGAAGTGTCGGCGAGCCTCTATCACATCAGCGAGTCGTACTCGGATCCGACGCTCCAGGCGGCCTCCGAGCAATATCAGCAACAGCTGTACGGGACGCAGGTCTTCCAGAACGGCACGCTGCTGCCGCTCAGCGCCGCGTTCGTATCGGAGACGACGGTATTCAGGGAGTTCGGGCCGCTCGCCGGCAACACGATGCGCGGGGCCTACGAGATCGCGCCGCCGTTTGGCGGACTGCTCTCCCGCCAGACGGTCGACCTCGACGCGCGTCACTACACGCGCATCGGCGGCACCGGCCTGCTGGCGCTGCGTCTGCGCGGGTTCAAGAGCTGGGGCGACGAGCCGAACTACATCTATTTCGGCGGTAACTCCGAAATGCGCGGCTACGATTACCTGCAGTTCACCGGCCAGAACGTCGTCTTCGCGAATGCGGAATTACGGTTCCCGATTATCGAAGCCGCGCTCACTCCGATCGGCGTGGTCGGCGGCGTGCGCGGCGTCTTCTTCGCCGACATCGGCGGCGGCTGGTTCAACAATCAGGTCTCGCCCGATTCCTGCTCGAACGGCGGCGGCTACAAGTTCTTCACCAACGCGACCCTGACGTGCCGATCGCAGGGTGCGGCCGCCGATGGAACGCCCATCTTCGGCACGCCCCAGGTCGTCAACGGCTTCCGCCTGATGGACGGCCGCGCGTCATACGGGCTCGGCCTCGAGACCTTCGCGCTCGGCTTCCCGATTCATTTCGACTGGGCGTGGCGGACGACCTTCAACAAGACCTGGGAAGACCTCACCTTTGCCGGACAGAACGGCTGCAGCATCACTGGCGCCGGCTGCAGCGACGCGTATCGCAAGGCCCGCTTCGCAGTGTGGATCGGCTACGACTTCTAGAACGCTGATCCCCAAGCGGGCGGACGAATCGGCGACCGAAACGGTTCACGTCGTCCTGCCGAACGACGCGAACCCGCTGGGGTTCATCCTCGGCGGGACGGTCATGCACCTCATCGACATGGCCGGGGCGATCGCCTGTCATCGTCACACCCGCAGCCTGCTGGTCACGGCGGCGGTGGACGACCTCCAGTTCCTCAACTCGATCAAAATCGGCGATCTGATCATCCTGCGCGCGCGGGTCACGTGCGTGTTCACGACCTCGCTCGAAGTGCAGGTGGACGTGTTCTCGGAGGAGATCCTGACGGGAGTACGGCAGCAAACCAGCCGCGCCTTCCTGACCTTCGTGTCAGTGAATGGTGAAGGCGGCCGGCTGCCGGTTCCGCCGCTCATCGTCGAAACCGACCAAGAGCGGCGCGTGTGCGAGCAGGCCCACGCACGGCGGGCCGAACGGCTGAAGCGGAAGGCCGGCGCTACGAACTCGCTTTGAGCCGCAGGACGCTGCGGTCCATGTCGATCGCGACGCGGTATTTGCTCAGGAACTTGTGTCCGACGATGCCACCGAGCTGAAACCCGAGCAGCGCGCTCGGCGCGTTCAGATTGAGCACGACCACCGGGAAATTGCGATACGGAATGGCGTCGAACATCAGGTCGACGCCCGGCATCAGGAACGCGTCGGGATCCCAGCCTGACGTGCCGTACACTTTCAGGGCAATCCGGCGCCCGTTGTCGTGCTTGGTCAGCGTGCTGGCGGTCGCCGAGCTGATCGAGATCACCTCGCCTCCCGTATCCACGACAAAATTCGCGTGACGGCCGTCGACGGTGCCAAGCACCGTCGCGAGGCGGTTGACGCGCATCGGCAGCTCGAAGTCGCGAGGCTCGTCGGGCAGGTGCTTGCCGAAGATCAGCTTGTGCGTCTTGTAGTCGATGATCATCGAGTAGCCGAGCGCCAGCGGCGACAGCCCCTCGGTCTCCTTGACCGGAATATCCTGCAGCGGCGGATTCTTGATCAGGCACGGCACGTTGCGAAGCTTCAGCGGTCCCAGCTCCAGGGAATCGATCCGCGCCAGCTGCAGGCCGCGCAGACCGACACGTCCGACGCCGGCACTGAGGGTGTAGGTGACCGGCGTGATACCGAGCTTCTGAGCGGTGGTGCGGGTGATGACGGTGTTCTCCGACCCGGTGTCCACGACGAAATCCTGCGCTGAGGCGTCGTTGACCTTGGCGCGAACGACGACTTTGTCGTTCACCAGACGGAAATCGACCGTGTAGAGTCCTTCGTCTGCTCCCGGATCCGTTTCGAAGGGGATCCGCTGCCCGAATGACCGCAGAAAGCGGATTTCCGCGCGAGACCAGTCGGCTTTTTCGCTGTGATCCTTGTTGGGCAGCAGGTTCACGTAGTTCGAATAGGCGGCCGCGGCTTCCTCGTACTTGTGCATCCGCTCGTAAATGGTGCCGACGGTGTGATGAATCTCGAGATCCCGAGGCGACAACTGGAGCGCCGCCTGCGCCTCGATCATCGCCCGATCGAGTTGACCACTCGCGGCCAGCGATTTGGCGTGACCGTGACGGCCGCGCGCCGAATCTGGCTGCGCTGCCAGCACGTCGCGGTAGACCGCGTCAGCCTCGTCGAACAGCCCGGACGACCACAGCGCGTCGCCGTACAGCGTCATCGACAGGGTCTGCTTGGGATCCGCCTTGTACAATTTCTCCGCTTCGATCCTCGCCAGATCGAACTCCGCCACGCGCAGCGCCGAGGCGATGACCCCAATCCGTGGGCGCCGGACCGAGCCGGAGTCCGCCGTTTTCAGCGCCAACTGATAGGCGTCGAGGGAATCGCCGAATTTGCCCTCGGAGAAGAGCAGGTCGCCGAGCTGCAGCTCGATCTCGGACGTCTGGGACGGCGGGGTGGCGTCCGCACGAATAACGAGCGAAGCCGCCGCGACGATGGCCGAAACGGCGGCGACACGAATGGCGCTGTGCATTGACCCTCCACGAACCGATCTGGGGTAACTCGGGACCGGGCGACCCTTATTACAAGAATCGATCCGGGGAGTTTCCTTATACCGGAGGACTATGCGCCTATTGGGTGGCTTTCGAGAAGCGAAAAATCTTTCAGTGGGTGTACTGCTCGATCGGCACGCCGTCGTACATCTGGTCCACCCGGAGGATCTGGGTGTCGCGGCTATAGGTGCCCAGCTCGTAGTCCTCGCTCATGATGAGGGCCTTGATCGGCTTGGTCGGGCAGACCTCGGCGCACAGTCCGCAGAAGCTGCAGCGCGAGAGGTTGAAGTCAAAGTAATCGAGGACCTTAATCTTCTGGCCCGGCTCCCGATGACCGCCGAGGGCGATCAGGTCGTCAGGGCACGCCTTGGCGCACTGGTCGCAGACGATGCAGGTCTGGGCTCCGGTGCCGGGCTCGGTCTGGAGGCGGAGCACGCCCCGGAAACGCGGCGCGGTCGGGCGCCGTTCGGCCGGGTACTGGAACGTGAACGCCGGCTGCGGCGTGTATTTCAGGGTCAACCACATACCTTTGGCGAGGTCGACCAGGAAGATCATCCGGAGGAATTTGATGATGGTTTTCATGCTATGCGCGCTCGCCGTGGACGTCGTACCGTTCGCTGTTCAGCGTCGGTTCGCTGTCGCCGGCCATGATCGTGCGCTCCTTCCGGAGCACGGTGCCTTCCTTGCGGATCTTGTCCTGCAGGCGCATCAGGCCGTAAAGCAGCGCCTCGGGACGCGGCGGGCAGCCCGACACGTAGACGTCCACCGGCACGACTTTATCGACGCCCTGCAGCACGCTGTAGGTTGGAAACGGTCCGCCGGCGTTCGAGCAACTGCCCATCGAAATGACCCACTTGGGTTCGGGCATCTGATCGTAGAGCCGGCGCAGCACGGGGGCCATCTTCTTGGTCACGGTGCCGGCCACGATCATCAGGTCGGATTGCCGCGGGGACGCCCGGAACACCTCGGCGCCGAACCGCGCGATATCGAAGCGCGACGCCGACGCGGCCATCATTTCGATCGCGCAGCACGCCAGGCCGAAACCCATCGGCCAGATCGACGATTCTCGGGCCCAGTTCAGGACGCGATCGATGCTGGTGGTGATGAAATTGTCTTCGAAGGTGTGATCAATGAGGCCCATCGGCTACCTCGGATAGTATTGCGCGTTTTTCGAGATGAAGTCGGACCATTTCCGCGGAGTCTCGTCGAGCGAAAAAATCGCCTCGACCGGACACGCCGGCACGCACGCTCCGCAGTCGATGCACTCGTCTGGATGAATATAGAGCATTTCGGCCGTGGCGAAGCTGGCTTCGTCCTTCCGCGGGTGGATACAGTCCACGGGACAGACGTCCACGCAGGCAGTATCCTTAACGCCGACACACGGCTCGCAGATGATATACGCCATCGCACTGATCATACTAGTGTCCTGCAATCCCGCGCTCACGGCGCTCTTTACGCCGGCGCAGCGCGGGCCAGGACGGTACGAGGTCTGCACCACGACCGAGACGCTCGAGCATGTGGTCGCGTCCGGACCTGCCGACGACATCCATTTCGGGGACATCGAGGCGCTCGAGTCGCTGGACGCGTTCGGCAAGGCCGGGCCATACAATCGCTCGCGCCTGGCGCGGCTCTACGGCGGCACCCGCGTGATGGTCGTTCATGGCTGGGGTGCCAGCGCGGCGGGATTTAGGTCGGTGACGCTGCTGTCCCCGTACCCCGATCCCTCCCTGACGAGGCTACTCCCCGGCACGATGTCCATCCGCTGGCTGACCAGTCCGACCGAGGACACCGGCGGACTATGATGCGACGAAAGGCATGACCGTCCGCAGAACGACCGCGCGGCTGGCGTGGATATTCGTCCTCTGCGCCGCGGCTGGTGCGGGGGCCCAGAGCCTTCCATCCGAGCCGATTGCATTGGCCGATGGCCGCGTGACAATCGGCGGCGACGTCTCGGTGTCGATTCCCTCGTCGGATCCAGGGTTCTTCAACTACACCGACTACGAACACTCGGCGCTGAAACTGTTCCGTCTCGATCTGTCTGCCGCGGCCAAGGCAGGACCGCACTTCACCTTCCTCGGCGAGCTGCGGACGGAAAATCTGGATAGCGTCCTACCGTACGCGTTGTACGTGCGAATCAAACCGTGGACGAAGAGGGACGTGGACATCGAAGTCGGGCGCATTCCGCCGACCTTCGGCGCTTTTGCCAGGCGGACCTACGCGAACGACAACCCGCTCATCGGCTACCCGCTCGGCTATCAGTACCTGACGACCATCCGGCCGGACTCGCTGCCGGCCAGTGTCGACGAGCTGCTCGCCAAGCGCGGGCGCGGCTGGCAGGTCAGATACACCGTCGGCGATACCTCCCCGGACCACGGCGTGCCTCTGGTCACCGCGTTCAAGTGGGACACGGGCGTGCAAGTGCACGGCACGATCGGGATCCTGAGCGCCTCGGTTGCGGTCACGGCCGGTACGCTGTCGAATCCGCTGTTCATCGACGACAACTCCGGCCGTCAATTCGCGGGGCGCATCGAACTGCGTCCTGTCGCGGGGCTGATCATCGGAACGTCGGCCGCGCGCGGTCCATTCGTGAGCGACGCCGCCGCTCGGATCGCCGTCGGCACCGACAACGACGGCCAGTTCACCCAGACGGCCTGGGGAGCCGATGCCGAGTTCTCGCGCGGCTACTATCTGCTGCGTTTCGAGACGATCGTCAACGAGTGGCGCTTACCGGTCGTCGGCAGCCCGGCACTCGATCTTCCACTCGGCAGCGCGTCGACATCGATCGAGGGCCGCTACAAAATCATGCCCGGATTTTACGTCGCAGGGCGCATCGACCATCTCGGGTTCAGCGAGGTCACCGGGACGCTCGAGACCGAGCCGTGGGACGCTCCGGTCAGCCGGTTGGAGGCCGGCATCGGCTATTCACTGCAGCGAAATCTGCTGGTGAAGGTCGACTATCAGCATGACCACCGCGACGGTGGTCCGCTGGCGACGACCGCCAATCTGGTGGCCGCGCAGCTCTCGTTCTGGTTCTAGTCATGACCGCAAACCGGACCCGACACACCGCACTGACCTGCTCGGTTCTGCTGTCGCTGGTCGCGATTGCGATGCGCAGCGACACCGCCGCGGCGCGCGGCGGCACGATTCGCGGCCGGGTCGAGGTGCGCCGGCCGGCGACGCCGACCGAGCGCCGCCCTTCGGTATCCGACCTGGGCACACCCATCGACCGCGACGTGCCGGATCTGTTCCGCTCGGTGGTGTATCTCGAATCCGCTCCTCGCGGCGCCTTCGAAACCGACGAGGCCCGGCATGTGGTGATGGACCAGCGCAACGAGACGTTCGTGCCGCACGTCCTCGCGATCACCACCGGAACGGTCGTGGACTTCCCCAACTCTGACGCCTTCTACCACAACGTCTTCTCGCTCTCGAAGACGATGCGCTTCGATCTCGGCCGCTACGCCGCGGGCCACTCGAAGTCGATCCAGTTCGATCGGCCCGGCATCGTGCGGGTCTTCTGTGACATCCACTCGCACATGAATGCCTTCATCCTGGTCTTCGGGCATCCGTTCTTCGCGCTCACCGACACCGAAGGCCGTTATCACATCGACAACGTGCCGCCCGGCAATTACGGGGTGATTGCCTGGAACGAGGGCGTCTCGTCGGACGCGCGGCCGACCGCGGTGCCCGACGGCGGCGTCGCGGAACTGGACTTTGCAGTGCGATGAAACTGCTGTCATCGCTGCGGAGCCGGATTTTTCTCGCCAGCGCGCTGCTCGCGGTGCTGTGCATCAGCGTCGCGATTTACCTCGTCAACCGGACGGTCACGGCGGAAGCCGAGCGCACCCTGGAGCGCGAGATCGTCGCCACCGGCGCGCAGATCGACCAACTGCGCGCCGAACGCACCCAGACCTTCACGCTGATGGCGCGGCTCATCGCGGATCTGCCGAAACTGAAGGCGGCGGTCGAAACCAACGACCCGCCGACGGTGCAGGACATCGCCGGCGGCTACCGGTCTCAGCTGAACGCGAGCCTGGTGCTGGTGACCAATCGCGCCGGTACGCTGCTCTACAGCGCCGGCGGCTCGCCCCGCGCGGCAGTCATCGCCGCCAACCAGCCGTCGGTGCGCGCCGCTCTCGGTGGTCAGGACAGCATCAGCCTGCTGCCGCAACCGAACGGCATCCTGCAGGTCGTCACTGTCCCGATCGCGATCGGCCTGGCGCAGCCGGAGATGCTCGGCACGCTCAGCGTCGGGTTCCTGCTCGATAACGCACTGGCCGATCAGCTCAAGAACATTACCGGCAGCGATCTCGCCTTCGGCGTCGATGGGCAGATTCTGGCATCAACCTTACCGCGCGCCATGAACGGCGCGCTCGCCGAACGGCTGCGCGGCTCGGGTATCTCGCGCATCTACTACGGAGCCGAGGAGTACGAAGCGTTGTCGCGGCCGCTGTCGGCTCCCGGCGATCGGGTGCCGCTGGCTGAGCACCCGGTGGTGCTCATCCTGCGCTCGCGCACCGGTCAACTGCAATCCCTCTCGGCGATTCACGCCGGGCTGGCACTGACGGCGGTGCTGGCCGTCGCGCTCGCCACCCTGCTCAGCCTCGCCGTCGCACGCACCATCGCGCGTCCACTGGCGGCGATCACCGACGTGATGCGCGAGGTCGCGGACACCGGCGATCTGACACGCAAGATCGCCTTGCGCCACGGCAACCGCTGGGACGACGACGATGCGCGCCTGCTGGCGACCACCTTCAACACCTTGACGGATTCGATCGTACGCTTCCAGCGTGAGTTCTCACAGAAAGAGCGGCTGACGTCGCTGGGACGGCTGTCCACCGTCATCGCGCACGAGATTCGCAACCCGCTGATGATCATCAAGGCGTCGCTGCACACACTCCGGCATGCTGAGGCGGGCGGCCAGGCGGTGCGCGAAGCCGCGGCAGACATCGACGGAGAAGTGACCCGGCTGAACCGGATCGTCAACGAGGTCCTGGATTTCGCGCGGCCGATTCAGTACGAGCTCGGCGAAACCGACGTCAACGCCCTCTGCCGCGAGTCGGCGGCGGCGGCGCTTGCCTCGGGGCCGGGCGCGTCGATTG
This sequence comes from Vicinamibacterales bacterium, assembly GCA_036489235.1. Taxonomy (GTDB): domain Bacteria; phylum Acidobacteriota; class Vicinamibacteria; order Vicinamibacterales; family CAVVIG01; genus CAVQFC01. The sequence goes on from DASXGC010000038.1 coordinate 35,836, forward strand.
GCCTCGAGCTCGACACCACACTGCCACCGATCCGCACTGACGGCGAGCGCATACGCATCGTGCTGGTCAACATCCTCGTCAACGCACGCCACGCCGTGAACGGCCACGACGAAGCGGTCACGCTCTCGAGCCGCTCGCAGGGCGATCGTCTGCTGCTGGTGGTGGCCGACCGGGGAGTCGGGATCACCGCCAAGGATCTGGCTCACATCTTCGACCCCTACTTCACTACCAAACGCGGCGGCACCGGGCTCGGCCTCCCGATCGCGAAGAACATCATCGAGGGCCTGGGCGGCACCATGACGGTATCGAGCGTGCTGGGCCACGGCACCGAAATCCACATCGATCTGCCGCTCGACTCCGCTCTCGCCGGCGCCGCCGCGCCGATCAGACAAGGACCCTGACTCCATGACGCATCGCGGTTCGATTCTCCTGGTCGACGATGAAGAAAAGATCCTGAAGGCGCTGGGACGCGCCCTCCGTGACGCCGGCCATGGTGTCGTCGAGACCGCGAGCCCGCGGCATGCGCAGCGGCTGCTCGGCGAGCGCACCTTCGACGTCGTCATCGTCGACAACGTAATGCCGGAGCTGAACGGACTCGACCTGATCCGCGAGTTCGTCGGGTCGACGCCGGAGGTCGAGCGGCCGCAGATTCTGATGATGACCGCGCACGCGACGGTCGAGAGCGCGATCGAGGCGATGAAGCTGGGCGCGCTGGATTACCTGCAGAAGCCGTTCGAGATCGACGAGCTGCTGGTCGTGGTCAGACGGGCGCTCGAACATCAACGACTGCGCACCGACTACCGCTACCTGGTCAGCGAGCGGGATGAGCAGTTCGATCACTACGGCATCATCGGGCGAAGCCGGGCGATGCAGGACGTGATCCACCGTTCGGAACTGGTCGCCAGCACCAAGAGCACGGTGCTCATCACCGGCGAGACCGGCACCGGTAAGGAACTGGTGGCGCGGGCCATTCACGATCGCAGTCCGCAGCGCGACATGCCGCTAATCAAGGTGAACTGCGCTGCGATTCCGGAAACGCTGCTCGAATCCGAGCTCTTCGGCCACGTGCGCGGCGCCTTTACCGGCGCGACCACGACCAAGAAGGGCAAGTTTGCGCTCGCCGACGGCGGCTCGATCTTCCTCGACGAGATCGGCACGATGAGCCCGACGCTGCAGTCGAAACTGCTACGGGTGCTGCAGGAACGCGAAGTCGAGCCGCTCGGGTCCGAACGGACAGAAAAGATCGACCTCCGAGTGATTGCGGCGACCAACCGCGATCTCAGGCAGATGGTGGCGGACGGCAAGTTCCAGGAGGACCTGTTCTACCGGCTGAACGTCATCCCAATCGAGATTCCGCCGCTGCGCGAGCGCCGCGAGGACATCCCGGCCCTACTCGACCATTTCGTGAAGAAGCATGCGCAGCGCACCGGCCGGCGTATCGAACGAATCGACGACGGCGTACTGGCCGGGCTCCAGCAATACGATTGGCCGGGCAACGTGCGGGAACTGGAAAACACCATCGAACGGGCGGTCGTGCTTTCAGAGGGACCGGTCATCGTGGCCAAGGCGGTGTCCGTGCTCGGCGCCACCACTCAACAGGCGACCGGCCTACCGACGCTGAAACTGCGACAGAATATCGAGTGGGTCGAGCGCGAGACGATTCGCCGTGCGCTCGAACAATCGGGCGGGGTGAAAAAGGATGCGGCCGAGCTGATGGGTATCAGCCAGCGCGCGCTCTCGTACTACCTTGCGAAGTATCGCCTCGAGTCGTAGCCAGGGCCGGATGTTACCGATCGTGGCCGCCGCGGTCTAACCTCGGGGACTACTCTTCCAGGAGAATCACGCATGCGTCAGTTGAGGATGTGGGCCGGCGGGGCAGTCATCGCAAGTGCCATTGCACTGTTGACATCGTGCGGCGGCGACTCGACGTCCACTGGGAACGGCACCGCGCCGTCAACCGGATGCACCCCGAGCAGCAGCGCCGCGACGTTCGTGATCATGAACAACACGATCTGCCCCACGACGCTGACGGTTACGCGCGGGACCCAGATCACGATTTCGAATCAGGACTCCGTCGTTCACGAGATGGACTCCGATCCGCACCCGGAACACACTGATTGCCCGGAGATCAACGCCATCGACTTCCTCAACCCCGGCCAGAGCCGTCAGTCCAGCAACCTCAACATCGCCAGAACCTGCGGGTTCCACGACCACCAGAATCCGGACAACGCCGCACTCAAAGGCAAGGTCGTTATCCAATAGGCGTCAGAAACTGACGCCGAGCTGGAGCTGGAACGCGCGTGGCGTCACGAAATGCGTGCCGCTGAAGGTGGACAGGAAGTTGTACAGCGCCTCTTTGTTGGTCAGGTTGATGACGCTGGCGTGCAGACGCAGCTTCGCCCGGTTCGTTCGCAGCAGGTTGTCCACGCCCGCGCCCAGGTCGAACAGATTCCGCGGTGCAATCCGCGCCGGATTCGTCACATCGTCTTCGGTCCCGTCGGCGGGGATGACGATGCGTGTCGCGCCGCGATTCGCCGAGCTGCAGCTCGTGATCGGCGCACCGAGCGACGCGAACGTATTTCCGCAATAGAGTCCGATCGCCGACTGTTGATCGGCGATCAGCGCCAGCGCATCGGCATAGCTCGGCACCGATCCGACGACCAGCCCTGAATCGTAGCGCCAGCTGAGGGCGACCCAGGCGCCCAGCGCCTTGTCGATGGTGTACTGCAGGTTGGTGGTGGCGTTGAATTTCTGATCGTGGTCGATTCGGAAGTCGCCTTCCGGCGCCTCCAACAAAATCCCGCCGTTGCCGGGCGGCGAGAAAATCGCGCTGGTGTGAGCCATCACCACGAACGCGCTGAAGCCGCGATGCTCGACCAGGTTGATCCGTCCGGTGAAGCCGTTGATGCGCGAATGATCCCAGGACACGGGAAACACGATCGGCGTGTCGAAGAGCACGCTGAAGTCGTAGGCGTTGTCCGTGTGCTTGTTGAAGTAACCGAAGTCGACGAGGACCCATTTGCCCAGGCTCTGCTGCGCGCCAATCTCGATCTGGTTGCGCCGGCCCGGCTGCAGAATCTGTCCATCGCCGAACAAGCCGTTGAGACCGACGCCGCTCGGGGATTGGCACTCGGCGAGTAGACGAGATGATCCTGGCGTACGAATGCGTTCGCGGTCAGCAGCGTGCTGGCGCCAATCACCTGCGAATAGCCGGGCGCCACGTTGAAGGTGTCGATCGACTGATGCTGCGCCTGTCCGGCGTCGTTCTGGTCGTAGGTATTGGGGACATCGAAGTCCGACTTTGCCGCCTGCAGATTCAGGTGAAAGGTCGACGTCGATCCTGCGTGCGCGTCGAAACGGTTGAACAGCGACGCACTGTGACCATGATCGTGCATCGCCTCGAACTCTGGCGGATCCAGAAAGCGATCCGTCTGCATGCCGTTGATCGATACGAAGTCGCCGAAGTTGTGCGAGCCGCCACCGAGGTTGAGGTCGGCGGTCGGACTGCTGAATGATCCGTAGCCGATCGACGCACTGCCGGTCGGCCTGGGCTGATCGAGCCCGGACCTGGTCACGATGTGTACGACCAGGCTGCTCTTGTCGCCGTATTCCGCCGGCGCGACGCCGGTGATGATTTCCATCGATTGCACGGCGTCCGGCGAAATCTGGTTCGAGTAGACGCGGCTCTGCTGATCGGTGACCGGCTGATTGTCGATGGAAAACTGGGTCTGCGCGTGGTCGCCGATCGGATGGAAGAACCCGTTCGAGTCCGACACGACACCGGGTGACGCCATCGTAATCACCTGATTCAGCCCGGACGAGGATTCGAGCGGCAGCTTCTCAATCAGACTCTGATCGATGTCGGTGTGCGCGGTCGGATCGCGCTCGAGCAGGTCGGCGTGCCCGACGACGTCGACGCTCGTGGTGGCGCCTTCCAGCGCAAGTGCCAGGTCGAGGGTGATCGGGACGGCGCTCCGGACTTCAACGTCACGTGCCAGCGGCTGAAAGCCCTGCGCCTCGACCGCCACGTGGTACCAGCCGGGCGGCAGGTTGCCGAACTGATATTTGCCCGACGCGTCGGTCGTCGTCGATCGCGTGAAGCCCGAGACCGGATTGCCGATCTGAACCGTGACCGCCTGCATCACGCCGCCGGTGGGATCCTTCACCGTGCCCTGTACGGTCCCGGCTCCGCCGAGCCCTTGTGCGTCGGCCGCAACCACACCGAACCCGCACACCGCACACAACACCAGCAGAGCGGCCGAGCACGTTTTGGGAAAGCTTCGGGTCAACATGAGGCGACGGTAACAACCACCGCCATTGGGCGCGACCGAAACCACACGAATGGTCCCTGACGGTCGGCAACCGTCACGTTCAGGCCGACGAATGGCACGCCGCGTTTGCCCCACTGGGCGACCTACAATGAAATCCATCGGACGCGGTCCGGCGACCATCCACCGGCCGAAATCGACCGCCGAACGGGTTTGAGTTCGGTTCCGGCGTCCCCGGACGTAGGGTTGCGTCAACGAGCGTGCATGTGAGCGAACTGCTGAACCTGGTCGGCCTTGGCACCGGCATCGTGCTCTACGCGATGCTCCTGGCGATGGTGCTGCGCGCGGAGCGCGGGCCGGGCGAATCGATCCGCTTCGATCCGTTGTTGCTCGCGACCGCCGTGCTCGGCTTGATCTGGAATCTGTGCGCGCTTCCTGCTTACGAGCTGCCGAAGATCGGCATCGCCGGCCCGTTCACGTTTCTGGTCGCTCTCGGTTTCGCCGCGCTCGGTTTTCTCCCCGCCGTGGTGGTGCAATCGGTGCTGCGGGGCGACCAAGAGCGGGTGCGTGGCGGCCCGCGACGCCTGGTGGCATTCATCGCGTATGCCGTCAGCGTGACCGCTGCCCTGCTGCACGCGAGAGCGGCGTGGGTTGGCGACCCGTTGCCATCACCGGTCGGCATGCGGCTGCTGACGTACACGTTCATCGCTCTGGTGCTGCCGCTGGCGGTTGTGACGCGTGGACAGCCGGGCGCGCGACGGGCGCTATGGGCGGCGGCGCTGTCAATCTTCGCCGTGTCGGCGCTGCACCTGAGTCAACTGCACCGGGGAGACGATTCGTGGCCGGTTGAGTTGCTCGGCCATCACGCGTCCGTGCCGCTGGCCTTCGCCATCCTGTATCAGGATTTTCCATTCGCGCTCGCCGATTTGTTCCTGAAGCGGGCGTTGACGCTGGTGACGCTGGTTGGCGGAGCGATTCTCGGCGTGGGCGTAGTCGGCGCCATCCACTCACCGGACGTGCCGTTGCGCGACCCTCGAGACGTCGGTTTGCTGGTGACGTTGTGGGTAGCGACGGCGCTGCTCTATCCGCGTATTCGCAGCGGCATCGCCTGGTTCGTCGATACGGTGGTGCTGCACCGGCCTGACTACGGGACGCTGCGGACCCGGATCGGCGAGCGCGCGCAGCGGGTGCAGGAGATTGGCCCGATGCTCGACGAAGCCTGCCGTCAGCTGGCCCCGGCCCTGAGTGCGCGACACGTCGGATGGCGCGAGGCGAATCCGTCGGCCGCTAGTTCAGCCGTCACGGCCGGCACCAGCGTCGTCATTCCGGTCACCGAAGCACCGCACTTCCAGCTGGACATCGGTGTCCTGGCCGGCGGGCGCCGTCTGCTCTCTGACGACCACGCCGCGCTCGAGTCGATTGCAGCACTGCTCGGCCGCCGCATCGATGCCATCCGCCTCGCCGACGAACGCTACGAACGTGAACGGCGCGAGCAGAACATCGGCAAGCTCGCCACGGAAGCCGAACTGCGTGCGCTTCGCGCCCAGATCAATCCTCATTTCCTGTTCAACGCCCTGACCACGATCGGCTACCTGATTCAGACCGCGCCGCCGCGGGCGCTCGATACCCTGATGCGGCTGACGGCGTTGTTGCGCAGCGTGCTGCGTTCCGAGGGCGAGTTCACGACGCTCGGCCGGGAGGTCTCGCTGATCGAGTCGTACCTGGACATCGAGCACGCACGGTTCGAACAGCGCCTGCGTGTCCGTATCGAGGTGCCCCAGGCGCTCCGCGGGCTGCGCGTGCCACCGCTCGTACTGCAGCCGGTCGTTGAAAACGCGGTCAAGCACGGCATCTCGCCGCTTCGGCACGGCGGCGCGGTCGTGGTTTCGGCGCGCCTCGAGTCCGCACACCCAACCTCGTCGCTGGTGTTGACTGTTCACGACACCGGCAGCGGCGTCACCACCGCCCAGCTGGAGCAGGGACGACGCGTCGGCGTTGGCCTCACCAACATCGAGCGTCGATTGGCCCACCAGTACGGCGATCGCGCCGGACTCACCATTCGCAGCGAACCGGGATCGGGCACGACGGTCGAAATTCGCCTGCCGGTCGAGTCGAACGTACGGAGCGAGCCGACGTCGGCACGGACGGCGTCATGAACGGCCGTCTTCGCGTCGTGATCGCCGACGACGAACGTCCCGCTCGCTCGTTCCTCGCGGCACTGCTTCGCACCTTCGACGACGTGGTGATTGTTGGCGAGGTGGAATCGGGGCGTGAGGCGGTGGCGGCCATCGAACGCGAGCGGCCCGATCTGGCGCTGCTCGATCTGCAGATGCCGGAACTCGACGGCATTGCTGTCGTCCGGATGTTGAAGAAGGCCGATACACCGCTGGTCGCGTTCGTGACCGCGTACGACGAATATGCAGTCCGCGCGTTCGAGATGAACGCGGTTGACTATCTGCTGAAGCCGGTGGAACGGGCACGGCTGCGGGAAACCATCAATCGCGCGCAGGAGCGCAGCGAGCACGCTGAAATCGTCGAGGATCAGACGGCCCATCTCGGACAGGCCATCGCCGCCTACGAATCAGCCGCGAAGGCGCCGTTTCTCGAGCGCATTCCGATCCGCCGCCGTGACGAGATCCTGATCGTGCCGACGACGCAAATCGCCTCGATCGTGGCCGAGGGTGAGCTGCTCTACCTGACGACGACGAAGAACGAACGCTACACGCTGACCTACCGCCTGAAGGATCTGGAGGCGCGCCTCGACTCGGCGCGCTTTATCAGGCTTGGGCGTGGCACGCTCGCCAACATCGACACCATCGTAAAAGTGCACGTGATGCCCGGCGGCACGCACGTCGCGCAGCTGTCGAATGGCCAGAAGCTGCAGATCAGCCGCCTGCAGTCCCGGCTCGTCCGGGATCGCTTCCTGAAGCTATAGCCAAGTCACAGAGTTCCGATCAGCTTAACTCGGTGGTCGATCCGGCTACGCAGCCCGAAGCTTGGCGGTCCGCGCCTTCAGCGTTTCGGCCAGCAAATGCAGCCGCATCGCGTCGCGACCCTTCGCGGACGAGGCATCTGCCTCGAGCTGTTTGGCGAGCGCGTCGAGTTGGTCGAGCACCGTGGGCGCGTTCTTTTCCTTGCCGGTGTGAAGGTCGTCGGCCTTTTCGAGCACCGCTCTGATCGCCTTGGCCCGTTCGGGCAGAATCGCATTGGTGCGCGCCAGCTGGTCGATATACGCGCGTGACACGGCCGAGGCCGCCGGCCATACGATCTTGCCCTGTTCCTGTGGATTGAGCTCGTCGTTGCGGATCAGAACGGCGGCGTCGATTTCGTTCTGCGACAGGAACTCGGTCGGCTTCAGCTTGAAGATGTCGATCCCACGGGCGATCTCCGAGCCGTAGATGCTGCCGTTGTACCAGTACGCCGACCAGAATCCGCCAGTGATGAGTTGCTTCGCATCGATCGGTCCGCGGTCGAAGTAGGCAATCTCGATCGGGTGGGCGGCGTCGGTGAAGTCGAACACCGAAATCCCGCCTTGGTACCAGGCCTGCGCCATGATGTCGCGTCCGGGGACCGGAATCAGCGCGCCGTTGTGGGCAACGCAGTTTTCCTGCTCGCTCTGTGGCGCGGGCATCTTGTAGTAGCCGCCGAAGTGCAGCTTGTGATCAGGTCCGATGTCGAAAATGGCATCCGCGCCCCAGTTGAGCAGATCGCTCGCACGGCAGCGTGGACGGGTGCCGCCGCCCCACTCGTCCGTGAAAATCACTTTGGTGCCGTCGTTGTTGAACGTCGCCGAATGCCAGTAGGCGAAGTTCTTGTCTGCCACCGCGTCAACCCGCCTGGGATGAACCGGGTCCGAGATGTCGAGCAAAATGCCGTTACCCGAACAGGCGCCGGCCGCGAGCCCGACCGCCGAGAACACCGTGATGTCGTGGCACTGATTGGTCTGACGCGACGGCTGCGCGCCGGGGCCGCGATCGCCGCCCGGCTCGAGTCCGGCGATGTTGCCGGTCGCCGGATCGGCAAAAATACGCGGACGGTTGATCACCGCTGCCTGTTCCGGGTGCGCCAGCGGCACCTTGATCACGTCGATGCTGAAGAGCGCGGTGTCGGGATTGTCCTTCGGGTCGCCTTCCGAACAACCGGGCATTTCTTCGCCGGGCCGCGAGCCGCTGGTGCCCGAACCGTAGACGTAGAGATTCGCCGGATCCTTCGGGTCCTCGACCAGTGTGTGCGTGTGCGATCCGCGGCAGGTCTGAACGGCGGCCACCTGACGCGGCTTCTGCAAGTCGCTGATGTCGAAGATGCGCACGCCACGGAAACGCTCGGAGCTGACGGCGGTCTGAATTCCCTGCGTGCCGCAATCGATACGGCCGCGCGTCTGTTCGACGGACATGAACAGCAGATGCCCGTGCACCGAGACGTCGCCCTGGCCGCCGGGGCAGACCACCGATGCGCTCAGCTTCGGCTTGGTCGGACGCTCGATGTCGTAGGTGTTGAACCCATGAAAATTACCCATGAACACATGGGTGCCGCTGAAGGCCAGATCGGAATTGGCGAAGCCCAGCATGTTGGCGAATCGGGGATCCGGCGGCGCCTTGGGGTCGGGCGGCGGCAGCGGCGGCAGGTTCGGATCGCGCTCGGGCGGTGTGGGCGCGCCCGCGGGATCCTTCGGGTCGAAGAAGCCTTCCGGCTTCGGCATGCTCGAGATCTTTTCCATTCCTCGAGCGGCTTCGCCCGCGTCGTGAAGTCCGGCCTTGAGCCCGACCCGCGGATCGTTCGAATTCGCCGCCGCCGTTTTCTCCTGGGCGTGCCCCTGCGCCAGGAATGCGAGAACAACGGCGGACGCACACAACGTTCTGAGGGCGACGGTCTTCATCTTCCCAGCTCCTTGAGCATCGTGCTCATGCGGTTGATCTCCATGCGCTGATCGGCATCCACGTCCGAGGCGAACGCGAACACTTCGGATTCCTGCGCCGCTCCAGGTGACGCGAACAGCTCGCTGACCATCGTCAGCGCACCGTTGTGATGTTTGATCATGCCGGACAGGAACAGCCGATCGAACTCGGCGCCTTTGGCAGCGGCGAGTGCGGCCATCTCGTCGTCGGTCAGCATGCCGGGCATCAGCGTGGCGCCGTGCATGTGCATCGCGCCCGGCGCCGGGATCGGCTGTCCTCTCGACTGCAACCATCCCTGCATCATCTTGATTTCGTCGATCTGCGAAACCTGGATCCGCTGCGCCAGCTTCTTCATGTCGGCGCTGGCGGTCCGCGACGGCAACAGCTCGGTCATCTCAATCGCCTGCGTGTGATGACCGATCATTCCCTGCATGAACTTGATGTCCGCGCCGATGAACTGCACCTGCGACAAATCCGTCGCGGTCGCGGCTGATACGGCGTGGCTCGCCTGACCCGGAGCGCCCGGCTGAATGATCGGTGCCTTGGCGTCCACACCGCCGGTGGAACGGCACGCACCGGTGAGGGCGATGGCGAGAAAAACGGCGGTCTGGCGGAACAAGAGCCTCACTATAGCAGCGTGCCGCTCAAGACGACATAGCCGACGGAGAAGTAAATGATCAGCCCGGTGACATCAACCAGCGTCGCGACAAACGGCGCCGAGGAGGTGGCGGGATCGAACCCCAGCCGGCGCAGGATGAACGGCAGGATCGACCCGACGAGCGTGCCCCACAGGACGATGCCGACCAGCGAAATCGAAACCGTCAGCGCCACCAGCATCCAGTGGGGGCCGTAAAGGGTCGAAAACATCGACCAGATCGCGATGCGCAGGAATCCAATACTGCCAAGGATGCAGCCCAGCGCGAAGCCGGCGAACACCTCGCGTCGAATCACCCGCCACACGTCCCTGAGTTTCAGTTCGCCGAGCGCCAGCGCGCGAATCACCAGCGTCGAGGCCTGCGAGCCGGAATTGCCGCCGCTCGAAATGATCAGTGGCACGAACAGCGCCAGCACAACGGCCTTGGCGATCTCCTTCTCGAAGAACCCCATCGCGGTCGCCGTCAGCATCTCGCCGAGAAACAGCACCACCAGCCAGCCGGCGCGCTTCTTCACCATGCGCAGCGGCGCAATCAACAGGTAGGGCTCGTCGAGAGCTTCCGATCCGCCGAACAACTGGAACTCGCGCGTCGCCACTTCTTCCGCGACGTCCAGCGCATCGTCGACCGTGACAATGCCGATGAGGACGCCGCCGGTATCGGTCACCGGCAGGGCGGACCGGTCTTCGCGGCGAAACACTTCGACCGCGGATGCCTGCGTATCGGTCGCCTTCAGCACGACGTAACGGCGGTCCATGAGCTCGGACACGCGCTTGTCGAGCGGGACGACCAGGAATTCGCGGATGCGAATGTCGTCGATCAGCACACCGGCGTCGTCCACGACGTAGATCACGTTGAGCGTTTCGCTGTCCTGCCCGTGCTCGCGCACGTAGTCGAGCACCTGACGGACGCTCCAGTCCTCTTTCACCGCGATGTAATGCGGTGTCATGAGGCGGCCGACCGTGCCGGGCTCGTAGCCGAGCAGCGTGATTGCCTCGTGCCGCTCCTCGTCGGTCAGCAGGGTGATCAGTTGCCGCGTCGCGTTGGCCGGCAGCTCACTGAAAAACAGGGTGCGATCGTCAGGCGACATGTGGTTCAGGAGCGCCGCGACGTCCGATTGCCCCATCGCCTTGACCAGGGTTTTCTGGGATTCGGGCTCCATGTACTCGAACACCGAGGCGGCGATGCGCCGCGGCAGAATCCGGAACGCCAGTACCTGATCGTCCTGGCGCCACTCGGCGAGCGCAGCAGCGATCTCCTGAGGCCGGAGCAATTGAAGCTCCGTGTGCAGCCGGTTGAAGTCCCCGGTCCGAATCAGTGACACCAGATCGGTGGTGGTTTCCGTCATGGATGCCATTCTACGGGCTTCGGTCTAAAGAAAAAGGGACGGCTCGAAAGCCGTCCCTTGGGAGAAATGAACGAGAGTCGGTTCCTAAACCGGCTGCTTGGTGACGCGCAGGTACGGCTTCTTCGCCACGAAATCGGGAAACCTCTTGCGCGCGTCCTCGTCCGACACCGCCGGCACGATGATTACGTCTTCGCCATTCTTCCAGTCGGCGGGCGTCGCCACCGAATGCTTCGCGGTCAGCTGTAGCGAATCAATGACGCGCAGGATCTCGAAGAAGTTCCGGCCGGTGCTCGCCGGGTACGTGAGCGTCAGCTTCAGCTTGTTGTCCGGGCTGATGATGAACACCGAGCGCACGGTCGCGGTATCGCTGGCGTTGGGATGAATCATGTCGTAGGCGTTGGCAATACTCTTGTCAGGATCGCCAATCAGCGGGAAGTTCAAGGTCTGCCCGGTGACGTCCTTGATGTCCTGCGACCAGCGCGCGTGCGAGTCGAGCGGATCGACGCTCAACCCAATCACCTTGGTGTTGCGCTTATCGAACTCCGGCTTCAGCTTCGCGACGGCGCCAAGTTCAGTGGTGCATACCGGCGTGAAATCGCGGGGATGCGAAAAGAGCACGGCCCACTGTCCGGCCTTCCACGCGTGGAAGTCGATTTTGCCTTCGGTGGTGTCCGCGGAGAAATTCGGCACTTCGTCGCCTAGTCGAATCGCCATTCCTGCCTCCTGCCAATTGATTTCGTCAGCCCTTGAGCATACTGCGACTATGGGACGTGCGCTACCCGGATCATCGACGCCGACGTGCGGCCGCTGGTCCAGACCACCACGACGCCGTCAGCCACCGGCGCCACCGCCGGATACACACCAGGCGTGCCGTTGCTGATGACCTGCGATTTGAAGGAGTGAGCGGTGCGCTCCGCCATCACGATCCGCCGCGCGCCGTCCTTCGTTTCGTCCCAGACCAATATGACGCGTTTGCCATCGACTGCGACCCGCGGATGGTGCGGCACGCCCTCGGTCGGCACTCGCACTCGCGCCGAAAACCGGAGAGCGTCGGCGGACGTTGCGTAGAAGATGCCGATGCCGGGCTCGCCGTCCGAGCCTGTGACGAGCGTCGGCCACGCCAGGTGCACCCGATTCTGCCCGTCCACCGCCATCGCCGGTCCATCGTCTGGGCACCCCTCGAGCATCCACTGGTCCTCGCTGACGCGAAGCGGAGGCGCGAACGTCCTGCCGCCGTCGCGCGAGACGGTGAACGCCATGTCACGGAGGTTGCCGGGATAAACATGACGCCAGGCTGCATACAATGCACCGTCGGCGCCGGCGACCAGGGCCGTCTTGCAGCAATAGCAGACGCCGCCGGTGATCGCATGCGGCTGAAGTGAGCCGTCGACAGACGCCACGTACAGCTTCGACTTCTGCGCCATCGCGACACCGTCGGGCTTCGCGTCAGCCGCGGCGCCATGTTCGTGATGACTCATGGCCACGGTCGAGTCCGCGGCGAGCTCGCGATGGTCGAGCCACAACGCGTCCACTCGCCCGCCGGCCTCGACGGCGGTCGCCTGCCAGCCACGATTTCCAGCCGCATCGCTGCCCGGAACGACCGCGGAGTGCGCGAAGGACTTGCCGCCATCGTCCGACCGCGACTGCAGGAGCGTCGTACCTTTGGATCCCTTCGACGTCCATACGACCGTGATCGCCGGTGGCTGACCGGCACGGGCAGTAATCGTGACCTGCGGCGCCTGTTCGGCGGTGACACGAGCGTCGCCAGCAACCGTGTTCACGCGCACCGGCGCGGCGAACACGCGTCCCGAGTCTCGACTGGTCGCTGCGTAAATGTCGGTTGCGCCATCCGGCGTTGAGGCGCTCCACACGACCGCGACGAAGGTGCCGGCGGCGGCTGTCGTCGGTGTCTGGTTGGCCCGTCCAGGCACACCGAGATCCACGAACGTCGTCGTGCCGGAGGCTGTGCCCGAGGCCGTGCCGCCAAGCGCGAGTCCGAGCACGACAAGCGATGCATTCACCGTTCTTAGAAACTCCATCGGGCACCCAGTTGAAATTGGCGCATGTCGCCGACGGCAGTCACCTGCTCGAAGGTCGGTGACGGTGTCGGCGTGTTGCCAATCGTGTTGTTCACGTTGACGACGTTGACGTGGTTGAAGAGGTTGAACCCCTCGAGCATCAACTCGAGCCGGTGCGCGCCGCCGAGTGCGAGCACCCGCGAGAGGCGAACATCGAACGACGTCGTGCCGCAGACCTGGTTCAGATCGGAATAGCACGGGAACCGTCCACTGTTGCGACCTACACCGGCTGGACGATCGTTCACGGTCGTATCGTTGTTGTTGTCGGCGCCAGTGACGATGGTGAAGGGTGCGGCGGTGGCATAGGAGTACACCCAGCCGATCTGGAACCCGGCGAGCGCTCGCCGCACCGCTGCACTGGTGCCGTCGCCAACCGTTCCGGCGATGACCAGACGCTGCCGCTGATCGTTGTCGGACGGCCCCTTGTCAGCCAGGATGTCGTTCTGGGTCTGCGGCGTCTGGAAAAACGCATTGCCCGAGTCGTCCTGCGCATTCGACAGCGTGTAAGACACGCGGGCGCGACCCCACGGCGCGTGACGGGTGTCGAGCGACGCGGTGAAGCCATGGAACCAGGCGTCACCGAGTGCGTCGTACTGGTTGATGTTGCCATAGCGCGGATCCGGACGCCCGAGATTCGCGACGCCTAAGACCGCTGCCTGCGCCGCCGTCAAAGTGGGGACGTTTACGTTACGCGACATCAGGATGTCGTGGCCGCGCATGTAGGTGTAGCCAAACTGCGCCGACAGCGACGAGCCGATCGCGCGTTCGACCTGTAAGCCGGCCTGTTGGTTGTACTGGTTCTGCACGTTCGGGTTGATGTTGCTGATAGAAACGAGAACGCCGGCCGGAAATACCGGGAGGACGTTCGGCCATGCAGGCGCGCCAGCCTGTCCAAACGACAACACGGCGGTTTGATAGATCGTGCCGTCGCGTTGAATGGCGTTCGAGGTCGCGCGGAGTGGGATCCGGTCGAAGTAGAGTCCGGCGCTGCCGCGAATGACGGTCTTACCATCTCCTGGCGAATACGCCGCCCCGATTCGCGGCGAGACGTTGTTGGCGTCGAGCTGAATCGGCGCTGGCAGCCACTGCAGGTCGTAGCGAAGACCGGCGTCAATCGTGAAGTTCGATCGCACTCGCCATTCGTCCTGAACGAACAGACCCAGATTGGGATTCGACTGCAGCAGCGAAGTGACGCCGAACGCCTGCTGGTACTGCGAATAGATTCCACGCTGAAACGTCGCGAGCGAGGAAAACGTGTACGAGCCCTGCAGCGCGCCGGGAAAGACGATGTTGACGCGGTTGTAGAGCAGCTCGGCGCCGGTCTTGATCAGATGTGAGCCGCGCTGCAGCGTCAGGGTATCGACGGCCTGGAATACATCGGCGTCCCTTTCCGTCGGTGACGAGGTGGCGACGCCGAAGTTGGCGACGCCGGAGATGCTGACGGCTGGCCCGATGGTGTCGTTGACCGGCGCACCAAGCCGGCTATGCGTATACTGAGCACGCGCCTCGTTGATCGCTCCTGACGACAGCGTTGACAGGTAGTTCACGGCACCGGTCTGATCCGTGTCATCGAGCGCGGCGCCGCGGCTGACGTCGCTCAGCCCGCCGACGTTACGCGCGTTGTCGCTGGTGACGTGGTAGAAGAGGTACCGCAGTTGGAGGTTCGCGGCCGGTGTCGCCTGATGATCGACGCGACCGAACAGGTTCGTGCTGTCGTAGCCGGTCGGAAAATTTCCAGTGGCGATGCGCGGGCCGTGGTAGCCGGCGGCGTCGAGGGCCGCGTTGACCGCTGTCACCGCGTCGGGCGCTATGGTCACCACGCCGGTGCGGTCCTGTAGCGTCTGTTCGACGTTGCCGAACCAGAAAGTTCGATTCTTCACGATCGGTCCACCCAGCGTGAAGCCGAATTGATTCTGGCTGAGCGGATCCTTGCGCGTCGCCAGCGGATTCTGGGTATCGAACACGTCGTCGCGAAAGAACTCGTAGGCGCGTCCCTGGTAGCGATTGGTGCCCGACTGGGTGATCACGCTGATCGTCCCGCTCGAGGCGCGGCCGAA
Organism: Vicinamibacterales bacterium; assembly: GCA_036489235.1. Classification (GTDB taxonomy): domain Bacteria; phylum Acidobacteriota; class Vicinamibacteria; order Vicinamibacterales; family CAVVIG01; genus CAVQFC01. The sequence goes on from DASXGC010000038.1 coordinate 51,135, forward strand.
TTCGGCGCCGCCGCCGGCCGTCACCACTTCGAACTCGCGGACGACTTCCTGACTCAGCGAGACCCCGGCAAGATCGGCGGCATCGTCGTTCGCGGACAGGCCGTCGAGCACGAAGTTGTTGTTCAAGTTGCGCTGACCGGCCACCGAGACGCCGGTGCCGGCCACCGCCGATGTTTCGGCGAACCGGTCGGTGGTTTTCAGGTTCGTCCGCGACACGTTCGGCGCCAGCAGCGCGAGGTCCAGATAGTTACGCCCGTTGAGTGGAAGACTGTTGACCTCTCCCGGCGTGATCGTCGATGCCATTTCCGTGCGACGTGCCTCCACCAGCGGCGCGGGCGCCGCCACCTGAACGGACTCGGCCACCGCCGCGGGCTTGAGCACGATCGGCACGTCCACCTGATCCCGAACGGCCAGCGTCAGGCCGGCATTGGTGGTGCCAAATCCACTCAACTGAACCGACAGGTGGTAATCGCCTGGCGGGAGGTACGAGAGGCGAAACTGGCCCTTTGCATCGGTCACCGTCTGCCAGGTCTGGTTGGTCGCGTGATTCCTGATTTCGACGGTCGCTCCCGGCACCACCGCGTCGCTCGAATCGCGAACAGTTCCCGTGACGCTCGCTGACGCCACGGTCTGCGTCATCGCCGGCGGTGGCGCCGCCCATATACATGCAAACGCCAGCCAGACGGCCCGCCTGCGAAGTCCTGACCACATAAAAACACCTCTGGAATGCAAAACCACTGGGACCACCGGAATCCGGGCGGATCACTCCACCCGCGACGGTCCTCGAGTCGCGTTCGTCGAACGAGGTGTCAGGCCTTAGGAGGGGGCGATTCGGGACGAAGGGCGCGGGCGATTGCGGACGGCGCCATCACGGAGGTGACGCCGCGAAGTTCGAAAGCGCTTACGGTCGCCGTTGGCTCCGGCAGGACGCCGAGGCCACCGGACAGCAGCACGAGCGCTGAGTCAGAGTTGCCGCAGGCGCTCCGCATCTTGCATGTACGGACGCCTTCTTTGGTGTGATGCATCGGACACACCTGACCCGGAAGCAGACCCGGGCAGCATTTCTCTTCGTCGTCGTGCACGGAGGTTCCCGGCGCCGTCTTGCAGCAGAGCGCGAAAGGCGCGGCAGCCAGCCCCGCGGTCTGGCCGACCAGCCAGACGCAGACGATGAAGGTGAGGCGGCGCCTCAGGAAAGCCATCGACATGTCCAGATTAGCACTGCTTCGCTATCATGGGAGATTCCTTGCGAATTGCTTCGCGCTTGCTCGTCTGCCCTGCTCTGCTGTGCGTGATGTCCGTGGTGACGCGAGCGCAGGAGCCCGATCAGCCCCACCAGCACCATCAGATGGCGGCCGATCCGGCCGACGCCGGCGGCTGGATGGTGATGGCGGACGCCAACGTCTTTTACGGTTTCAACTACCAGGAAAGGAAGTTTGCCGACTTCTGGGCGTGGGAATCACAGAACTGGGGAATGCTTGCGGCAAGCCACTCCGCCGGCCGAGGACAGCTCACGCTCCACGGGATGTTGTCGCTCGAACCGTTCACCATCGCAAAACTCGGATCGCCGCAGGCGTTTCAGACCGGCGAGAGCTACCAGCGCGCGCCACTCGTCAACTATCAGCACCCGCACGACCTCTTCATGGACCTGGGCGGCACCTACCGGCTCCCGAGCGGCCGTGTCACTTACATCTTCGAAGCTGACCTGGTCGGCGCGCCCGCGCTCGGGCCCACCGGATTCATGCACCGCGAGTCGGCCCGTGACAACCCGGAAGCGCCACTCACTCACCACTACCTCGATTCGACACACATCTCGGCTGGAGTCGTCACCGGAGGCATCGAAATCGCGCCGTTCACGTTCGAAGTGTCGGCATTCAAAGGCGAAGAAAACGACGATGACAACCGGCTGAATATCCAACAGCCGGCACTCGATTCGTGGTCGACCCGGGTCAGTTGGCATCGCGGACCGTGGCAGGCGCAGATGTCCGGTGGACACCTGAAGATGCCTGAGTGGTGGGAGCAGACGGACGTCGTTCGCCTGACGGCCTCGTTCGGATATGACGGCCTTGTAAAATCGCGGCCGCTCACCGTCACCGCCGCGTGGGGACAGAACCGCGAGTACACCTACGCGCCGAACGGGTATCTCCTCGAATGGGATCTGCGTGCAACCGTGACATCGACGCTCTATGGGCGGGCCGAAGCCGTGCGTAAGGAGATCTTCGGCCTGGGTCCGCACCCGCCCGGCGTGCCGATCGAACCCATCGTCTTCTCACGCATCGCCGCGCTGACGGTCGGCTACCTCTACGACCTGCCAAAGATCTACGGTACGCGCCTCGGTATCGGCGCCGACATCACCGTCTACAACATCGACCAGCTTCTGGTGGAGTACTACGGCTCGCCGCAGTCGTACCACGTCTTCCTGCGATGGCGTCCGTCGCGCTCTTCGATGGCTCACATGCACTAGAAAGCTGTTATGCTTGAGCACATAGAGATGGCCCTGCCAGGGGACACACGTCCATGTCCATCGTCGCTTTGTCCGAACTGCTCGGCGCTTCCGTGCGCGACGCCTCAGGCGCCGTTCGCGGACGGGTGCGCGAAATCGCGATCGCCCCGCAGGACCATCCCACCCGCGTCGCGTATCTAATCGTCAAAGTCGCGGACGGCGAGCGCACGCTCACGCCCGACGACATCACGACAGCCGGCGCGGCCGTCCGGGCCAAGACCGAGCTCAGTCACTGGGCGCAGGTACCGGCACTCGACGGCGTTCTGCTGCTCAAGCGCGACCTTCTCGATCAACAGATCATCGACATTCATGGCCGCAAAGTGGTGCGCGTCAACGACGTCGAACTGGAATCGACGCCGGTCAACAGCCACCTGCTGCTGAACGTCGTCGCCGTCGACGTCGGCGCCCGCGGCGCGGTCCGCCGTCTCTCGAAGGGCCTCGTCCCTTCGTTCACGCTCCGAGCGTTGCTGCAGCGGATTCCACCACGGGTGATTCCGTGGGACTTCGTCGATCTGCTCGAGACCGATCCGGCGCGACGCGTCAAGCTGAAGATCGCCTATCGCGGTCTCTCGCAGATGCATCCCGCCGACATCGCCGACATCGTCGAAGATTTGGCCCCGGCGGATCGCGAAGCGGTGTTCGAGACCATCGACGAGGACGTGGCGGCGGAGACGCTCGAAGAGCTCGACTCGGACGTCCAGATCTCGGTGGTCGAATCGCTCGACAAACAACGCGCCGCCGACATCGTCGGCGAGATGGACCCCGACGCCGCCGCCGACCTGCTCGGCGAGCTGGCCGAAGAACGATCGGACGAGATTCTCGAAGAGATGGCGCCCGAGGATCGCCGCGAGGTCACCCAGCTGCTCGAATTCGGGGAGCACACCGCCGCCGGGCGCATGACGACCGAATTCATCGTGGTCCCGGAAACGTCGGTCGTAGACGATGCGATTGAGGCGCTGAAGGCGTTCGAGGGCAGCGCCGAAGCCGTTGCGACGATCTACCTGACCGGGGCCGGTCAGAAGCTCGTAGGCGCTGTGCCGCTGGTCAAGATCGCGGTGTCGTCGCCGGCGATTCAGCTCTCCTCGCTCAGCGATCCGTACATCGCCTGCGCCCCGGACACCCCGCAGGACGAAGTCGCAGCGCTGTTCGACAAATACAACCTGATCACCCTGGCGGTTGTCGACGAGCACGGCCGCATCTCCGGCATCATCACGGCAGACGATGTGATCAGCATGTTGCGGACCGGCGATTGAGGCCGATGAAGTTTCTCAAGAGCTGGCGGGTGCGTCTCGCCATGATTCTCGCCGTGGTCGGCCCTGGTTTCATCACCGCCAACGTCGACAACGACGCCGGCGGCATCTTCACCTATTCCCAGGCAGGCGCGCAGTTCGGCTATTCGCTGCTGTGGACGATGATCCCAATCACCATCGCGCTGGTGGTGATCCAGGAGATGTGCGCGCGGATGGGCGCAGTCACCGGCAAGGGATTGAGCGATCTGATTCGCGAGGAGTTCGGCTTCCGGGTCACCTTCTGGCTGATGCTGGCGCTGATCGTCACGAACTTCGGCAACGTTGTCGCCGAGTTCGCCGGCGTGGCGAGCAGCCTCGAGCTGTTCGGCATCTCGCGCTTCATCGTCGTGCCCGCGGCAGCCGTGCTGGTGTGGGTGCTGGTGGTGCGCGGCACCTACGAAAGCGTCGAGAAGATCTTTCTGGCGGCGTCGGCGTTTTACGTCTGTTACATCGTCGCCGGTCTGCTTGCACACCCCGATTGGAAAGCGGCCGCGGTTGCGACGGTCAGTCGTCCGGCCACGATCGGCATCCGCAATTACGGTTACCTGTTCATGGTGATCGGGTTAGTCGGAACCACCATCGCGCCGTGGATGCAATTCTACCTGCAGGCGTCGATCGTCGAGAAGGGCGTGACGGCGCGACAGTACCGAACCTCGCGCTGGGACGTGATTCTCGGTTGCCTGTTCACGGACATCGTGGCGTGGTTCATCATCGTGTCGTGCGCTGCGACGCTCTATGCGGTCGGCCACAACGACATCAAGGACGCCGCCGACGCGGCGCAGGCGCTGCGGCCGCTGGCCGGCGAGTACGCGTACCTGCTGTTCGCGGCCGGGCTGTTCAACGCGTCGATTTTCGCGGCAACGATTCTGCCGATTTCCACGTCCTACGTCGTGTGCGAGGGTCTGGGATTCGAATCAGGACTCGACAAGAAGTTTCACGAGGCGCCAGTGTTCTACTGGCTGTACACCCTGTTGATCGTCACCGGCGCGGGGGTGCTGCTGATTCCGCGGTTTCCGCTGGTGCACGTGATGGTGTTGTCGCAAGTGGTGAACGGCGCGGTCCTGCCGTTCGTCCTGATCTTCATGCTGCTCCTCACCAATGACAAGGAGCTGATGGGCGAGCATATCAACTCACGCGCCTACAACATCGTCGCCTGGGCGACGGTGGTGCTGATGATCGTGCTGACGCTGGCGATGGTGATTACGCAGAAGTGATCCTGGACGGCGACCCTAAAAAGGGTGCGCCACGGCGAGTAGGCCACTCCACTCGGCTGCTATCTGTTCAGATCCACCCACACGCTCTTCACCTGCGTGTAGTGCTCGAGCGCATGCACGCTCATCTCCCGCCCGAAGCCGCTCTGCTTGTAGCCGCCGAACGAGGCTGCGGTGTCGTACACGTTGTAGGTGTTGATCCAGACCGTTCCTGCCTGGAGCTTGCGCGCGACGTGATGCGCCTTCTTGATGTCTCTGGTCCAGACCGCCGCCGCCAGGCCATAAACCGAGTCGTTGGCGCGGGCGATCGCTTCGTCAACGTCAGCAAACTCGATGGTCGCAAGAACCGGGCCGAAGATTTCTTCGCGCGCGATGGTCATGTCCGGCGTGACGCCGTCGAAGACAGTCGGCTGCAGGAAATAGCCTTTGCCGGTGCCGATGTCTGCACGCTCGCCGCCGGCGATCAGGGTCGCTCCCTCTTTCTTGGCAGTCTCGATGTAGCGCAGGTCGGTTTCGAGCTGACGCCTGGACGAGATCGCCCCGAGACGGGTGCGAGGGTCGAGAGGGTCGCCCGGCTTGATCTGCCGTGCTCGAGCGGCAACCTTGTCCATGAACTCGTTCTTGATCGACTTCTCGACCAGGAGGCGAGAGCCGGCCGCGCAGACTTCACCCTTCCCGTAGAAGATGCCGGTGGTCGCGCCGCGGACCGCAGCGTCGAGATCGGCGTCGGCGAAGACGATGTTCGGCGACTTGCCACCCAGTTCGAGCGTGATGCGCTTCAGCGACTCGGCCGAGCCGCGCATGATCTGCTTGCCGGTGGAGGTGTCTCCGGTGAACGCGATTTTGTCGATACCGGAATGATCCACGATCATCTGGCCGACTGACGCGCCCGGGCCGGTGATCACATTGAGCACTCCGGCGGGGAGTCCTGCCTCGAGTGCGACCTCGGCGAGAGCGAGCGCTGTCAGTGGCGTCTGGCTCGCGGGTTTGATAATCACGGTATTGCCACAGGCCAGCGCCGGCGCGACCTTCCACGCCGTCAACAGCAGCGGAAAGTTCCACGGCACGATCGCCGCGACCACGCCGACCGGTTCGCGAAGTGTGTAGGTGAGGAAGTTCCCGCGGACCGGAACCGTTTCACCGTGAATCTTGTCGGCCCAGCCGGCGTAGTACTGGAAACACTCGGCCGCGGCGGGGATCTCGATCTGCCGTGACTCGAAGATCGGCTTGCCGTTGTGCAGGGTCTCGAGACGCGCAATCTCGTCGGCCCTGGCCATCAGCCGCTCGCCGATTTTCCAGACAATCCTGCCGCGGTCGCGCGCCGACATCTTGCCCCAGGGGCCGTCGAGCGCTGCCCGCGCCGCCGCCACTGCTGCGTCCACATCGCTCTGCTCGGCGGAGGCGACCTCGGCAATCACCTCCTCGGTCGCGGGGTTGACCACCTCGAGCGTCCGGCTGCCGGCCGCATCGCGCCACTCGCCGTTGATGAAGAGCTGTTTGCGCATCACCGAAGTTGTCGTCATGGAATTTTCCAACGGGACCCTACGAGGCGGTTTCGCCCGGTTTCAACTCGAGCACCTGGATGCCGCGCGGCTCGACCAACTCCCGCAGCTTCGCCGGTGTGCCGGTCAGCGCCGGAAATGTGCCGTAATGCATCGGCACGACCTGTTTGACGCCGAGCAGCTCGCACGCCTTCGCGGCCTGCAGCGGTCCCATCGTGTACAAGTCGCCGATCGGAAGAAAAGCGATGCTCGGCTGATACAGTTCGCCGATGAGACGCATGTCACCGAACACGTCAGTGTCGCCGGCAAAGTAAATCGTGAGGCCATCCTCGAATTTAACGATGTACCCGGTGGCGACGCCGAGGTACACGACCTTACCGTCCTCGACCACGGAGCTGCTGTGGACCGCGTTCACCATCGTGATCGAGAGCCCTAGCGCGTGAAGCGTCCCGCCGGGATTCATCCCGGTCACGTTCTGCAATCCTTTGCCCTGCAGCCAGACCGACACCTCGAACGGTGCGAGCACTTGCGCTCCGCTCGATCGCGCGACCGCTACCGCATCGCCGGTGTGATCGCTGTGTCCGTGAGTGACGAGGATCAGGTCGAGCTTGCCGAGATTCTTTGCCGCATCCGGCGACGCCGGATTGCCGGTGATCCAGGGATCGAACAGTAGGCGCTTACCGCCCGGTGATTGTAGAAGGAACGTGGAGTGGCCCAGCCACGAGATGGATAAAGACATGGTGATTTGAGGATATCAGGACTTGAGGATTTGAGGATTTGTCTGTGGATCTGATTTGAGAATCTGCGGAACCTGCGACACCGCTCGCCAATCGTGCAATAGATCCACAAATGAATTCCTCAGATCCTCAGATCCTTAGATCCTCAGATCTCGTCTTCTGCACGTCCACTATCTTTCTGTGCGCACGTATTCAAAATCGATCGGCTGCTGATTGATGCCGCGCCGCGGCGGCGCAATGTAATTGGCAAACTTCCCTGCCTCGTAGACCGGCTTGTCCATGATGCTGAGGAGGTACTCGGTATCTCCAGCCGACGGCAGCCAGTCGTACCTGCGCTTCTCCCACTGCTCGGTGGACAGCGGCATGCCGTTGGGATCGAAGCGGAAGCCTGAATACATGCCGATGCCGCGGTTGAACTTGCGGTCCGGCAGCCGCAGCCGATCCGAGAATCCGTGCTGTTCGAGCACGCGGTTCCAGCGCGTGACGCCGGCGGCGCAGTCACCGACGTACCAGTCGCGCAACACTTCGTTCATCGCATTGCGCATCAGGACTTCCTTCGTCACCGGCTTCCCGGACTCGAAGAACTCCATGTTGTAGTACGCATTCTTCACGACGTGTTCGTCGAAGGTGTCCTCTTTCGCTCTACCCTTCAGGCCGTTGGCGAAGTACGAGGCGGCGTTGCTCGACACCTCGCTGCCGTGCAGGTCGAGGCTGAGACTGAACCACTGATTGAGGTGCTTCTGGATGGTCGGGATGTCGATGCCGCCCACTTTACGAACGTCTTCGGAGTAGCCCGCGATCTTCATCAGCTGGCAGGTGCGTTCGAGGATGCGCGCGATGCCGGTTTCGCCGACGAACATGTGGTGCGCTTCCTCGGTCAACATGAACCTGGTCGTCCGTGCCAGCGGATCAAGCGAACTTTCGGATAGCGACATCAGCTGTGATTTGCCATCGCGGTCGGTGAACATCGTGAACATGAAGAAGTCGAGCCAGTTGTCGATCGGCTCGTTGAACGCTTCGAGAATACGCGGCTTGTCGCGGTTTCCGCTCTGGCGCTCGAGCAGCTCTTCGGCTTCGTCGCGCCCGTCGCGGCCGAAGTAGGAGTGCAGCAGGTAGACCATCGCCCAGAGATGGCGGCCTTCCTCGACATTGACCTGGAACAGGTTGCGCAGGTCGTACATGCTCGGACAACGCTGACCGAGCAGCCGCTGCTGCTCGACGCTGGCCGGCTCGGTATCGCCTTGCGTGACGATCAGGCGGCGCAGCTGATTCCGGAACTCACCCGGCACTTCCTGCCACACCGGCTGGCCAAAGAAATCGCCGAACCCGATCCGGCGGTCGTGCACCGGATCTGCCAGGAAAATGCCCCAGCGATATTCCGGCAGCTTGACGTATTCGAAATGCGCCCAGCCCTCGGGATCGACGCTGGTCGCGGTGCGCACGTAAACCTGGTGGTAGTCCTGGAATCCCTGCGGCCCCATGTCGCGCCACCACTGGATGTACTTCGGCTGCCAGTGCTCGAGCGCGCGCTGCAGACGCTTGTTGTCCGACAGGTTGACGTTGTTAGGAATTTTTTCAGCGGAAATCATGTCCGTTCTCCACGCTGATTCGGCGCCAACGTGCTAGGTCCGCTGCCAATCGAATTCCGGGCGCCCCTGTTGTCCGTACACCTTCAGCGCGCCTTTTTCGCCCACGGCGTTCGGCCGCTGAAAGATCCAGTTCTGCCAGGCGGTCAGGCGCCCGAAGATCTTCGTCTCCAGCGTTTCCGGACCCGCGAAGCGGAGGTTGGCCTCGAGCCCGGTCATGGCATCGGGCGAAAATGCGGCGCGCGCTTCCACCGCCTGGCGCACCTCGTCGTCCCAGTCGATCTCGTCGGGCGCGAACGTGACCAGGCCGGCTTCTTCTGCCTCACCTGCGTTGAACGCCGCGTCGTGCGTCCGCAGCGCATCCACTCGCTCCCGATCGTCGAGAAAGCGCGTCTGCAGCCTGGTCAGGCCGTTGCTCATCAACAGCGGCCCGAAGTTCATCGGCGACAGTGAGACGAGGTTCGCCTCGTCATCGTCGTGCAGCATGTAGGAGCGGTCGGCCGCCAATGCCAATTCGAACAGCGAGCCGGCGAACGCAGAACCCGGCTCGATGAACGCGAAAAAGCTGCGTGACGTCAGATCCAGACGCTTCAGGGTGCGCTTCATGAAGTGCATGATCTCGCGGATCAACCAGTGCGACTGGTGCGCGATCAGCGTCTGGTCGATCGCCACGACCGCATCGCCGTCGCCCTCGGTTCGGATGATTACGGTGCCGATCTCCAACTCGTTGACCCGCAGTCTCAGCAAGGCATCGTCGAGCTCTCGAAACGCTCGCAAGGGCCAGAACTCGTCGCCGGCCGCGAGGACTTCGTCCGGGGTCGTCGGCTGCAGACCACTCGGCGCCCGGACTGTGAGCTGCGCCGTTCGGGTGGCGCGGTCGATTGCAAGCGACACTGCGGAATACGTCAGCGAGCCATCGATGACGGTCGGCTGGAGCGGTTTCAACACGATTCCGGGTCCGCTCGAAGGCCGGTCAGAGGCCGCCGCCAGTTCGGCCGCGCGAGCGGCAACCGCGTCCTTGAACTTACTGGTCGGATGCACCGCATCGACCAGGTGCCATTGCACCGCCCGTTTGCCCTTGATACCTTCCACCAGCGTGCTGAAAAAATCGGCGCGATCGCGGCGGACGTGACGCTTGTCGACCAGCCGGGTCAGTCCGCCAGTGCCGGGCAACACAGCCAGCAACGGCGCTTCCGGCAGGCTCACCGCCGAGTTGCCATCGTCAACCAACACGATTTCGTCGCATGCGAGCGCGAGTTCGTAGCCGCCGCCGGCGCAGATGCCGTTGAGCGCGGCAAGAAACTTCAGCCCGGAATTGGCGCTCGCATCCTCCATCGCCAGGCGCGTCTCGTTGGTGAACTTGCAGAAGTTCACTTTGGCGGCGTGGGTCGAGCCGCGTAGCATCATGATATTCGCGCCGGCGCAGAAGATGCGCTCCTTCAGCGACGACAGAATCACCACGCGCACGGCCGGATGCTCGAACCGCAGGCGCTGAATCGCGTCCGCCAGCTCGATATCCACGGCCAGATCGTACGAGTTCAGCTTGAGCGCATAGTCCGGCGAGAGGCCGGCGTCCTCGCGGACGTTCATGCCGAGCGTCGCGATCGCGCCGTCGATGGTGAGAGACCAGTGTTTGTAGGCGTCCGGGCGGGTATCAAAGGTGATCATTGATATTGAACGCGCGTTCAAACTACTTTAGAGCGTGGCCAGCAGCGAGTCAACATCAGCCGTGCGCGTCGCCGCCAGGAAGCGGCCCCGTCGCCGGGGGAAACGGCCGCGAAACGGGAACGCACAGGCCGCCACCCGGGTAGAGATTCTGACCAGCGCGGCGAAGGCGTTCCGCCGCCTCGGATATCACGGCGCGACGGTGCAGCAGATTGCCGCAGCGCTGCACATGAAGAAGGGCAACCTCTACTACTACTTCAAGAATAAGGAAGAGATCCTCTTCGCGTGCCATCAATATTCGCTCGATCGCCTGACGCAGCTGCTCGAGGACGTCGAGCGTAGTCCGGCGTCACCAGACCAGAAGCTTCGGCGTCTGATCGGTGCATTCGTCCACACCATTCTCGACGAGCTTCACGGGACGGCGTTGTTCCTCGACCTCGAAGCGTTGTCCCCTGCACACCTCAGAGCGGTGATCGCCAGGCGCGACGCCTTCGACCGCGGTGTCCGGCGGGTCCTCGAGCAGGGCATGGCGGACGGCGTCTTCGCGCCCGGCAATCAGAAACTGCAGGCGTTTGCGCTGTTGGGAGCGGTGAACTGGATTCCCCGGTGGTACAGTCCGGGCGGACCGGCAAGCTCGGAGCAGATCGCCGAGCTGTTCGCCGACATCTTCATCGCCGGGTTCCGAAATCGAGGAGCATCCCAATAACTGTCCTGAGAGTCTGCTATCAGAAGGGCGTGCGGTTCGACGAGAAGTATTACTTTGAGAAGCACGCGCCACTGGCCGCGCCGATCATGGCCGCGCTCGGCGTACGCAAGAGCGAGATCGTGAAGGTGTCGGGAAGCGTGCCTGGCTTCGACGCGCCTTATCAGTACGTCTTCAGCGCATACTTCGACTCGCCCGCCGACGTCGAGCGCTGCATGATGGACCCGCGAATGAACACGGTGCTGGACGATGTGAAGAACTACTTCGAGGGCGCCAGCGACGTCATGGTCGGCGAAGTCATCGCAACGCCTTGATCGGATTCAGCCGCGCGATGCGCAGCGCCGGAACCAACGCCGCCACCACCGCAACGGCGAGTACCGCACCAGTCGCCAGCACGAACGTCAGCGGATCGACGACAGAAATCCCCCAGACCAGATGCCGGAGCGTCGACGCCGCAAGCCGCGCGCACAAGGCGCCGGCAGCCACGCCGACGACAGCCAGCGTCAACCCCGGAACAACCGCCGCGAGCATCGCCTGCCGCACGGTCGCACCGAGCGCCAGACGAATGCCGAGCTCGCGGGTTCGCTCGGCCACGCCGTTTGCGACCAGGCCGTAAAGGCCGACGGCTGCCAGGGCGAGCGCCAGAGCGGCGAGCGCTGCCAGCAGCAGCGTCTGCGCGCGCTGTGTGGCGACGGCTTCACGACGCAGGTCGGCGATCGTCCGGAACTTCGCAAACGGTAACAGCGGATCGACATCCGCCACTGCGCGCTGCATCTGACCAGCGATGGCCGCATCTTCTCCACGCAAGCGGACGAACCAGCTCGGCGAGAACCAGGTATGGACCATCTGGAGAAAACGATCGCTGGTTTGCGCCACCGGAATATAGCTGGCCGGCATGGCCGCAACCGGCCCGAAGTTGCCCCAGCCGGCCTTCTGCTGAATATCGCCGACGATGCCGATGACCGTGCGGGCGCCGCCCTGGTCGATTTGGCGCCCGATCGGATCCTGCCCCGGCGAGTAGCGGGCCACGAATGCCTGGTTGACGACAATCACCGGAGCGGTGTCGACGTTGTCGGCGTCGTTGAACACGCGGCCGCGCAGCACCGGCACCCGCAGCGTGTCGAAATAGCCCGGCGTCACGTAGGTCTCGTTCATGATCCCGATTTGTTCGGCACCCGGTTGCGCCCCGATCCAGCGTCCACCGACGTTGAGCGCGCGCTCGTACGGCAGCGTCAGCGCCGCCGCCCCGTTGTCCACGCCCGCAATCCGCCGCATTCGATCGAGACTGTCATCGAAGAAACGATTGACCTGCCTCGCCGACCGGTAGCGTGCGTCCTGAAGCGACAGCGTCGCGGTCATGACGTGGCTCGCGTCGAAACCGGCGCGCAGTGTCACCAGATGATCGAACGAACGGATCAGCAGCCCGGCACCGACGAGAAGGACGACACCGAGCGCGACCTCCGTGACGACCAGCGCCCGTCGCGCCCAGCCGCGGGCGGCGCCAGCGATCGATGGGCTTCCTGACTCCACCAGCGTGGCGCGCAGGTTGACCCGGCTGGCTTGCAAGGCCGGGACAAGGCCAAACAGCACGCTGGTGCCGAGCGCAATCGTTGCGGTCGCGCCCAGCACACGAACGTCGAGGCCGACCTCGCGAGCGGCCACGCCAAAGGCGTCCTGCAGCAGCGACGCGAACACGCGTGAACCGGCGTAGCCCAGCAACGCGCCAAGCGCGCCGCCCGCCGCGGCAAGGACGAGACTCTCGGCCATCAATTGGCGCAGAATCGCACTGCGCCCGCCGCCGAGCGCCGCGCGGATGGCGATTTCCGGCGCGCGCCCGACGCTCCGCGCCATCAGCAGACCGGCGACGTTCACGCAACCGATGAGCAGCACCATCGCGACCGCGCCCCAGAGAATCAGAATCGGCTGGCGGACCGACTCGGTTTCACCGCGTTGCAGCGAAACGATGTGGAGGCGGGCGGTTCGAGGAGCGCCGCGATAGAGATCGGACAGCACCGGCTCACCGATTCCGCCGACATCGGCGTCCGCCTGCGCCCATTCGACGAGCGGCCGCAGACGAGCGAGGATCGCGTAGTTCTGTCCACCGCCTTCGCAGCTGCGGCAGGCGCGGACCGGCGTCCACGCGTCAACCGGTTCGCCAGTCGTGAAGCCGCTCGGCATCACGCCGACGATCGCATACGGCTCGCCGCGCAGCGTCAGCGTGCGGCCGATTGCGGCGGGGTCGCCATCGAAGAGGCGGGTCCACAGCGTGTGGCTCAAAATCACGGCGGCAGGTCCATTGGGACGATCTTCGTCAGCGGTGAACTCGCGTCCACGTGCCGGCGCAACGCCGAGGACGCGGAAAAAGCCGGCCGAGACTCGCTGCTGCGTGATGTATTCGGCGTGTTGTCCGACCACCATGTTGACGCCGATCGACCCGAAGCCGCCGCTGGTCGTCGCCAGATCGAGCGACGTGACGCCGTCACGAAGGGCCTCCCAGGTCGCACCGGTCTGGCCAATCTCGCCGATCCCACCGCCATCGAACCGCGTGACTATTTGTGCGAGGCGCTCCGGCTGTGGGTACGGCAACGGCCGCAACAGCACGCGGTCGACGACGGTGTAGATGGCGGTATTGGCGCCGATGCACAACGCCAGGGTGAGGACCGCGGTGATCGTAAAGGCCGGGGCCTTGAGCAGGACCCGAACGCCATAGCGGAGGTCGCGCATGCTCTCCTTAGACGGGCCGGTCCGTCTAAACGTTGGCGGCCGCGTGGTCTGACCGGCTGCGCCCGCGGGCCGATATAATACTGGGAAGTGCCCCGCGTCATATCGCTCACGCCGACTGCTCCTGCCTTGCCACGGCTGCCCAAACCGGACTGGCTGAAAGTCCGTGCGCCAGGCTCGCCGAACTACCAGCGCCTGCGGGGCCTCATGCGCGAGCTGAACCTGCACACGGTGTGCGAGGAAGCGCAGTGCCCGAACATCGGCGAATGCTGGAATCACGGGACGGCGACATTCATGATTCTCGGCGACGTCTGCACGCGCGCCTGCGCCTACTGTGCCGTGGCGCACGGCCGGCCGGCGGCGGTTGACACCGCCGAACCGGTCAGGGTCGCCGAAGCGATCCGCACCCTCGATCTCAACTATGTGGTGATCACCTCGGTCGATCGCGACGACCTCGCGGACGGTGGCGCGTCGATCTTCGCGGAAACGATTCGCGAAACGCGGGCCCGGCTGGCGACCTGCCGCATCGAAGTGTTGATTCCCGACTTTCAGGGCAACGAGCCTGCGCTTCAGTCCGTGCTCGACGCGCGGCCGGACATCCTCAACCACAACACCGAGACCGTGCCTCGCCTGTACCGGATGGCGCGCTCGGGCGGGCGCTATGCGCGCACGCTCGAACTGCTGGATCGGTCGCGCCGCTACGCGCCGGACATTCCGACCAAAACCGGCGTCATGGTCGGGCTCGGCGAAGAGCGGGACGAGCTGCTGTCGACGTTCCGGGATTTACGAGAGGCGGGCTGCGGCATCCTGACGATCGGACAGTATCTCCGTCCGACCGCGCAGCATGCGCCTATGGTGCGTTACTACGATCCTGAGGAATTCGCCGATCTCAAGCGTGAGGCCCTCGCGATGGGCTTCGTCCATGTCGAATCTGGCCCGCTCGTGCGCAGCTCGTACCACGCCCATGAGACCGCCGACGCCTACGCGGCGGCGGCGCTCAGTTCTTGAACCGCTTCGCGTCGATCCCGTAGCGGCGCACCTTGTAGTTGATGATGCGCTCGGTGGTATCGAGCAGCCGCGCCGCCTTGGCGCGATTGCCGCGGGTCGTCTTCAGCGCATCCTGAATCAGATCCTTTTCATAGGCCGACACCGCATCGGTCAGCGCCACGCGGGTGACGGTGCCCGACGCTTCCGCGGTCTGCAATGACGGCGGCAGGTGGTGCCCGTGCACCACTTCTCCGTCGCACATCAGCACCGCGCGCTCGAGCGTGTTCTCGAGTTCGCGGACGTTGCCCGGCCAGTGGTAGCTGGCGAGCATGTCGATGGCTGGCGTCGAGATGCGCTTGATGTTGCGCTTGTGCTCGCGCGCGAACTTCTCCAGGAAGTGATCCACCAGCAGCAGCATGTCCGCCTTGCGCTCGCGCAGCGGCGGAATGAAGATGGAGAAGACGTTGAGGCGGTAGTAGAGATCCTCGCGAAACGTGCCGTTGGTGATGGCTTTCTCGAGATCCTTGTTGGTCGCCGCCACCAGCCGGACGCTCGCCTTGATCGTTTCGGTGCCGCCGACGCGCTCGAACTCGCGCTCCTGCAGCACCCGGAGCAACTTCACCTGCGTGGCGAGGTTGACGTCACCAATCTCGTCGAGGAACAGGGTGCCGCCTTCGGCCAGCTCGAAGCGCCCCTTCTTGCGCGCCTCGGCACCCGTGAACGCCCCCTTTTCGTAACCGAACAGCTCCGACTCGATCAGGCTCTCGGGCAGCGCCGCGCAGCTGACCTTGACGAACGGTTTCTTCGCGCGCAGTGAACTGTAGTGAATCGCATGCGCGATCAGCTCCTTGCCGGTACCCGATTCGCCGCGGATCAGCACGGTAGTGTTGGTGCCGGCCACCTGGGTGACCTGCTCGAAAATCTGGCGCATCGGTCCGCTGCTGCCGACCAGGTTCGAGAAGTCGTAGCGCTCGCGCAGTTCCTGCCGAAGGTGGGTGTTTTCGTCCACCAGCCGGCGCTTGTCCTCTTCGATCAGCCGGTGGATCTTGAGCGCCTGCGCGATCATCGAGGCGACCACGCCGAGAAACTTGGTGCTGCGCTCGAAGTTGCGCTCCGGCTTGAATTTCAGGTCGATCGCCAGCGCGCCGACCGCCCGCCGGTTGAGGCTGATCGGGACGCAGATGAAGCTCAGCTCCTGGTGCGTCAGTTCGGGACGCCGCGCCGCCCGGTGCAAAAACGACGGCTCGCGGCTGACCCGCGGCACGACAATCGGCTTGCCGCTCTGGACCACGCGTCCGGTGATGCCTTCGCCGATCCGGTAGCTGACCACCCGCGACGAGTCGCCGAGGCCGTCGGACGCCTCCACGCGCAGGTCGCCCTCCCCGTGAAGCACTGAAACTATGCCCCTGACTGCGCCATGGTGACGGGCAAGGATCTCCAGCACGCGGTGCAGCGAGGCTTTCAGGTTGAGTGTGCCCGACAGTGCCTGGCTGACTTCGAGCAGGGTGGAGAGGCGGCGGGCCTCCCGGGTCGGCGCGTCCACGTCGGAAGGCGCCGCAATGCGCGCGCGGGTCGTCATGGCTTCAATCATCCTACAATCCTGTTCCAACTGTTTAAGTACATGACATTAATGTTGCTTCTGACAATTTATGTTCTCTGGGCGTAGGTCTTATCAAACTACGTTTTTGTCTGAAGATAGCTGCTGCCAGACTTAAACGTCTGATCTGTCGATAACCGCCGGCTCAAATCCTCAAAAACAAGCCTGTTTTCGAGTCCTGTCTCGTGACGTCTCCATGGTCTGCATCTTGCTCGCCATCGAGTTAATGCCGTCGTCGTCGATTAGCCGCGCCCTCCTGCTGTTCACGTTTGCTGGAGGGCTCGCGTCGTCAACGCCGGCAGTCGCCCAGGATGACTGGCTGCCGCCGCCACATGTGCGGCCGGCGCCGGAAATGCGGGCGTTGTTTGACGAAGCGACGGGCCGATCGCCGACGGTCCGAGGGCTCGTGAACTGGCTGGAAATACTCGATGTGACGGTTTATGTGAGAACGCAGGACGTCATGCCGCCTGGACTCATCGGCCGCGCCGCGCTCCTGTCAGTGAACGGCTCGCACCGCTACATCGTGATCGACGTCGCCTCGCAGCGCACGGCGATCGAAACGATCAGCACGCTCGGCCATGAACTGTTTCATGCGATCGAGATCGCAAGGGAACCGTCGATTGTCGACCCTCGAACTTTGGGGGAGTTTTTCCAACGGGCCGGCCGGGAGACTGGGGACGCCGACGGCAGGCGGACATTTGAAACGCAGGAAGCGGCAGCAACAGGAACACGGGTAAGGCGGGAATTGCTCGCCTGGAACACGAGGCACAGCAATGGAACTTGAACACGTCGTCCGGCGCGTGAGGGAAGAATTCAGGGAGATGCCAGGCCTGCGACTGACGCCGGCGCAGGCGATGAAACTGTGGGGCCTCGAGACGGACACCTGCCGCAACGTGATCGATGCGCTCGTCGCGGCGGCCTTCCTTCGCTGGACGCCTGCGGGTGCCGTGACGCGAGCCGAGACGTAGCGTCGCGTCAGATGTGCGCGGTCAGCGGATCCTGAACCGCGTGTCCGGCATCGAGCGCCGCCAGCAGCGGCCCGACCATGACCGGCGCGCGAGTGAAAATGCCGTCGCCGACGGCGTCGGCAATCGCATTGAGAACCGCACAGCAGCCCGCCGCCACCGGCGGCTCGCCGATCCCGCGTGCGCCGACCGGCGTTTCCGGGTCTGGCAGGTTCAACGCGGCCCACGACATTTTCTGCGGCGCATCCAGAATCGTCGGCGGCTTGTTCTGATAGAACCGTTTCGCCAGCGGCAGTCCGTATTGCTGGTCGTAAATCCAGTGCTGACCGATGGCGTGGCCGATGCCGAGCATCGAACGCCCGAGCACCTGCCCGCCCAACGCGTGCGGATGAATCACCGTGCCGACGTCGGCTACCGCCAGATAATCGAGGATGTGGTACTTGCCGGTCTCGACGTCGACTTCGACTTCCGCGAAGCCGGCCACGAATGAAAGGGTGACGCCGTCGCGCGGATAGGCATCGCGCGCGACTCCCATCAAACCCTGCCCCGCGAGCGCGGTGGCTGACGTCTTCGTGAAGCCGTTGATGCTGTCCGGCAGCTGATGACCGTCGTACACGCCGCCGAGGTCGATAGCCTTTTGCGCGGCCTGGGCGAGCGTCAGGCTGCCGCCGGGACCGGACACACGTTCGTTGGCCACGGTGTAGTGCTCGGGTTTGCCGCCATGCACCTTGGCGGCGATCTCCTGCAGCTTTTTGACCGCGTCAGCACCGGCTGCGTGCGCCGCCCGCGTGTGTGCGTGCGTGGTCTGACTGCCGCCGGAGACGCAACTCCACGGAAGATTTTGCGATGTGTTACCCCAGGTCACATCCACTTTCTCCCACGGGATGCCGACCAGTTCAGCGGATACTCGATGGCAATCGCTCATCGACTCGGTGCCGAGGTTGCCGATGCCTGACTGCACGTACATGCGGCCGTCCGGCTTGATCACGAACAGCCCGTCGTAGCCGGTCGAGCCCGAGACGAACACGCTGGTGGACACGCCGTACCCGCGCACCTTGGAACCCTGCCGCTTGCCGCCCTGGACCTTGCGTTCGTGCCAGCGGAACTGGTCGGCGCCGCGATCGAGCGCTTCCTTGATGAATGCGCTTGTCGAGTGCGGCCGCTGCCCCCTCGGATTCGCCGGTCCGAAATCCGCTTTTCCTTCCGGCGCATTGATTCGGAGAATCGCGACGTGGTCCACACCGAGCTTCCGCGCCGCCTTGGCGACGATGGGCTGCATCAGCGTGATCCCCTGCATACCGCCAGGCTGGCTTTGCGCGCGTCGCGGCGGTGTATTCGTCAGCACCGACACGCCACGCCACCGCATAGCGGGCGGCTGGAACAACAAGGACACCATGCGGCCTGACTGGGCAGTGTCTCCGACCGGCTCGTACGGCCCGTTCTCGTTGACGACGAGCATGTCGATCGCCGTGATCCGCCCATCTTTGGCGAAACCGACCTTCAGGCGGCCGTGCATCGCGGGACGCGCGCCGCCGATGTAGTGCTCGGTCTCGCGATCGATGCGCATCATCACCGGCGCGTTCAGCTTCTTCGACAACAGCGCCGGGATCACGTTCGTGACCGTGCCGGTCGCTTTGCTTCCAAATCCGCCGCCGGTGTACAT
>DASXGC010000107.1:0-9162 GCA_036489235.1 Vicinamibacterales bacterium
TCTCCGTTCTTCGCGATCCTGATGGGCGACTCCCACGGCTACGACGAGTGGGCGCAGCGGATCGCCGCCGGCGACTGGCTCGGGCACGACGTCTTCTACCAGGCCCCTCTCTATCCTTATGTCCTCGGCGTCATCTATACCATCGCAGGACACCATCTCCTGGCGGTGCGGGTCATCCAGGCCGGCATCGGTTCGGCCTCGTGTGTCCTGCTCGGCCTGGCCGCCGCGCGGTTGTTCGGCAAACGCGCCGGCCTCGTCGCGGGCCTGATCCTCGCGCTCTACGCTCCGGCAATTTTCTTCGACGGCCTGATTCAGAAATCAGTACTCGACGAATTCTTCGTCTGCCTTGGGCTGTGGCTGTTATCGCAAACGATCGACGCCGAGTCCGGCAAGGTCGGAGAGAAGAAAGCGCTTTGGTTTTGTCTCGGTCTTGCCATGGGCGGCCTGGCGCTGACACGTGAAAACGCGCTCGTCTTCATCCTTGTCATCCTTGGCTGGATATTCGTAAGGGGACTGGAGACCGACGGCCCGCGGCTCGCGGCCCGGGACGCGGGCGCCCGGAGTTCGCGCAATCGGAATGCAAAGGCGAGGGCAGCGGCGCTCTTCGTTGCCGGTCTGGCCATCGTCCTGGTGCCGGTCGCCTTGCGCAACAGCTACGTCGGGGGCGGCTTTTACATCACCACGTCGCAGTTCGGCCCGAACCTGTACATCGGCAACCATCCGGGCGCGGATGGTTCGTACGAGTCGCTGCGGCCCGGCCGCGGCGCGCCCGAATACGAACGCCAGGACGCGACCGAGCTTGCCGAGCATGCGCTGCAACGCAAGCTCACGCCTGGCGAGGTGTCGAGCTATTGGACCGACCGCGCGATCGGATTCATGACCTCGCATCCGGCCGAGTGGCTCCGGTTGATGGCGAGAAAGGTCGTGCTCATCGGCAACGCCACCGAGATGCTCGACACCGAAAGCCAGGAATCGCACGCTGAGTGGTCGTGGCCGCTGCGCCTCGGCGCACCGTTCGGCAACTTCGGCATCCTGATTCCGCTCGCCCTGTTCGGTCTCGTCATGACCTGGCCGATGCGGTCGCGGTTGTGGGTGCTCTATGCGATGACGGCCGGATATGCGGCGAGCGTCGTGATCTTCTACGTGTTCGCGCGTTATCGCTATCCGCTGACACCGTTCCTGATTGTGTTCGCGGCGGCCGGACTGGTGACGCTGCCCTCGGTGATTCGCGCTCGTGCAATGCCCGGAGGATGGCGGACGATCGCAGCGATTGCGGTGGCTGCCGTGTTCGCCAACTGGCCCGTCCTGTCGGCCGATTCGATGAAAGCGATCACCGAAAGCAATCTCGGCGTCGCCTTGCAGGCGGACCAGCGTGTGACCGAAGCGATCCCCCACTACCAGCGCGCCATCGCGCTCCGGCCTGGCTACGCGCCGGTCTACAGCAACCTGGCATCGGCGCTCCGCGCCGGGGGACACACCGACGAAGCGATCGCCACTTATCAACGTGCGCTGACGCTGCAGCCCGACTTTCCCGACGCCGAATACAATCTGGCGAACGCCTTGCTCGAGGCCGGCAAGGCGGACCTCGCAGTCGAGCATTTTCAGACCGCGCTGCGCTCGCTGCCCGGTTCCGTGGACGTTCAAACCAACCTGGGGATCGCGCTGGCCAACGGCGGCCGCCTCGACCCCGCGATCGATGCCTTCAAGGCGGCGCTGGCGATCGATCCCGGCGCCACCAAGGCGCACAGGAACCTTGCCGACGTGCTCGCCTCCGCCGGACATCCCGACGAAGCCATCGACCACCTGCGCCAGGCGGTGCGACTGGATCCCGGCGACGAGGCCGCGCACTACGATCTCGGAAGCCTCTACCTCGAGCGTCAACGGCTCGACGAAGCCGTCGCCGAGTTCCGCGCGGCGCTTCAGTTGAAACCGAACGCGGTCGAGGTACGGAACAACCTCGGGATCGCGCTCGGCTCGCAGGGAAAACTGGACGAGGCCATCGATCAGTTTCAGCAGGCGCTCCGCCTCGAGCCGGCAAACACCGAGGCCCGCAGCAATCTCGCCATGGCCATCCAGGCAAAGAAGGCCGGCCGATGATGGCTTATGATCGGGGGATGCGGCGACTGACTCGTACTATTGCGACCGGCGCGATCGCCTCGGCGCTGACACTGGGCATCTGGACCCTCGGCGGCGGCGTATCGGCGCAATCGGAGCGGCCGATTTACCTGCAATACGACGGCTTCGTGCGCAACAAGGACGGCTCATTCACGTTGTCGTTCGGCTACTTCAACACCAACCTCGCCGACGTGACGATCCCGGCTGGAAGCGCCAACCTGTTCACGCCCGGCGCCGGCGATCGCAATCAGCCTGTTCGCTTCCTCAAAGGACGCCACCGCTTCGCGTGCAGCATGGTCGTGGACAACAAGTTCGACGGCAAGCTGCAATGGAAGGTGACCTTTGCCGGCCGCACCGAGGTCACGACCACAACGGCGCTCGATCCCCTCTACGAGCTCGACGCCAACAACGAGAAGCGGGCGCTGACCGGCCTCGACGTCGCGACCGCGCCGAAGAACAGCTGCGTGAACCGGGCACCGATGCTGTCGATTCTGAGCGCTTCCGGCGAAGTGAGCGCTGCCGCCGCAACGGTCGTTGCTGAAGTCGGCCAGGACGCAGCGATCAACGGCGACGTCGAAGACGATGCGCTGCCGCGCGGCAGCGTGGTCACGAGCGAGTGGAAAAAAGCGAGTGGGCCGGGCACGGTGACATTCTCGAGCGCAGCGACGGGACCGACGCGGGTGTCGTTCAGCGCGCCCGGCGCCTACGTGCTCGACCTGTCCGCCAGCGACGGCGACAAGACCAGCACGCTGAAAGTACCAGTGACCGTCAGCCCGGCGCCGCCTCCGGCCGAGGCACCGCCGGATACCTATGTGAAAACGATGAAGGACGTCGCCGCCGCGCAGGCCGCGCTGCGCGGCCACACGACCGCCAAGGAATACGACAACATCGCCAAGGACGCGGCATCATTCGGCACGCTGTTCGGCCAGACGTCAGCCTTCTGGCAACCGCGCAACGTCGCCGACGCCATCGCGTTCGCGTCCGCCGGCAGCAAGGCGTCAGAGGAACTGGGGCTGGCGGCGAAGAACAAGAACGATGAGGCCATCGCCACCGCGACGCGCTCGATTGGCGCCACCTGCCAGGGCTGCCACACCGCCCACCGTCTGCGTCTGCCGGACGGCGGCTACGCCATCAAGTGAGGCCGGCGTCCGCACGTCTCGCGCGACGGCGCACGATGTCGTTTCAGAGGACCTCGAACAAGCCGGCCGCGCCCATCCCGCCGCCGATGCACATGGTGACGACCACCAGTTTCGCGCCCCGGCGTTTCCCTTCGATCAGCGCGTGCCCGACCAGCCGCTGTCCGCTCATGCCGTAGGGATGACCGACGGCGATGGCGCCGCCGTCGACGTTGAGCCGGTCGTCAGGGATGCCCAGCCGATCGCGGCAGTAGATCACCTGTACGGCGAACGCTTCGTTCAATTCCCAGAGATCGATGTCGCTGATTTTCTTGCCGGTCTGCGCGAGCAGCTTCGGCACCGCGAATACAGGTCCGATACCCATCTCGGCCGGTTCGCAGCCGGCGACGGCAAATCCACGGAATCGACCGAGCGGCGACAATCCACGCGCGGCCGCGGTCTTCTCGCTCATGACGATGCAGACGCCGGCTCCATCTGAAAACTGGCTGGCGTTGCCGGCGGCGATCACTCCGCCCTCGATCGCGGGCTTGATTTTGGCGACGCCGTCGTAGGTGGTGTCGGCGCGAATGCCTTCGTCCTGCGAGACCGTCACTTCCTTCTGCGATTCGGCGCCGGTCGCCTTGTCCACGACTTTCATGGTCACGGTGATCGGCGCGATTTCGTCGTTGAACTTGCCGGCGTCGCGCGCGGCGGCGGCGCGCTGCTGACTGCGCGCACCGTAGCGATCCTGCGGTTCGCGGCCGATGCCGTAGGTTTTCGACACGTATTCGGCCGTCTTCAGCATCGGCCAGTAGAGCTCGGGTTTGTGGGCGAGAATCCAGTCGTCGTTCAGCATGTGCGTGTTCATCTCGTTCTGGACGCACGAGATCGATTCGACGCCGCCGGCGGCATAGATGTCGCCTTCGCCGGCGATGATCCGCTGCGCTGCCAGCGCGATCGTCTGCAGGCCGGACGAGCAGAAGCGGTTCACGGTCATGCCCGACGTCGTGACCGGGCAGCCGGCGCGAATCGCAATCTGGCGGGCGATATTGCGGCCGGTCGCACCTTCGGGGTTGGCGCAGCCCATGATCACGTCTTCGATCGACGCGGGATCGAGGCGGGCGCGTTCGATCGCCTGCCGGAGGGCGTGGCCACCGAGCGTGGCGCCGTGTGTCATGTTGAGCGCGCCGCGCCAGCTCTTGCACAACGGCGTCCGCGCCGTGGAAACGATGACCGCATCTGGCATCTCGCCACTCTACCAGCCTTCGCAGGTTTCGGCATACACTCGCGCCGATGAACGGCCAGCCCCTCGACGGATTCGTCGAAGGTTTCATCGAGCAGGACGCCAACGGTCGCATCACGCAGTGGAGCGACGAGTCCGAGCGGCTGTTCGGATGGACCGCGGCGCAGGCGGTCGGACGCCGCAGTCACGACCTGATGCCGGAGCGCAACCGCGAGCGCCACGACCACACCATCGCCAGTTTTCTCGCGGCGCCGACCCGCCGTATTCAACGGATGGAAGTGACGGCGCTCCACCGCGACGGCCAGGAATTCCGGGCCGAGTTCTACTCGTCGATCGAGGATCGCGAAGGCGCCGCGGTGATCACGACCGTGGTGCGAGCGGTGACGCCCGACGCGCGCGCCGAGGCGGCGTTCCGTCAGTCGGCACGCTACCGGGGCATCCTGAACCAGATCGAGGACGGCTGTTCGCTGGTTGACCTGCGCGGCACCTACCTGTTCGTCAACGACGCGTTCTGCCGGATGTTCGGCCTCGCCCGCGCGCGGATCATCGGACAGAATTACCGGGTCTGGCAGGATCCGACGCGACAGGCCGAGACCTTCGAGAAATTCAACCGTGTCTTCACCACTGGACAGCCGGCGAAGGCGTGGGAGTGGCCGCTGTCGCCGACGCAGTTCATCGAGCAGTCGATCTCGCTCGAGCGCGACGCGGAGGGTCAGCCGGTCGGGTTCGTGTCGATCTATCGCGACTGCACCGCTCGCAAGTTCGCCGAAACCGAGCTCGCGCGGGCCAAGGAAGCGGCCGAATCGGCGAATCAGGCCAAGGGCGAGTTCCTCGCCAACATGAGCCATGAGATCCGCACGCCGATGAACGGCATCATCGGCATGACGGCGCTGGCGCTCGACACCGCGCTCACGCCGCAGCAGGCCGACTACCTGCAGACCATCCGCAGCCAGGCGGACTCGCTGTTGGTCGTGGTCAACGACATCCTCGACTTCTCGAAGATCGAATCGCGGCGGATCGAACTGGAGCAGGTCACGTTTTCGTTGCGCGACGCCATCGCCGACGTCGCCAAACCGCACGCAATGCGCGCGCGCGAAAAAGGGATCGGCTTCTCGTCCGACGTCGCGGCCGACGCTCCGGCGCTGATCGTCGGCGATCCGGTGCGGGTCAAGCAGGTGCTCACGAACCTGCTCTCGAACGCGATCAAGTTCACCGCGCAGGGCGCGGTCACGATGACCGTTGGCATCGACGGTCGCGGCCCGTTCACCACGACGCTGCACATCCGGATCACCGACACCGGGATCGGGATTCCCACTCACAAACTGACGGCGATCTTCGACCCGTTCCGTCAGGTTGACGGATCGACGACCCGGCGCTTCGGCGGTACCGGTCTGGGCCTGGCGATCTCGGCGACGCTGGTCGAGTTGATGCGCGGATTGATCTGGGCCGAGAGCGACCTCGGCGCCGGCAGTACCTTCCACGTCATCGTGTCGTTCGGGGTGGCCAGGGCGGATGCGACCGGCGACCCGCACGACCTCGAGCCGTTCGCCGCACCGCTACAGCGCGGCTGCCGTGTGCTGGTCGCCGAAGACAACATCGTCAATCAGCGCGTCGCGGAGGGACTGCTGACCAGGCGCGGGCATCAGGTCACGGTGGTCAACAACGGACTCGAGGCAGTCGCGGCGGTGCAGCAAGGTCCGTTCGACCTCGTCCTGATGGACGTGCAGATGCCCGAGATGGACGGGATCGAGGCGACCGCGGCGATCCGCGCATGGGAGCGCGACACCGGCCACCGGGTACGGATCGTCGCCATGACCGCACATGCCATGACCGGCGACCGCGACCGCTGCCTCGAAGCGGGGATGGACGGCTACCTGTCCAAGCCGATCGATCAGCAGTCGCTGTTCGCGGCCGTCGAACAGTGACCGGCGCCACCGCCCTCGGCGATGTCGTGGTGCTCGATCTGTCGCACGCGCTGGCCGGGCCGTTCGCGTCCACCATGCTCGGCGACTACGGCGCCGATGTCATCAAGATCGAACCGCTCGAGGGCGACATCACCCGCGCCTGGGGGCCGCCGTTCTACGACGAGGAAACCGCCTACTTCGTCAACCTGAATCGCAACAAACGAAGCGTGGCGATCGATTTGAAACAGCCCGAGGGCCGCGAGCTGTTCTTCCGGCTGCTCGAGGGCGCCGATGTGGTGCTCGAGAATCTGCGCGTTGGTGCGGTCGCCAGACTCGGGATCGACTACGCGCGCGCGAAAGAGCGAAAGCCAGAAATCATCTACTGTTCGATTTCCGGTTTCGGACAGGACGGACCCTATCGCGACCGCGCCGCACTCGATCTCGTCGTCCAGGCGGAGAGCGGGATGATGAGCATGACCGGAGAGCCGGGCGGCCGCGGCCTGCGCGCCGGGGTCTCGATTGCCGACATCACGGCCGGGATGTACGCGGCGTTCGGGATCCTGACCGCGCTTCACGCGCGTCAGGCGACCGGGCGCGGCCAGTTCATCGACGTCTCGATGCTCGAAGGACAGCTCGGCATCATGTCGACGATGATCGGCGCCTTCGTCGCCGACAGCATCGTGCCGGCGCCGATGGGCACGGCCTACGCCGCGCTGCTGCCGTACCAGACGTTTCGCACGCGTACGCGCGACATTGCGATCGGCATCGGCAGCGACAAACTGTGGCGGGCCTGCTGTCCGCTGCTCGGCCTCGCCGACGCCGCAGACGATCCACGCTATCTGAACAACGCCGCGCGCAAAGCCAACCGTTCATCGCTGATCGAACTGTTGCAATCGGTCTTCCTGACCCGGACGTACGAGGAATGGGAAGCGATTCTGCAGCCGGCGGGAATCCCGATGGGCGCGATCAACACACTCGACCAGGTGGTGGCTCATCCCCAGGTGAAGGCCCGCGGCGTGCTGGTGGACTGCGCGCACCCGGTGGCGGGTACGGTGAAAATGGTCGGGCCGCCGGTTCGGTTGTCGGAAACACCGGGACGCGTCAGCGCACCGGCGCCGCTGCTCGGTCAACACACCGCCGCGGTGCTCAGCGAGCGTCTCGGCATGACCGAGCAGGCGATTGACGAGTTGCAACGGGCCGGCGTCATTCGCCTGGCGCCTGCGCGCTGAGATTGTTTGTTGGAGGACGAGTGGGACTTCTGGATGGACGAGTCGCGGTCGTGACCGGTGCCAGCAAGGGCATCGGCCGCGTGATGAGCCAGCTGTTCGCGCGGGAAGGCGCTGCCGTCGTGTGCGCCGCGCGTTCGGATGCACTGGTCGCCGAGACCGCGGCGCTGATTCGCACCGCCGGCGGTGACGCCATCGCCGTGGCCGCGGACGCCGCCACCGAAGACGGCGCCAGGGCGATCGTGGACGCCGGCACGCGCGCATACGGGCGGCTCGACACGCTGGTGAACAACGCCGGCGACGGCGGGCCAACCAAGCCGGTTCAGGACTATTCGACCGACGAGTGGTTCTACACGGTCAATTCGTGCCTGACGAGCGCCTACCTGTGCTCGCGGTTCGCGGTGCCCGCAATGATCGCGGCGGGACGCGGTGCCATCGTCAATATCGCGTCGATGGCCGGCCGGCGCGGTCTCGCATATCGGGTCGGCTACTGCTCCGCGAAGGCGGGACAGATCGGGATGACGTATGGGCTCGCACTCGAACTGGGGCATCACAACATCACCGTCAATGCGATCGCGCCCGGCGCCGTCGCCGGCGATCGCATCGACCGCATGATCCAGGGTCAGGCCGACGTGCGTGGCGTCAACGTCGAGCAGATACGCCAGGATTTCGTGGACCGATCCCCGTTGCGACGGATGTCCACGGCCGACGATATCGCATCGCTGGCGGCATTTCTGTGCAGCGATCTGGCCCGCAACATTTCCGGCCAGTGCATCCCGGTGACCGCAGGAGAGCCTGCCTCGTAAACCGATCGTGCACACGTACGAGGGATCCATTGTGAAAGCTGTTCTCTGCAAGGCCTACGGTCCGCCCGAATCGCTCGTCATCGAAGATCTGCCGCCCGCCATGGCCGGCCCCGGTGAAGCCGTGATTGCGGTGCGGGCCGCCGGCGTCAACTTCCCGGACGTGCTGATCATCCAGAACAAATACCAGGTTAAACCGCCGTTGCCGTTCTCGCCAGGAAGCGAGGTCGCAGGCGTTGTCACCGCGGTCGGCGATGGCGTGACCGGCGTCGCGCCAGGGGATCACGTGTTTGCGATCACGACTTACGGTGGATTCGCGGAAGAGGTCAAGACCGACGCGCGACGCCTGCTGCCGATTCCGCCGGGCATGGACTTCGTGACCGCCGCGGCTTTCGGCCTGACCTATGTGACCTCCGACCATGCGTTGCGCGATCGCGGAGCGCTCCAGACCGGCGAGACGTTGCTCGTGCTCGGCGCCGCCGGTGGCGTCGGCATCGCGGCCATCGAAATCGGCAAGGCGCTTGGCGCGCGGGTCATTGCCTGTGCGTCCACTGACGAGAAGCTCGCCGTCTGCCGCGATCACGGCGCTGATGTCACGATCAACTACACCCGCGGCGATTTGCGCGAACAGATCAAGCTGCACACCGACGGCCGCGGGCCTGACGTCATTTACGATCCGGTCGGCGGTCCGTACACGGAGCTCGCCCTCCGATCGATCGCCTGGCGCGGCCGCCTTCTCGTCGTCGGTTTCGCCGC